>CAYOQB010000017.1:0-44591 GCA_964406035.1 uncultured Solibacteraceae bacterium | reverse complement strand
GAGCTGGGGTCGCTGGTGCAGCAGTCGCTGGAGATGCGCCGGCTAACCGTGGACCCGATGAAGCGGCTGATCCTGATCCGGGACGCGGTGATGAAGGTCCATGCCGCCACACAACTGTTGAGCGATCTGTCTCAGCCTCGCGCGCAGGTACATCTGGAAGCGCAGCTTCTTTCGGTTCGCAAGTCCTCCTCCCTGACTTTCGGATTTCAGTGGCAGTCCCTGTTTCCGGTGTACTATCTGGGCGACTGGCTCAACAACGTCGTTTCGGTGCCGGACACGGCGCGGCTGATCCTGCTGGGCGGCGGGCAAAGCCTGCTGGGAGTGGGGATCACCAGCATCGCCGCGGTGGCGCAGGCGACCGAGTCCGATGCCGTCGCGATGCTGAAGACCGATCTCGTGGCGGCGGACGGGACCCCGGCGACACTTACGCTCGGCGACCGGTATCCGATCATCACAAGCCTGTTTGTTGGCGCTCCGGAAGACATCGTCGCGCCGCCCACCATCAACTTCGAAGATCTCGGGTTTACGTTGAAGTTTACCCCGCAAGTGCATAGCAACGATGAAGTTTCCATTGAGTTCGAGGCTGAATCCAAGGCTCTGGGCGAGTTCAACGGAAACGGCGTCCCGGCGATTCAGAATCGCAAGTTTCAGTCGAAAGTCCGGCTGCGGACCGACGAAGCCGCGGTGGTTTCGGGGCTTTTCGGCAGCCAGCAGTTTCGGACAACGGAGGCGATCCCGTTCCTGTCGCGGATTCCGCTGCTTGGATACCTGTTTCAACGGCGGGTGTCGAGCAAGCAGGAGAACGAAGTTCTGCTGGTGCTGCGGCCGCGGGTGACGGTTGCGCCGCCTTCCGAACGGCCGGTGCGGAGCGTGTGGCTGGGCACGGAAACGCGGCTGCGGGGCGTCTATTAGCGGCTACACTAGGGATCTATGTCCCAGATGCTGGCGGAGATTCTCGAGCAGCCGGAGGCGCTCGAGAAGACCTTCCGCGCCGAAATCGGCAAGATCGAAAAGCTGAAGCGAACGCTGGCGCGACGGCGGCCCCGCTGGATTCTGCTGGCGGCCCGCGGCACCTCGGACAACGCGGCGCAGTTCGCGCGCTATTTGCTGGAGATCGCTACCGGCATCCCGGTCTCGCTGGCGGCGCCGAGCGTTTTCACGCTGTATCAGGCCAAGCTCGACATGCGGGATGCGCTGGTGGTGGCGATTTCGCAATCGGGCGAATCCACGGATACGAACGTGGTGCTGGAACGCGCCCGCGAATCCGGGGCGATGACGGTGGGTATCACCAATGAGCCGCGCAGCGCCATGGCCCGCATGGCGGATATCGTGTTGCTGGTGCGCGCCGGCCGCGAGAAGAGCGTCGCGGCCACCAAGACCTACACCGGCCAGTTGCTGATGCTGTACCTGCTGGCCTACGCGCTGGGCGGCAAGATTCGCCTGGATGACGTGGAGCGCCTTCCCGGCTGGACCGCCGGAGCGCTGACGCTGGAGCCGGACATCCGGGAACTGGCGGACCGCTACCGCTTTATGGAGCACGCGGTGGTGGTGGGGCGCGGGTTGAATTATTCCAACGCTTTCGAGCTCGCGCTGAAGCTGATGGAGACCTGCTACATCGTGGCCGAGCGCTTCTCCTCGGCGGACTTCCTGCACGGGCCGATCGCGATGGTGGAGTCCTCGTTTCCGGTGTTTCTGTTCGCACCGTCGGGAGTCACCTGGCCGGGAATGCGAGAGATGCTGGTGAAGCTGGAGTCGCTGCGGGCCGAGACGCTGGTGATCACGGACCGCTCGAACCGGGAGGCGCAGGCGATGGCGCGCCGCGCGGTAGTGGTGCCGGTGCCGCTATCGAAGAAAGCCTATTCGCCCGAGGAGTTGTACACGCCGATTCCGTACATTGTTCCGGCGCAGTTGTTGGCGGCGTGTCTGGCGGCGGAAAAGGGCTTGAATCCGGATCGGCCGCGGACGCTCAGCAAGGTGACGCGGACGCTCTGAGAGTTGGTTATTCGCCGCGATCCAAGCGAAAGCGCAGGAACACGTTCGCTCCAAACGGGCGGGATCCGTAATAGGGCTTAAGGGTGCTCGCGATCGAGTACGCGGTGACATTGAACCCAACCGCAGATTGTATCGACAGCGCCGAGCCGAGTTCGCGTGTGTAACCAGCGGTATAGGCGGCGACATTGTGCGCGTGTTTCCCCGTCTGGAGGAAGATCTCGTGCGCCAGGTCGTGGTCGTACTCGAAAAGCTCATCGCGCTGCGACCATTCGAATCGGGCGGTCACCAGATTTCTGCGGCTAACCGGGACCACAGTCTCCGCCAGCACGGCGTTCGTCGCGTAGCGTCCGATCGTCTTGTAGTTCCGGGCCCAGATCAAGCTGCTCGACCAGCCCATCGTCCCGCGGACCGGCCGGGTGTAGTGAATGGAGGCGGTGCTCCGGACGATGTCGTCCTGGTGTGTTGTTTCCGGCCTGCGGAGCCGGCCGGCGGAGACCTGCGCAACCCAGTTTCGGCCAGGTTGCCATGTCAACCGGCTGGACCAGGAGTCGATCGGTCCCATGTCAAGGTTCCAACGATTCTCGTTTGGTTCCTGGCCGCGGAATCCGCTGGCTTCCAGGCGAAACTTGCCATACATCACACCGGCGGTGACCACATTGTTCGCAATGTGCGTGGCATCCTGCCAGTGGTGGCCGAGGGTAGCCTGGGGCAGCTCCATGGCTGAAGCGCGGTGCGGAAAGGCGATGGGCCCCAGGGCCGCATCGCCGACCGGCGCGTAGTAGAAGTTCACCATGGTCTTCTCCCCGATGGGGCGAGCGTAGTGGATGCTCAGCTCCATCAGAAAATCGTGCGGGTGCTGTCCGTCGACAATGGGCCTGCCATTCGCAGTCTCGCCGCTTTGAAACAGGAGCGGGTATTGCTTGCCGGTGATGGTGAGCGGATCCAGCGAGACCATGCCGCGCACCATCAGGCTCCCGCGTCCCAGGTTACGGGCGGCGGCCAGCATACCCCAATTGGCGGAATAGATCTTGTCGCCGCCGCGAGGCCCCGATTGCTGGGTGGCCACCAGGAATGCCTGCCCCATCCACATCAGGTTCCAGTCCCCCTTGGTCTGCATGACCATCGGCATTGGCCAGGAAGCAGGGTTCACGCTGGTGCCGGAACCGAATCCAAGCAGAAAACCCGTGCCGCGGTTGGGGCCTGCGGCGGTTCCGAGTGCTCGCCCGTGATGATGGTGGTCATGGGTTGCCGCAACCTTTTGCTCCGTGGCGGCAGGTGGGTGCTCATGCGCATGCTGAGCACGTCCCCCCGGGGCAAGTGTCAGAGTCAGGGAAAGGGCAGAAGGGATCAGGCTGTATCGGATCAAGTTTGTCATCTGGTTCGTCGCTCCTTACAGAGGTGCTGACGAACGCTTGCCGGATCCTTACACTCCTCCCAGGCAATTTCAGTGGCAGCCGGAGTCGCCTTTAGGCTTACAGTCGCACTCGATGCAGCCGTGCGTGGCGCAGATGCCGCAAGCGGTGACGACCTGTTTGCGAAGGGCTTCGCGGGCGCGATGCACGCGGACGGCGGCGTTGTTTGCGGTGATGCCGGCTTGAGCTGCGAGGTCGGCCAGGCTTCCGTCGTTCAGATCGACAGTCTGAATCGCATTGCGGTACTCCGGCTTCACGTTGTCGAGCAGCGCGGTGACACACTCGCAAATCTCGCCTTTGAACACTTCGTCCGGTTCCTGGTGGGTCTGCAGATGGCCGATGAGTTGTTCCGAAGCGCGCTCAGCCGATCCGCGTTGGCGGTAGTAGTCGATGATCGCGTTGCGGAGCACGCGATAAAACCAGGCTACGACGCTCTCCTCGTCCCGGACGGAGCCGCCTTTTTCGAGACTACGGACGAAGGCCGCCTGCAGGATGTCTTCCGCGGCGGCCTTGGATTGGATCCTCTTTTCCAGGAAGGACAAGAACTGCTGGCGGCCTTCGACAAGCCGTGCGATGGCTTCCGGAGTGAGCCCGGCATTCTTTCCGGAACCGCTGGTCATGCCCGAAGGCTACCATGCTGGGATCGAGACGAACCTCGCATCAGCGGCGGAGACGGAGGCTGTTGCTCACGACGCTGAACGAAGACAGGGCCATGGCGGCACTGGCCAGGACAGGCGTGAGCAGGAGGCCGAAGGGGGCGTACAGTGCGCCCGCCGCGACCGGAATTCCAATCACGTTGTAGAGAAACGCCCACGCGAGGTTCTGCTTCATAACGCGGAATGTGCGATGGGAGAGATCGATTGCCGAGACGGCGGCCTCCAGGTCACTGCGCATCAACGTCACGTCGGAAGCCTCCGAAGCGATGTCCGAGCCCGATGACATCGCAAGTCCGGCATCGGCCTGCGCGAGGGCCGGCGCATCGTTGACGCCGTCACCCACCATGGCTACGCGGCGTCCCTCCTGCTGCAGGCGCTTCACTTCGGCGACCTTTCCTTCCGGCAGAACTCCAGCGATTACTTCCTCGATTCCGGCGCTACGCGCGACTGCCAAGGCCGTTGTTTTCCTGTCGCCGGTAAGCATTACTACGCGAAGTCCCTTGGCGCGCAGTTTCCGGATGGCTGCGGCAGAGGTGGGTTTCATGGGGTCGGTGATGGCGATCACACCCGCCGCCACGCCGTCGATGGCCACGAACACCGGGGTGGCTCCGGCGGCCGAGAACTCCTCGGCTTTGGGCAGCAACGCCGTTGCATCAATTCCCTGCGATTCCATCAGTCGCTGATTGCCGATCCGCACTTGTCGTCCCTCCACGGTTGCGGAGGCGCCCAGACCGGGAACGGCATCGAAATTGACCGCCGGCGACGAGACCAACGCCCGCTGCTCCGCCGCCTCTACAACCGCTTCGGCAAGAGGATGTTCCGAGAGGCGTTCGACTGCGGCCGCTGTGGCGAGTACGGTTTCTTCCGAAAATCCGCCGGCGGGGACAACGTGAGTTACCGAGGGCCGGCCCTGGGTGATGGTGCCCGTTTTGTCGAGCAGGATCGTGTCGACCGCATGCAACTTCTCCAGGGCTTCGCCGCCCTTGAAGAGTACGCCTGCCTGGGCGCCGCGGCCGATGGCGACCGTAACTGCTGTGGGCACCGCCAGGCCGACGGCACAGGGGCAGGCGATGATCAGCACGGCTACGGCAGCACTTAATGCACGTACCAGGCCGGCTTCCGGCGCCAGGAGCAGCCAGGCGACGAAGGTCGCGATCGCGATGGAGATGACGACTGGGACGAAAACCGCGCTGATGCGGTCCGCGAGCTTTTGCATGGGGGCTCGCGAAGCCTGGGCCTCGCGCATCAGTTTAACGATTTGTGAGAGCAAACCGGCCGCGCCGACGTTGGTCGCCCGGTAACGAAGGGAGCCGAGGCGGTTCAGGGTACCGCCAATCACCTGGTCGCCCACCTCCTTCGGAACCGGGACCGGTTCGCCTGTCAGCATCGATTCGTCGACGGCGCTCCTGCCTTCAGTAACGACGCCGTCCACTGGAATCCGCTCCCCGGGGCGCACAAGGACCAGCTCGCCGCTCTGAACCTGGCTGGCGGGAATGTCGAGTTCGGTTCCGTCGCGAAGCACACGGGCCTGAGCGGGTTGCAGCAAGAGCATTTTCTTCAGCGCCTCCGAGGTCTTTCCCCGCGCCCGGCTCTCCAGGGCATTGCCTGTCAGGACCAGGGCAATGATCATGGCGACGGCTTCGTAGTAAACCTCGGCCGGCACACCGTTCCGCACGAAGAAGTCCGGCACGACGGTTGCCGCCACGGAGTACACGAAGGCCGCTCCGGTGCCGACCGCGATCAGCGTGTTCATGTCGGCCGTACGATGCCGGAAGGCCGTCCAGGCGCGAGTGTAAAACTGGCGTCCAGCCCAGCCCACGACAGCGATGGTGACCAGGAGGAGCGCCCATTTCAAAGTGGCGGGATCCATTGAATACAACCCGGGCATCGCGCTCCGGATCGGCGGCTCGATGCGATTCATCAGTGGGCCTAAGATCGGATCGCCGCCCCCATGCGTGCCGTGACTTCCTGCTGACATGAGCGGCATGGAGAGAAACATGGCGACCGCGCCCAAGACCCCGGTTGCAATCGCTTTCCAGAGCAGGTCGTGGTACTCCTTGGCTTGGGCCCGCTCTTGGGCTGCCTGTTCGTCGGCCAGGCTGGCGTTAACAGCCGGCAGTTCCGCACCGTACCCGCGGGCGCGGATCGCCTCCACCAGGGTTTCGGCGCTGGTGTCGCTGGGATTGAAAGAGACTTTGGCTTCGCGGGTGATGAGATTAACGTTCGCGTTGGTCACGCCCCGCTGCTCTTCCAGCGCCTGCCGGAC
This sequence comes from uncultured Solibacteraceae bacterium, assembly GCA_964406035.1. GTDB lineage: Bacteria > Acidobacteriota > Terriglobia > Bryobacterales > Bryobacteraceae > JAIEPW01. The sequence continues at coordinate 38,265 of CAYOQB010000017.1, read as the reverse complement.
GTGACCGACGCAGGAGGCGCAAGTCAACCCGAATACGGGGATTGTGACTTCGGTTGTGTCACGTGTTGTCGATTGCATCTTCGTCGCCTCTCTTGTCTTTACTGCGGGGATTCGGCTCGGGTATGACCGGCTTGTAGCCGCTCTTTCGAATTGCTTCCGCGAGGGCGGGCGGCTCGGTGGTGCGCGGGTCATAGGAGACCGTGACCTCGCCCGCGGCGAGGTTCACGGCCACTGCGGTGACACCCGTGTGGGCTTCCAGCCCGGCCTTGATTCGCCGCGCACACGATCCGCAGGACATCCCTGCGACGGGAAAAGTGATCTCGTTTGCTGTTTTCGTTCCGGATTGCATGGTTATCCCTCCACCTGAATCTGTCCGCGAAGCATGCTCATCCCGCATGCAAACTCGAAGGTGCCCTCTTTCGCCGGCGTGACGTCGATCACCGTCTTTTCAAACGGCTTGAGAAACCGGCGAACGCCAAATTCGCTGATGACGATCTCGTCCGAGCATGGGGACTTCTCTTTCCGGTCGAAAATCAGCCGGAGTGGCTTACCCTTCTTTGCGCGAATGAGAGACGGCGTGTACCCGCCCTCCACCCTGATGGTGACTTCCTGATATCCAGCGGCTGACGCCCTGGCCGCCACAGCGGTCCGGGGGGCCATGAAGAAGTACCAGTTGACCAGGGCCACACCGGCGACCCCGGCAAGCAAAATCAATATTTCCAGCATGTTAAGCTCCTCTTCCGCAGCGCATCGTTTGCGCTGTTCACAGGTGCTGACGGCGCCGTCCCCGGAACCTTACAGTTCGGGCGCGCCTCCGGAAGAGCCAGGTTGAGATATATTCATGCGCATGATCCAAACGGTCGCGGACATCGTCCGCCATCATGCCGCTGAACGCCTCGACGCTACCGCTACCTGGTTTCAGGGGCGTGCCACAACTTATGCGGAACTGGATCGGTTGTCGAACCGGGCGGCGAACGGGCTGGTGGGGGAGGGCCTTCGCCCGGAATCCCGGCTGGCGATCCTGGATAAGAATGGCGACACGTTTTTTGAGATTTTCTTCGGTGCCACGAAAGCAAACCAGGTGACGGTGGCGGTGAACTGGCGGCTGGCGGCGCCGGAAGTCGCGTACGTGATCAACGACGCCCAGGCGGAGATTCTGTTCGTGGGCCCGGAGTACTTCGAATTGGTGGCGAGGATCGCGCTGGAGCTGAAGACAGTTCGCAAGATCGTTGCGCTGGGCGGCGCGCACGCGGAGTGGGAGTCCTACGAGGCCTGGCGGGACCGGCACTCGGACGAAGACCCGCGAATCCCGACCGCTGGTGGCGATGTGGTGATCCAGATGTACACCAGCGGCACGACGGGTCATCCCAAGGGGGCGCAGTTGACCAACCTCAACCTGCTGGGTCTGCTGCCCACGATCATGAAGGATTGGGGGAACTGGAGTGCCGCAGACGTCAGCCTGGTGGCAATGCCGCTGTTCCATATCGGCGGAACCGGTTATGCGCTGGCGGGGTTCTATGCGGGGGCCAAGAACGTGGTGCTGCGGGAGGTGGCCCCGGCCGAGATCCTGCGCCTGATTCAGGATCAGAGGGTCAACAAGATGTTCGTGGTTCCGGCCGTCATTCTGTTTCTGCTGCAGAGTCCAACTTTCCCGGACACCGATTTGTCGAGTCTGCGGATCGTGTTCTACGGCGCTGCGCCGATTCCGGTGGATCTGCTGCGCATGGCCTTGAAGCTGATGCCCTGCGGTTTTGCGCAGGTGTATGGATTGACGGAGACCACGGGCGCGATCACGTACCTGCCGCCCGAGGATCACGACCCGGAAAACGAGAAGCGGCTGCGATCCTGCGGCAAGGTGCTGTCGGGTGTTGAGATCCGCGTGCTCGGGCCGAATGGAGACAGTCTGCCGCCGAACCAGGTGGGCGAGATCGTGGTGCGTTCCTCACAGGTAATGAAGGGCTACTGGAATTTGCCTAAAGAAACAGAGAAGGCGATCCGGGGCGAGTGGTTCCACAGCGGCGATGCGGGCTTTTTCGACGAGGATGGGTACCTCTACATTCACGATCGTGTGAAGGACATGATCATTTCGGGCGGGGAGAACATTTATCCCGCGGAGGTGGAGAGCGCGCTGTTCGGGCATCCTGCGATCGCGGATGTGGCGGTGATCGGAGTGCCGGATTCCACATGGGGCGAGGCGGTGAAGGCGATTGTGGTGCGGAAGGCGGGCACGGAGGTGACGCCGGAGGAGATTATCGCGTTCGCGCGCGAGCGAATCGCGCACTACAAGGCGCCGAAGTCGGTGGACTTCGCCGAGGTACTGCCGCGGAACCCCTCGGGCAAGATTCTCAAGCGAGAGCTGCGGGCGCCGTACTGGAAGGATCGCGAGAGCCAGGTAGTCTAAGAGCGAATGCTCGACGTGCTGATTATCGGCGGCGGTCCCGCCGGCGCGACCGCCGCGCGGCTGCTCCATCGCTGGGGTCACCAGGTATGCCTGCTGGACAGCGGCAAGTCGCCCGCGGCAAATCGCGCGGAGAGCCTGCCGCCGAGCATCGCCCGAGTGCTTCAGTTGCTGGAGATCCGGGAGGAATTGGAAGGAGCGGGGTTCGACCGCTCCACCGGGCACACATCGTGGTGGGGGTCGGAGGAGCCGCGCACAGAAATGTTCGCGGACGGCTTGGGTTACCATGTGCTGCGCGCGCGGCTGGATGACCTGCTACAAAGCTTGTACCAGGGTCCGGTGCGCCGCGGGGAAGCACGCGGGTTCGATTCCGGGCGCGTGCTGCTGGCGGACGGGGGCACGCTGGAAGCTCGTTTCGTAATCGACTGCTCCGGGCGCGCGGGTGTGATCGGCCGGGCGCATCGCATCGCGGAAGCACGGAAGACGGCGGGCATCTGCGGGTTGTGGCGGGGCCCTTCCGGTTTCCCGGCTGCCCAAACGGTGATCGAAGGTTATCGTGACGGCTGGGCGTGGTCGGTGCCGGTGAGCGAAGGCGAGCGGCAGGTCACCTTCATGGTCGATTATCAGGCCACCTCACTGCACCGCGGATCCGGGTTGCGGGAACTTTATCTGGCGGAGCTGCGCAAAACTTCCGGGTTTTTGCGCAGTCTGGAGCATGCGGAGTTCGCGGGCGAGCCATGGGGGTGGGATGCGTCCTCCTACACCTCGCGGCAGTTCGCCGGAGAGCACTGGCTGCTGGCGGGCGATGCCGGATCGTTCCTCGATCCGCTCTCGTCGTTCGGAGTCCGCAAGGCATTCGGGTCGGCGTGGCTGGCAGCGGTGGCGGTCCACACCGCGCTCCAGGCGGAGGAGCGGCGGGCGCTGGCGTTTGCGTATTACGACGAGCGGGAGAAGCAACTGTACGCGAACCTGCAGCGCCGCACGGCGTCGTTCTTTCGCGAAGGCGGCTCGGAGGAGGACTTCTATTCCAGCCGCTCGGAAGAAACAGGAGAGCCGTTCTACCGGCAAGCCGACCTGGCGGATGCCTGGGACTGGCTGCGGTCCGCGCCGGAGCTTCGGCTCCAGGTGTCGCGGTCCGTCCGACGTGAGGTGCGGGCGGGTATTGAGGGCAACGAGATTGTGCCGCGCGAGGCGCTGAGCGCACCCGGGCTGCCCCCCGGACTACAGTTCGTGCAAGGAGTGGACCTGGTGAAGCTGGTGGAGATTGCGCCCGGTTTTCGCCAGGTTCCGGATCTGTGGAGTGCGTATAACCACGGCTCGCAGCCCGTAGATTTGCCGAATTTCCTGGGCGTGTTGTCGCTGCTGATTGCCAACGAGGTCCTGACTCATGAGCACAACTGATTTCCGCAACTGGCCGCCCCAGGCGGACAAGAAGCGGAAGCGCGGCGGAAAGAATACGGTGTTGGCGTGGACGGGGATCGCTTTGCTTGTTTGCGTCCTGGGCGCCATCGGGTTCTTCGCCGCGACAGGGCGCTCCCTTTGGCCAGCGACGATCCAGAACATGGGTCCGCCGCTGCATCTGATGCGAGATGGACAGGAGCAGGTGCTGGTGCTGACCAGCACGATTCCAGGCGGAAGGCGCCGCTCCGGGGTTCTGCATCTGGATTTGGCGGCGTATGACATGCTGACCGCCCAGCAGCTTTGGCTGAAGCGCGTTCGCAGCGAACGGGGGGGCGCCGCGGTGGACAAGCAGATTATCGGCGCGCACGGCGATGTGGTCTGGCTGCTGCTGGATGAGCTTACGGCGGTTCACGCGGCGAACGGAGAGACGGTAGCCACTCAGGGGCAGATCGAGGCGAACAACCCCGAACTCAAAGGGAAGCTGACTCTGAACGAGGGGTCCTTCCGCATGAATCACGGTCTGGTGATCACAGCGGCGGATGGCAGCTACTATCGGCTGCGGTCGCCGCTGGGGCGGGTGGAGCCCGTGACGAAGCTGCTTGAGGCCAGCCAGGAGGACCGGGTTCCGGCTCAGTTCTCGCCTTCTTATATCGGCGCGTACCGCGCGGCCGGGGCGATCTTCGGGAATCGCTGGATCGGCACGAGGACCAGCAAGGGTCTGGACGATGCCGGCGGCAACAACCGGTTCTGGAGGTCCGAATTGATCGGTGGCGAGCTGCCGCCGGATGCCGGAGCGTTCGAACGAAGCAACATCACCGGCTACCTGCCGGGGTCGCTGAACCGGGACGGACGGCCGTTGAACGGACAGAAGTCGTTTTTGTGGGGCTCCATTCTGCTCGATCCCGCGCGGAAGCAGGCCGTGAAGCTGACAAATCCCGACAGCGTGCTGGTACAGACGATGAGCCGCATTGATGATGACGGGCTGCTGCAACTGGCGCGGGTGGACCTGGACGGCCGTATTCTGTGGGAACGCGAGGTGCCTCTTTCGCGGCTGCAATCGGTGATGGCGGGCGAACGACGGCTGGCGCTGTTCGGTATTCACTACAATCCGAACCGGCCCAAGGTAGGGGATCCGTATCATACGGCACGGACGGTGATCGTCAGCCTGGATGCCGCAACGGGCGATTTCCGGACCGTGAGCGTGTTTCTCCGCGCCCCCTAAAGTCTGTACAATCAGGAGATCGGAGGCGGGCCTTGCGTTTTTCCGGATTATTTGTGATGTTGCTGTGCGCGATAGGGGCCGCCGCTCAGGCGCCCGCGCCGGATGCGGCCGCGCAGGACGTCGCCGCCAAGCAAGCCAAGGAAAAGCAGGACGGCCGCGACCCGCAGGCTGACGATGGCGTTCCCATAGACAACGATCTGGTGAAGCAGCAATGCGGCGCCTGCCATCGCTCGGATGACAAGGGCCGCATGTCGCGCATCTCGTACCGGCGGACCACGCCCGAGGGCTGGCAGCAGACCATCAAACGGATGGTGGCGTTGAACGCGGTGGAGTTGAAGCCGGAAGATGCGCGCGCGATCGTGAAGTACCTGTCGAACCGGTTGGGACTCGCGCCGGAGGAAGCGCGGCCCGGGATGTTCGAATCGGAGCGGCGGATGATCGAGTACAAATACGCCGCCGATGCGGATACGGAGCGGACCTGCAATCGCTGCCACTCCTTCGGCCGGGTACTGCTGCAGCGCCGGACCAAGCAGGAATGGGAGCTGCTGATGGCGATGCACCGAGGCTACTATCCGCTCACGGATTTCCAGGCGTTCCGCCGCATGGGTCCGCCGCAGACGCAGCCGGGTCCAGACGGGCGTCCCCCGGACAACCGTCATCCGATGGAAAAGGCGCTCGCGCACCTGAGCGGGGCGTTCCCGATGAAGACGGCGGAGTGGGCCGCGTGGACGGCGGCGCAGCCTTCGGCGCGTCTGGAAGGGAAGTGGATTCTATCCGGCAATGAGGCCGGCAAAGGCCCGTTCTTTGGCGAGATGACGGTGCGCCGGAACGATTCGGTAGCGGCGGGTGATGAGTTTCTGACCGAGATCCGGTATACGTTCGCGCGCAGCGGCCAGACGGTGTCGCGCACGGGCAAGTCGATCCTGTATGCGGGATTTCAGTGGCGCGGACGGTCGAGCGCGGGCGGGGCGGATGAGTTGCGCGAGGTCCTGCTGGTGGAGCGGAATCGCCGCGAGATGAGCGGCCGCTGGTTTTCCGGAGCTTATGACGAACGCGGTCTGGACGTGAAGCTGGTTCGGGCGGGTGGCGATGTCCTGATCACCGGCGTGGGCCGGGAAGCGTTGCGGGCAGGCGCGGACAAGCTGATGGTTCCGGTTTACGGAGCGAACTTCCCCAAGGGGCTCTCGCCGCGCGAGGTGGACTTCGGTCCCGGAGTTACGGTGTCACGCGTGGTGGATGCCAGGCCGGATTCGTTTCAAGCGGAAGTCGCCGTGGCGGCTAACGCTGTAGTGGGTCGCCGGGATTTGTCGGTGGCGGGCACGGTGCGGGAGAGCGCGGTGGTGGTGTTCGACAAGATCCACGGGCTGAAGGTGCGGCCGCAGGCAGGCATGGCTCGCGTGGGAGGCGTTGCGTTTCCCAAGCAGCTCCAGCAATTCGAGGCGTTCGGCTATCACAACGGGCCGGATGGCAAGCCCGACACCAAGGACGACCTGGACCTTGGGGTCATGGAAGTAAAGTGGAGCATCGAGGAGTTCACGGCTACCTTCGGGGACGATGATCGGGAGTTCGTGGGAACAATCGACGCCGGGGGCCTGTTCACCCCGGCGGTGGACGGCCCGAACCCCAAGCGCCGCAATAGCGCCAACAATTTCGGCGATGTCTGGGTGGTGGCGACGATGGACAACGGCGAGCGGCCGCTGCGCGCCCGGGCTCACCTGCTGGTGACGGTGCCGCTGTATATGAAGTGGGATCAACCCGAGGTGTCGAAGTGACTTCGCTCGAATCGCGGGAGCATCACCGGTTCCATGCGGGCGGTGCGGAGTTCGTGTATCTGGTCCCGAGCGCGGCGGTGTTCCAACTGGATGAACCGAGCTGCGCGGTGCTGAACCTGCTGAAGGACGGTCCCCGCAGCGCGGATTCGATTTTGGAGCAACTGGCCGGGCGATTCCGGCCGTCCGAGATCCATGACGCGCTCGTGGAGTTGCGCGAAGTCCGGGCCATCGGTGAGAGCGGTGTTCCGTTCCCGAAAGCGGCGAAACAGCTTCCGCCTCCGAATTTTCCGCTGTCGACGATGGTTCTCAACCTGACGAACCAGTGCAACCTGGCCTGTACGTACTGCTACGAGTACGGTGAGGACAAGATTGTAGACACGCAGTTCGGCGCGAAATCGAAGTTCATGAACGAGGAAACAGCGCGGGAAAGTGTCGAGTTTCTGATGAAAGAGAGCGGCCGGTCCGCTCACCTTACGTTCTTCGGTGGGGAAACGCTGATGAACTTCCCCGTGCTGCGGTCAACGATCGCTTATGCGCGGCAGCGGGCGGCGGAGGAGAACAAGGAAATCGACTTCAGCCTGACCACGAATGCCACGCTGCTGAAGCCGGAAATCATTGAGTTTCTGGCGGAGAACCGCGTGGGCGTGACCGTGTCGATCGACGGGCCGAAGGAGATGCAGGATCAGTTCCGCGTTTTCCACAACGGGAAGGGCAGCTATGAAGTGGTGGCCCCGAAAGTAAGGGAACTGTTGAAGCGGCATACGTCGCGGCCCATCGGCGCGCGTGTGACGCTGACCTCGCAAACGCTGGACATCCGCAAGATTTTCCGCCACCTGCGCGATGAGATCGGATTCTGGGAAGTGGGGTTCGCGCCGGTGACCACCGCGCCCGGACGCGGGTACGCCATCGGCGAGGACGGATTCGACCGGATGCTGGAGCAGTTCCGCGCCCTGGCGTTCGAGTATCGCGATTACGCGCTGGAGAACCGGCATCATGGATTTTCCAACGTGCGCGACACCATCGAGGAACTGCACAAGGGAATGAGCAAGTCACATCCGTGCGGGGCTGGGCTGGGCCTGATGGGTGTCTCGACGGATGGCGACGTTTCGCTGTGTCATCGCTTTGCCGGGAGCGACGATCACAAGTTCGGCACGGTGAAGAGCGGGGTCGACCGCCTGGTGCAGATCGGGTTTCTGGAGAAGCATCACGTGGACGATAAGACCGACTGCAACCGGTGCTGGGCGCGCCCGGTGTGCGCCGGGGGCTGCTATCACGAGGCGCATACGCGCTTCGGCACCACAAACCACCCGGTGCTTCATTACTGTGAATGGATTCGGGGCTGGACGCACACGTGTCTGGAGATTTACGGCGAGCTAGCGGTGAAGAATCCCGCTTATCTGAAGCAGTTCGATGGGGAGGAGCAACATGAAGCATCTCACGTCAGTTAATCGCAAGGCGGCGAGGATGGAGCGCGCGCTCGATCCGGATGTGGTGGCGCTGCAGCGTCCCGGCGGCGGACCGCAAGGACCGCACATTCCACTCGGCTGCTCCTTCGTGTTCTCGCCGGGATGGGAAGCGGATTCGAGCGGCGGCACGGCCGGACTCTGCCAGCCCGTGGAGCGCGACCTGTTCGACTGCCATTCCGGGTGTTTCTGGCCGGCACAGGTTCCCGATCAGTTGAATCACGCGCCGAACTGGACCGCAAAGTGCGCCAACGCGCAGAAAGACTGGCGCAAAATCGACCTGGTGTTCCCGTGATGAACCGTCGCGAGTTTTTGTCACTATCCGCGCTGGCGATGCCGGGGCTCGCGAGCGCGCAGTCCGCGCCCAGTCCCGGTGACGGCCTGATGTACATCGGCGCTTTCCCGCGGCGATTCTTCATCATCGAAGAGGCGACCGGGAATATCGCGGGTGAGATCCCGATGCAGAAGGGAACCCCGCGGGGCACCTTCCTGTCGCAGGACAAGAAGCGTTTCTACGTGATGGCCGACAACATGGAGGATTGCGAGGTTGTCGACATCGCCGGACGCCGTGTGACCGAAACGTTCCGCCTTTCAGAGAGCGCCACCAAGAAGGTCCGCTTGCGAGGCATGGCGGTTGATCCGCAGGACAATTATGCGGTGATCCTGACGCGCCCTTACACCAAGCACATCGACCGCTGGGAGATCGGCGCGAACACAATCGTTCAATACGATCTGAAAGCCAAGAAGGTGATGCGCACCATCCCCTGGCCCGGCGGCCAGGAACGCGAAGGGGCGTTCTTCAAGTTCTCGCCCGACGGCAAGAATCTGTTCCTGTTCGGCGACGACATCGTGGTTCTCAACACGTCGGACTGGAAGGAAGCGGACAAGTGGGAGCTGTCCCGGCCCATCGAGGACGGTTTCGGCCGGATCAACTTCAACCAGATGGACGAGACCTATGAGGAGCCGGGCTTCATGACCGGCATCTTCCAGGTGCAGGACGCCGTGCAGAACCGCTCCATCATGGGCATCGCGCGCGTGAATCTGCAGAAGAAGAGCGTCGACTTCTATGCGCTGGGTCCGGCGGAATTTATCAGTTTCACCATGGCCCCGGATCGCAAGTGGGGCTACGGCCTTAAGCAGCAGGTGGGGCGCTACGAGTTCTGGAAGTTCGACCTAGTGAACAAGCGCCTGCATGAGCGCAAGGAATTCGCCGGACGCCCGCGGATGGGCGTGAAGGTGAGTTCCAGCGGGAAGGTGCTGTACATCTATGTCGCGGGCGGGACCATCGACCTGCACGACGCGTCCGATTACCGGCATTTGCGCACCATCACGCTGGACGGCGACATGACCAGCGATCTGTTCCTGCTGCCCAAGGCGTGACGCCGTGACGCCGGAACTCCGCCGCGCGCTCGCGTACCTGGCGCCGCACCGGGCGCGGCTGGCGGCGGTGCTCGCGCTGAGCTTGTGCGGAACGGCGCTGTCGCTCGCGGTCCCCTATCTTTCCAAGCGGCTGGTGGACGATGCTTTGCTGCAGCGCGATTGGGCGGCGCTGCAGATGGTGGTGCTGTTGTTCGTCCTGGTCACGCTCGGTTCGTTCGTGATTAACACCGTCAGCGGGATGCTCTATACGCGCGTATCGGCCGCCGTGCTCTTCGAGATGCGGCTGGCGGTGTACAAACACCTGCAAACGCTTTCGCCCCGATTCTACGCGCGGACCAGGCTGGGGGACATTCTGAGCCGGGTGAATACAGATATCGCCGAGATCCAGCGCACGGCGTCGGACACCGCGCTCGCGTGGGTCGGCAACGTGTTGTTTCTTGCGGGGGCGGCGGTGATGCTGGTCGTGCTCGACTGGCGGCTTGCCGTTGCCGCGGCCGCGCCGGTGCCCTTCGCGATCTGGGCGCTCCGGCGCTATCGCGACGCTCTCGACAGCCGGATCTCGCGGATGAGGGAAGCGAGCACCGCGATCGGCAGCTTTCTGATCGAGACGCTGCGCGGCGTGAAGCTGGTGGTCACTTCGAATGCGGAGGAACAGGAACGCGGGCGATTCGCGGGGCGCAACGACGCTTTCGTCCGTTCCTTACTGGATATGCAGCGGACCTCGTACCTGCGCGGCGGCGCCCCGGGGCTGATCCTGGCTGGGGGAACGGCTGCCGTGTTTCTCTGGGGCGGCACCCGGGTGATCGCGGGCGAGATGACACTGGGAACGCTGGTGGCGTTTCTCGCTTACCAGGGACGCCTGCTCGCGCCGATCCAGGCGTTGATGGGGCTGTTCTCCGGACTGGCGGCGGTGCAGGTTTCACTGCGGCGGGTGCAGGAGCTGCTGGACGAGAAGCCGGAGGTGACCGGCGGGTCCGCGCGGCTGGCTTCGCCTCGCGGGTGTCTGGGGTTTGAAGGCGTTTCGTTCGCGTTCGATCGCCAGCCGCTGCTCGAATCGGCGAGCTTTGAACTGCAGCCTGGGGAGAAGCTGGCCATTGTGGGCGACAGCGGGGCAGGGAAGTCAACGATCGCCGATCTCGCGGTGCGGCTGCTCGACCCGGACAGGGGCCGCGTCACGCTGGACGGCTTGGACCTGCGGGAGCTGGACCTCGGCGACTTGCGCCGCGCCGTGGTGCTGGTGGAGCAGGAGCCGTTCTTCTTCCATGCCTCGATCGCCGAAAATCTCCGCTACGGATCGCCGGGCGCGACCGGGGAAGACATGCGGAATGCATGCGCGCGGGCGGGAATCAGCCGCCTGATTGAGTCCTGGCCGCGTGCGTACGAGACCGTGGCCGGCGAAGAAGGGCTCGCGCTGTCGGCGGGGGAGCGACAGCGCTTGGCGCTGGCTCGGGCGCTGCTCCGCGATCCTGCGGTGCTGGTGCTCGATGAGCCCAGTGCGGCGCTCGACCCTGCCGGCGAACGGCACGTTGTGGATGCGCTGAAGGGTCGTACGGCACTGATCATCACGCACCGGCTGGAGGTCGCGCGAGCGGCGGATCGCGTGTTGTTGTTGCGGGAGGGGCGGCTGAGCGAGGAGCCGGCGGCGGTGGCAAGGTTCTTTGAAGGCTCGCGATGAAGGTCGCCGTGATTGACAGCGGAATCAGAGCCATCCCCGAAACCGGTCCGCTCGCCGGCGGCATCTCGTTCGTCGATGAGAACTGGAATGACCTGCTCGGCCATGGGACCTGGGTTGCCGCTACCATCCGGCACTACGCGCCCCAAGCGGAACTATATGCGGTGAAGGTCTTCTCGCGGGAGCTGCGCACGCAAGCCGAGACGCTGGCCCGGGCAATCGGGTGGGCGGCCCGCAGCGGCATGGACCTTGCCTGCCTGGCGTTGGGAACGAGCAACCCCGCGCATCGCGAACTGCTGGAGATCGCCGTGAAGGACGCCGGCCGGATGATCATCGTCGCGCCCTACGACTACCTGCCCGGCAGCATTCCGCCTGTGATCGGTGTCCGGGAAGGCGAGGACCTCGAGGACGGCATCCTGCTGGCGCCCGGAACTGCAATTCCGCTCTCCGGACTTCCCTCGCAGCCATCGGGCGTCAGTTTCGCGACGGCGCGCATCGCGGGCCGGATCGCCGCAGGGCTGCTTACGCTTCCCGAACGCCGAGCTTCCGCAGGAACGTCATCATCGGACACCAGTCTGTGAACGCGGATTGCAGCAGGTTCAATCCGACGAACGCGGTAAAACCGTAGAAGGCGGGATGCACCCAGTAGCCCAGCGCGACGCTAGCCAGCACGAACGCTCCCGCTATCAGCCTCAACCATCGATTCAGTTCCATTGCTTGCCTTGCCTTTCCTCTTGTTCACGATGTAGTAAACGATCGGCACCGTCATGCGCGACAACGCCAGAGATGCGATTTCACCCGCCATTAATGCGATGGCGAGACCTTGAAAAATGGGATCGAAGAGGATCACGCTGGAGCCCACCACCACCGCGGCGGCGGTCAGCATCATGGGCCGGAAGCGCACCGCGCCCGCGTCGATGACGGCGTGGTCCAGGGGCGAACCTTCCCGCAGCCGCAGCTCGATGAAGTCCACCAGGATGATGGAATTCCTCACTACGATGCCCGCTCCCGCGATGAAGCCGATCATGGAGGTCGCGGTGAAGAACGCGTTCAACAGGCCGTGCGCTGGCAGAATGCCGACCAGGGAGAACGGGATGGCGGCCATAATGATCAGCGGCGTCAGGAAGCTCTGGAACCACCCCACCACCAGCACGTAAATCAGGATCAGTACGGCGGCAAACGCGATGCCGAGGTCGCGGAAGACCTCATAAGTGATGTGCCATTCCCCGTCCCACTTCATGGCGTAGCGCGATTCGCTTTCGGGCTGGCTGGCGGTGAACTGCTCGACTTCGTAACCTTCCGGAATCCGGATCTGCGCGATCTTGGGACCCAGGGCCAGAATCGCGTAGACGGGACTCTCCATCGCGCCGGCGACATCGGCCGTGACGTAGGTCACCGGCATCAGGTTCTTGTGATAAATACTCTTGTCTTCGAGCACGTTTTCGACGTGCGTCAGTTCGCTGAGCGGCACGCCGCGCACCCGCAGAGCGCGGATGCGGTTGAGGTCGGAGCGGGAAGCGCGATCGAGGCGCAGCACGATGGGCACGTCCTCCTTCGCCGTGGGGGTGTGCAGCAGCCCCGCCGGAGCGCCCGCCGATGCGATGGCGACGGTGCGTTCGATTTCCTCCTGCGAGATTCCGTTCAGCGCCGCCTTTTCGCGGTCCACGATCAGCCGCTGCTTGGGCTGGTCGTCCTCGACATACCAGTCGACGTCCACCACGCCGCTGGTTTCAAGCATTCGCTGGCGAATCTGCCGGGCGCCCTCGACCCGTCCTTCTTCCTCCGGTCCATAGACCTCAGCCACCAGGGTTTGCAGCACCGGCGGACCGGGCGGCACCTCGGCGATCTTGATGTTCGCTCCCAGTTGCCGCGCCAGCGGTTGCAGGCTTTCCCGGACCCGCTTGGCGATCGCGTGGCTTTGCGCATCGCGCTCTCCCTTGTCGACGAGATTCACCTGGATGTCGGCGACATTCGATCCGGCGCGCAGGTAATAGTGGCGCACCAGCCCGTTGAAGTTGTAGGGTGATGCGGCGCCGGCGTAGGTCTGGACGTTGACCACCTCCGGCTGCTCCATGGTCTTCAGAGCCAGCAGCCGCGCGGCGCGGGCCGTGTCCTCGAGCGGCGTCCCTTCGGGCATGTCGATGATCACCTGGAACTCGCTCTTGTTGTCGAACGGCAGCATCTTCACCTGAACGAACTGGATGTACACCAGCGCCATGGATCCGAGCAGCAGCACCGTCACCATGGCCAAGAAGCCCCAGCGAACGGAGGTCCGGTCCAGGATGACGCGCATCACGCGGCGGTACTGGCGGGTGACGAAGTCCTCCGTTTCGTGGCCGTGCAATCCGGTTTTCTTCAGCAGCCGGACCGCGGCCCACGGCGTCACCACGAACGCCACGATCAGGCTGAAGACCATGGCGGCGCTGGCGCCGACGGGGATGGGGCGCATGTAGGGGCCCATCAGGCCGCCAACGAAAGCCATGGGCAGGATGGCCGCGATCACGGTCAGCGTAGCGAGGATGGTGGGGTTGCCGACCTCATCCACTGCTTCCACCGCGACTTCGGTCAGCGTCCGGCCGCGATTCACCGGCATCCGCCAGTGGCGGACGATGTTTTCCACCACGACAATGGCGTCGTCCACCAGGATGCCGATGGAGAAGATCAACGCGAACAGCGTGATCCGGTTCAACGTGTACCCGTAGAGGTAGAAGACGGTGAGGGTCAGCGCCAGCGTGACCGGGATGGCCGTGAACACGATCAGGGATTCGCGGAAGCCCAGTGTCAGCAGGATCAGAATGCTTACGGAGATCACCGCCACCGCCATGTGCAGCAGCAGTTCATTCGATTTCTCGGCGGCGGTTTCGCCGTAGTGACGCGTCGTGCTGAGCGTCACGCCGGCGGGCACCACCGCGGCGCGAGCCCCCTCGACGCGGCGAAGGACATCCTCGGCGACGGCGATCGCGTTGGTCCCCTTGCGCTTGGAAACGGCGATGGTGACGGCCGGGGAGAAGCGTCCTTTTTCGCCCGATTCCACATAGGCGCGCGGTTCCTCGCCCGTGTCGGCCACGGTGGCGACATCCCGCACGTACACGGGGCGGCCGTTGGAAACGCCGGCGACAATCGATCCCGCGTCTTCGGGCCGGGTGAGGAACTCGCCGGTTTCGAGCAGGAATTCCCGGCCTCCGGCGGCGTACCTGCCGGAAGGGGTCCGCCGGTTGGCGCGGCTGAGCGCGTTGGCGACATCGAGCGGCGACAGGCCATAGGCGGCCAGCCGCGCCTCATCCAGCGTCACGCGGATTTCGCGGCGCTGTCCTCCGATGATTTCCACCGCGGAAACGTCCGGCGTCTGCTTCACCACGTCATGCAACTGCGCGGCCACGCGTCGCAGCTCGAACCCGTTGTAGCGGGCGCTGCTCAAGGTCAAGGCCAGGATGGGAACGTCGTCGATGGAGCGCGGCTTGATCAGCGGGCGCGAGGCGCCCTCCGGAATCAGATCGAAGTTCGCCATCAGCTTCTGGTTCAGCTTGACGATGCTCTTCTCCTCGTCCTCGCCTACGCGGAAGCGCACGATGGCCAGCGACATGCCGGGACTGGAGGTGGAGTAGATGTACTCCACGCCGGGGATCTCCCACAGCAGCTTTTCCATGGGCCGGGTAACGCGTTCCTCCACCTCGCGCGCCGATGCTCCGGGCATCGCCGCGAAGACGTCGATCATCGGGACGATGATCTGCGGCTCTTCCTCGCGCGGCAACTGCAGGACGGCGAAAAGGCCCAGCATGACGCTGGAGACGATGAACAGCGGCGTCAGCTTGGAGTGAATCCACCACTGCGCCAGCCTGCCGGCGAAACCCAGCGGCTTCATATGCGGCCTCCTCCGGCAACCGGCGTACCGTCGGACACCTCGCGTGGAACGGGATGAATGACGCGCTCGCCCTCGGCGAGTCCGGTGAGGATCTCGACGCGATCGCCCTGGCGCGATCCCGTGGTCACCAGGCGGCGCCGCGCGACGCCGTTCTCCACCGTCATTACGGACTCCACCTGGCCGGCGCGGACCACCGCGCCCGAAGGGACCACCAGCGCGTCCCGCGGCGCGCCGCCAAACCGGGCGCGTCCAAACAGCCCGCTGCGCAGATTGGCCTGCGGCGGCAGGTCGATCTTAACCAGGAAAGTACGGGTGGCCGCGTCCACCGAGGGCACAATTTCCGTCACCCGTCCGTTGACCTCGGAATCCAGCGCCTCCAGGGCCACGCTCACCGTCTGTCCCGGCTTGACGTAGCGGATCCGCGATTCCTCGACGGCGGCTTCCAACCGGCAGGCGCCCGATTGCTCGATGGTCAGCAGGGGGGTGCCCGGAGAGGCGAGCACGCCCGGCTCCACCTTGCGCTCCGTCACGATGCCGGCGAACGGCGCGGTAATGGACGCGAAGCTCTGCCCCACCTCGGCGCCGCGCACGGCTTCCTCCGCCTGGCGAATGCGCGATTCCACTTGCGCCTTGCGCGCCTGGGCCATGTCGCGGGCGGCCCGCGCCACGCGCAGTTTGGCTTGCGCCTCATCCCATTCCTGGTCGGAGATCGACTTCTTTTCGTACAGGGACTTCATTCGGTTGTGAGTGGCCGTGGCGAGCTCCAGTTGGGCCTCGGCGGAGGCCAGCGCGTTGGCTGCCTCGGGCGCCGCTCCGCGGGCCTCGGTCAGCGCGGCTTTCGCCTGGTCCACCTGAACCGCCAGGTCGCGCGAATCGAGCACCACCAGAACCTGGCCCGCCTGCACGGTCTGACCCACTTGCGGCCGGATTTCGCGGACGTAACCCATGGTCCGGCTGGACAGGGTGGAGGCGGTCCGCGCCCGCACCGTGCCCATCGCTTCATATAACGTGGGCCAATGCGCCTTTTCCACCGCCGCCGTCGCGACGGTGACCGGCGCCTTGGCTTCGGCGGGTGGGGCTTCCTTGTCGTGGCCGCCGCAACCCGCCGTCAGCAGCACTCCCGCCGTCGCGATCCCCGCCAGAAGCTCGTTCATCCTGGATGCCTTTCTCATTGCAGAATCTCCGAACTCCGGCTCAAAGTGCCGGCAGCGAGTTCCAGTGACGCGGCGGCCACGCGGGAGTCATGAATCGCCGCCAGACGCCGGGTCCGCGACTCCAGCAGCGCGGTTTCATTGCGCAGCAGTTCCGTTGTGGTCGTCAGGCCGCTTTCGAAGCGATTCTTGATGATGCGCAAGCTCTCCTCGGCCATGGCGACGGCGGCCGAAGCCACCTGTACGCGCTCCAGGGCGGCGCGGAGGTCGGCGTGCGCCCGCCGGACCTCCAGCCTCACGGCGGCGTCGGTGCGGCGCTCGAGCGCCCTCGATCCGGTCAGCAATTCGCTGGATTCCTGAATGCGGGCCCGGTCGGCAAAGCCGTTGAACAGGTTCCACTCCAACTTCGCGGCGAACATCCAATTCGCCCCCGCGCGGGTGGCGAAGGTGCCGCGGTCGGACTCGAAGGCCCCGCGCACGCCGATTTTGGGCCAGTAGCTGCTCTTGCTGGCCGCTAGTTGCGTTTCCGCCACGCGCGTGGAAAGGGCGGAGATTCTGGCCTCCGGCCGTTCCCGCGCCGCACGATCCTCCGATGCGGGCAACTCCGGAATCGCCGCGTACGGCGTCAACGGGGTCGCCAGCGCGTGCGGCGTGTCCAGCGGCAGCCCCAAGGCCTCGTTCAAGGCCGCTCGCGCGACTTCGAGATTCGCACGCTGCCGGATCTCCTGCTCCCGCATGGCGGCCAGGTGCACCCGGATGGAGAGCACGTCGGCGTCCGTGGACAATCCAGCGTCGCGAACGGCCTGCGCGCGGTCCAGGTCGGCCTGTGCGGAGCCGACAGCCTGCACCGCCGCGGCCAGCGTTTCGGCGGCAAGCGACGCTCCATGATAGGCGCGAACGACGTTCATAGTCACCTGCATCTCCGTTCCGCGGCGCTCCTCGCGGGTCATTTCCCGGGTGAGGCCAGCGGCGGCCGCCTGGGTGCGCGTCTGGCCGGCGTCCCACAGCGTCTGATCCACCGTCACCAGGGATTGGAAGTTACTGATGAAGCCGGGGTTGTTCAGCCGGTCGATGCGAAAATTGTCGAGCGTGAACTGCCGCTGGTTCAGCAGGCTGCCGAACACGAACACGGGGTTATTGCCGCGCTGGACGCTTTCCGAATAGTTGACTTTAGGCAAGTATCCGGCCCGGGCCTGGTCCACGCGAGCGCCGGCGGCGCGGATCCGCGCCTCCGAGGCAGCCAGCGCCGGATGCTTCTCCAGGGCGATTCTCACGGCCTCGGGAAGGGTCAGCGGTTCTTGCGCGTGGGAACCCGCCGAAGCCAGGGCCGCCAGCACAAACAGGGTGTTCACGTTCTTCATGGGGTCCGCCAAAGCAGATACATTCTGTCGTATTTGGTAACAGGCGTCAGAGGTTGTCACCTCCGGCTGTCGGCTGCATCACAATCCGTCATCCGGCTCTGAGAGAATGAAGGCGCGGCTCTTTCGAAGGAATTGACGATGCCTCAGAAGCCGGAAGTGGAGCTTGCCCGCCAGTTGATGAGCGGGAAACCGGAAGCGTTTGACGAATTTGTGGACCATTTCCGCAAGCGCATCTTCCATTACACCTACGTGATGTGCGGGCAGCGGGAGGACGCCGAAGAAGTGACGCAGGACGCGCTGCTGAAGATTTTCGAGCACTTCCACGAACTCCGCGACCCGGAGAGCGTGAAAAGCTGGGTATTCCGCATCGCGCGGAACGCCTGCCTGATGAAGCGGCGCAAGAGCGTGTTCGCGCCGGAGCGGGAGCTCTCGATCGAGGAGTTTTACCCGCGCGCGGGCGATGGCGATCACTCGCTGCAAATCGCCGACTGGACTGCCTTACCCGACGAGCAGGTGCTGCGGCATGAATTGCGGGACGCGCTCCACCGGGCCATCAGCGAACTGCCCGACATCTATAAGTCCGCCATTATCCTGCGCGACATGGAAGGGCTATCCACGGAAGAGGCCGCCGAGGTGCTGGAGGTGAGCAGCGATGTCGTGAAGACGCGGCTGCACCGCGCCCGGCTGGCGATACGGCACAAACTGGACGAGTTCCTGCGGGAAGCAAAAGAGGCGGGCCGCCATGCCGGAGTGTAAAGAGATCTTCGAAACCTTGTCGATGTACCTGGACCGTGAAATGTCGCCGGAAACGCTGGAGGCGATTGAAGCCCACGTCTCGGACTGCAAACCATGCGTGGAGTTCGTCGCCAGCCTGCGCCGCAGCATCGAGTTGTGCCGCAAGCACGAGCCGGTGGAACTGCCCGGCCCGCTGGATTCCGAAGCGCGAGACCGCCTGCGCGCCGCCTACGATGCGTATCGCGCCAACCGGGGAGGTTGAGCAATGCTATTTGAAGTCAACAGCAGCAAGTCGCTGGAAGAAATCGGCCAGGGGCTGGTGGACGCCGCGGCGCGGCACAAGTTCGGCGTCCTGACGGTGCACGACCTGCAGGAAACGATGCGGAAGAAGGGCGTGGAGTTTGACCGGGCGGTTCGTATCTACGAGGTCTGCAATCCGCAGCAGGCCAAGAAGGTGCTGGAAGCGAATCCAGCCGTCTCCACCGCGCTGCCGTGCCGGATCTCCGTTTACGAGACGGGGGAGGGAATGCGGCTGGCCACGATTCTGCCGTCCGAAATGATGAAGATGTTCGGCGGCGGGATGGAAGAGACCGCGAGGGAAGTGGAAGATGTGGTGAAGGCGATGATGCGGGAGGCGGCGTAGTCCCGCTTACCCGACGCGAGCCCGCCGCGCCGCGATCGCGCCTTCCGATCGGGCGGGCTTGCGATCATTCTCCCCCAGGCGGCGTACCTGATCGCTGACGCAGACCAGAAACATCGGCTGGCGCGCGTTCTTCAGCAGGTCGATGATGCGGTCGCGGTGATCTTCGAGGTAAATGGATTTGCCGTCGGTGACCAGGTGCAGGTCGCCCGAGCCATCCAGGACTTCGGCCAGGCGGCGGCCCATTTCCCGCTGCAGGAATCGCAGGACACGGCGGATCTTCTGCAGGGAGAATCCCTTGCGCCGGAGTTCCGCGATCACGGTGATTTCCACTACCTCGGCCGGGGCGTACACGCGGCGGTGGCCTTCGTGCCGCGGCGAAACCACCTTGCGCTCGTCCCACCACTGCAGTTGCCGGAGGCTCACGCCAGCCAGGTCGGCCACCTCGCTTGAAGAGAAGCTTTTTTCGACCGCCGAGACCTCAGGACGCGCTTTTTTTGTTTTGAACATGTATCGCCGGTTCCGTTCGGTGATGCCTGCCTGCCCTTGTGGGGACGTAGGCAATTGTAACCGATCGACCGGGGGTGTCAATAGGCCTTCCGCCCCGCCCTCAGCCACCGCCGACAAATTGAACGATTTCCAGTTGCGCCCCGCCCTGCACGGGCGTGGAAGCCCATTCCGGACGACGCACGATCCGGCGGTCGAGTTCCACCGCCACGCGCTCCAGCGGGACCTCGAGGAGCAGCAGCACCGCCTCCACGGTGGCCCCGTCCGGCACCGTTCGCTTTTGACCGTTCACAACAATTTCGACGGTTTGCGTTTGCGAGTTCATCGGTGTCGATTGACACTCCGTTCCTGCGATCATTATATTCGTTATAGCGGCGCGCGGGCTGTTCTTACCTCCGCCGAAATTCCCGGCCATGCCGACCAACTACACCGAACTCTACTTCCCGATTCTGCTGCAGTTCGTGATCGCGGCGGTGCTCGCTACCACGCTGGTATCGCTGTCCTTCCTGCTCGGCAAGCGCGCCCGCAGCCCGCAAAAGGACATGCCTTACGAGTCGGGCATGATTCCGGTGGGCGACGCGCGGGAGCGCTTCAGCGTGAAGTTCTACCTGGTGGCGATGATCTTTATTCTGTTCGACATCGAAGCCATCTTCCTGTACCCGTGGGCGGTGGTTTACCGGGAACTGAAGCTGTTCGCCTTCTTCGACATGCTGCTGTTCGTGGTTTTGATTCTCAGCGGGTTCTACTTCATCTGGAAGAAGGGGGCGCTGGACTGGAGCGCGGAATCACCCCGGCGCCGCAAGTAGCCAAGAAAGCATTATGCTTCCCGATACATTGCAGCAACATGAGACGGCCGCCGCCATCGACCGCGATCTGCCCGGAGCGGTGGCCGGCGGGCACGAGCGACTGGGCGAAACCACGCTCGAGATCGAACCGTCCCGTATTCTAGAGGTCTGCCGCTACGCCAAGGACCGGCTGGGCTACAACCGGCTGAGCGCCATCACCGGCGTGGATTGGCATCCGGCGAACCCCCGCTTCGAGATCGTTTACCACCTGCACGCCATCCGCGGGCACCGCCGCCTCCGGCTGAAGTGCCGGGTGGGGGAAAACCAGCCGCTCGAATCCGTGATCGGAGTGTGGCGTTCGGCGGATTGGTACGAGCGCGAGGTCTTCGACATGTTCGGCGTGGAGTTTCGGAACCACCCGAATCTCAGCCGGATCCTGATGCCGCTCGACTGGAACGGGCATCCCCTGCGCAAGGACTACCCGGTCCACGGCTACAAGTACAGCTACAAGGACGAATGAGGATACCCATATGAGCTGGGGCGAACAAGAGCATCCGGTAGCGACTTTCGCGCTGAAGGAACAGACGCCCGACACGCCGTCTTCGGCCCGGCGCATGACCCTGAACATGGGTCCGCAGCACCCGTCCACGCATGGCGTGCTGCGCATCATGATCGAGTTGGAAGGCGAGACCATCACCAGCGCGATTCCCGACATCGGCTTTCTGCACACGGGAATCGAAAAGCAGATGGAGGATCTCACCTGGCAGCAGGCGGTGACCCTGACGGACCGCGTCGATTACTTGGCCAACCTGTCGAACAATCTGGTTTACGCGCTGGCGGTGGAGAAGCTGCTCCAGATGGAGATTCCGCGCCGCGCGCAGTGGACCCGGGTGATGCTCGCCGAATTGCAGCGCCTGTCCAGCCACCTGGTATGGCTGGGAACGCACGCGCTGGATATTGGCGCGATGAGCATGTTCTTTTACTGCTTCCGGGAGCGGGAAGACATCCTGCGGATCTTCGAAATGTTTTCCGGACAGCGGATGATGACCAGCTACATCCGTCCGGGCGGCCTCGCGCTGGAGCCGCCGCGCGGTTGGGATCGCGTGGTGCGCAAGTTCATCGACGCGTTCCCCTCCAAGGTGGACGAGTACGAGAATCTGCTGGACGCCAACCCGATCTGGATGGAGCGCACCAAGGGCGTCGGGTTCCTGGGCGTGGACGAGATGCTGGATTTGGGCGTTACCGGACCCATGATTCGCGCCGCCGGGCTGCCCTGGGACATCCGCAAGGATGAGCCGTACTCGGCTTACGATGAGTTCGATTTCCAGGTGGCGGTCCGGGACGAGAATGACGTGTACGCACGGTACCGGGTGCGCATGGAGGAAATGCGGCAGAGCGCGCGGATGATCAAGCAGGCGCTGGAAGGGATGCCGGAAGGGGCGTGGGTGGCCGATGCTCCCAAGGTGGTGCTGCCGGACCGGGAAAAGATGAAGACGCAGATGGAAGCGCTCATCTACCACTTCAAGATCGTCACCGAAGGCTACCGCGTACCCGAGGGGGAGGCCTACGCCTGCATCGAGTCGCCACGCGGCGAAATCGGCTATTATGTCGTTTCCAACGGAACTTCCAAGCCGCACCGGGTGCACATGAGAACCCCCAGCTTCGGCAATCTGCAGGCGCTGGGACCGATGCTGAACGGAATTCTGATCGCCGATTCCATCGCCGCGCTGGGGAGTATGGATTTCGTGCTGGGAGACGTGGACCGATAGCAATGACTTTCTCGCCGGAGCTGGAAACGAAGTTTGCCAAGATGCTGCGGAGTTATCCCCCCGGGCGCGAGCGCTCGGCGGTGGTGCCGATGCTCATCTACGCGCAGGATGAGACCGGCTACGTCACCGATGAGCTGGTGGAGGAAGTCGCCCGGCGCTGCGGCGTCACCACGCTACAGGTGCACGAGGTTGTCGGCTATTACTCGATGCTGTACCGCAAGCCGAAGGGCAAGTATCACGTCCAGGTTTGCACCAACATATCCTGCCTGCTGGTGGGCGGCGAGGAGCTATACCAGCATGCCGAGAAGAAGCTGGGGATCGGCAACAAGCAGGTGACCGCCGACGGCTTGTTCTCGCTCGAAGAGGTGGAGTGCATGGGGGCGTGCAGTTGGGCGCCGGCTATCGAAATCAACTACGATTTCCATCACCACATAACGCCCGAGAAGTTTGATGCGCTGATCGACGCGCTGCAGAAGAAGCATTCCTAGATGAGTCATGCTTTATAACGAACCCAGTCCGCTCGAAGTCCGCGTCCTGACCAGGCGGTTCGGACTGCCCAATTCGGCTTCCCTCGACACCTATCTGGCGCACGAGGGCTATCAGGCCTTTCAGAAGGCCGTGAAGATGACGCCGGAAGCCATTGTCGAGGAAGTGAAGGCGTCCGCGCTGCGCGGCCGCGGAGGCGCGGGATTTCCGACTGGGATGAAGTGGAGCTTCGTGCCCCGGAACTCGCCCAAGCCGCGCGTGCTGGTGGTCAACGCCGATGAAAGCGAGCCCGGAACCTGCAAGGACCGGCTGCTGATGGAGTACGATCCCCACCAGTTGATCGAAGGCATGATGATCGGCGGCCTGGCCGTGGACGCGCATCGCGGCTACATTTACATCCGCGGCGAGTACCGGTATCTGATCGACCATATGGACCGGGCCATCGAAGAAGCCTACAGCAAGGGTTGGCTGGGCAAGAACATTCAAGGCACCGGCTTTGACTTTGACGTCTACACCCATTCCGGGGCCGGCGCCTACGAGTGCGGCGAGGAAACCGCTCTGCTCGATTCGATTGAAGGCAAGCGCGGCATCCCGCGGATGAAACCTCCATTCCCGGCGGTGGCGGGAGCGTGGGGCTTGCCGACGCTGCTGAACAACGTGGAAACCTTCTGCGCGGTCCCGGCGATCATTCGCGACGGCGGAGCGGCGTTCGCGGCGTTGGGAACTCCCAAGAACGGCGGCACACGCCTGTTGTGCATTTCCGGGCATGTAAACAAGCCGGGCGTGTACGAAATCCCGCTGGGCTTTCCGATGATGAAGGCGATCGACGAGCTGGCGGGCGGCATTCCCGGCGGACGCAAGTTGAAGGCGGTGATTCCGGGGGGATCTTCGTGTCCGGTTCTGCGCGCCGAAGAGTGCGACATCCCCATGGATTACGACACGCTGATGAAGGCCGGCAGCATGCTCGGTTCGGGAGGCATGGTGGTGATGGATGAGACCACCTGCATGGTGCGCGCCGCCCTGCGCATCATGAAGTTCTACGCGCACGAAAGCTGCGGCTGGTGCATCCCCTGCCGCGAGGGCACCACCTGGCTGCGCAAGATCCTGGAGCGGATCGTGGAAGGACGGGGGCAGAAGAGCGACCTGCCGCTGCTGGGCGACCTGGCCAAGAACATGCTCGGCCGGACGTTCTGCGCCCTCGGCGACGCGGCGGCCATGCCGACCATTTCGATTGTGGAGAAGTTCCCCGAAGAGTTCGAGGCCTACTTCTCCGGGAAGGCAGCAGAAAGCGCCGCGCGGCATGAGCCGGCGTTTGTGACGGCGTAACTCCCATGACCACTACCGCGGTTGAGACTGTCACGCTTACTATCGACGGAAAAACGATCCAGTCGCCCAAGGGCACGCTGCTGATTGAGGCTGCCCGGAAGGCCGGCATCGAGATCCCGGCATTCTGCTACTACGAAGGGTATTCCCTACAAGCCGCCTGCCGCATGTGCCTGGTGGAGGTGGAGAAGGCGCCCAAGCTGCAGGTGGGCTGCACGCTGCCGGTGGCCGAAGGCATGATCGTGCACACGGACTCCGAGCAGGTGCGGAAAGCCCGCAAGGGCACGCTCGAATTCCTGCTCACCAATCACCCCCTCGATTGTCCGGTGTGCGACAAGGGCGGCGAGTGCGAGCTGCAGGACATGGTGTTCCGCTACGGGGCAGGGGAGAGCCGCTTCACCGAAATGAAGCTGCACATCGACGAGCAGCAGTGGTCTCCCGTAGTGTTTTACGACGCCCCCCGCTGCATCCTGTGCTATCGCTGCATCCGGGTTTGCGATGAAGGCATGGGCGTGGGCGCGCTGGGGCTCGGCAACCGCGGCGCCAGCGCGGTCATTCTGCCCAACAATGTCACCGGCGACAACCAGCACTATCTCTCTTGCGACGAATGCGGCGCCTGTATCGACATCTGTCCCGTGGGGGCGCTGACCAGCGGCATCTACCGCTACCAGACGCGGCCCTGGGAGATGAATCACGTGGGCACAATCTGCACCCATTGCTCCAATGGCTGCAAGACGACTCTGGGAGTCCGCAACGGGCGCATCATCCGCGGCAATAATCGCGACCACTCCGGCATCAACGGCGAGTTCCTGTGCATCAAGGGCCGCTATGCCTTCGACTACGTGGAGCATCCGGAGCGCCTGCAGAGCCCGCTGAAGCGGGTCGGTGACCGCTTCGAGGAGATCCCGTGGTCGGAGGCGATCGAAACCGTAGCGGCGCGCTTCTCTGAGGCCAAGGCCGGCGGCGGGAAGTTCGGCGTCATCGGCTCCAACCGCACCACCAACGAGGAAAACTACTACCTGCAGAAGTTCGCGCGGCAGGGTCTGGGGACCAGCAACATCGATCACCAGCGCACTGGCGACCTGACGACCCTGCTCGACGCCCTCCACGGGCGCAGCGGATCGCTGGCCACCGTGGCCGATGTCTACAACGCCAAGGCGGTGCTGGTGGTCGGCAGCGACCTGTCGCAGCAGCAGCCGCTGCTCGCCTTCCAGGCGCGCGCCGGAGTCCGGCATCACAACACGCGCATCTACACCGTGACCCCGGGACCGGTGCGCGAGGACAAGTATTCGGCCAAGGGCGTCATCGCGGCGCCGGGACAGGAGTTCGCCGCGCTCGAAGGACTGCGCGAGGAGCTGGCCAAAGAGCCGGAGCTGGTCATCCTGTTCGGCGATGCCATCAAGGGCGATGCAGTCCGGGCGCTGGTTCAGTTCGCCGATTCGCTGAACATCCCCGTGAAGTTCGTCTGTCTGCTCGATTACGCCAATTCACGCGGCGCGGTCGACATGGGCTTGACACCGGATCTGGGCCCCGGCTACCACCCGGTGGACCGGCCGGGGCTGACCCTGGATCAGATGTTGAACGCGAGCGACCTCGACGTGCTGTGGATCGTGGGCGCCAATCCGCTGAAGGATCGCCGCCTGGCGGGCGAGAACACTTTTGTCGTGGTTCAGGATCTGTTTCTTACCGAGACCGCGCGCCGCGCCGACATCGTCCTGCCCGCGGCCTCGGCTTACGAGAAGAACGGCACTCTGACCAATGTTTGCGGTGAGGTGCAGCGGGTCACCCAGGCGGCAAAGGTAATGGGGACCAAGCCCGACCTGGAGATCTTCGGCCTGATCGCCCGCGAAATGAAGATCAACGTCGGTATCTGGCAGTGGCAGAAGATGTTTGAGGAGATCCGCAAGACAGTCCGTGGTTATAATGTTCCTTTGCCGGTTGTGGCAACCGGCGGTGCGGCCCAAACAAGTCCGGTCAACGGGCGGGTGCCGAGCCTGATCCGGCCGGAGGAAATCCGGTCGGCCGGAGACACGCTGTTCACCTCCGGAACCACGGGACGCTATTCGAATGTTCTGAACGCGGTCCTGGAGTCACCGGGCCGCCTGTACAGCGGAAAGTAAGCTCAGGAACGGATGAACTTTTTCATTCTCACGCTGATCAAGACAGGGATACTCCTGTTCATCTTCATGACCACGCTCGCTTACCTGCAGTGGATCGAGCGTAAGGTGCTGGCGCATATCCAGTTGCGGATGGGTCCCACGCGAGTGGGTCCGTTCGGATTGCTGCAGCCGCTGGCCGACGTGATCAAGCTGGTGACCAAGGAAGGCATGATCCCCAGTCACGTGAACAAAGTCTTCTATTTGCTCGCGCCGGTGATTGCGGTAACCCTGGCCCTGACGTCCATTTCCGTGATCCCGTTCGGTCCGCAGGTGGAGATTTTCGGAGTCACGACGTACCTGCAGTTGACCGACCTGTCGATGGGTATCCTGTTCCTGCTGGCGCTCTCGACGCTCGGCACCTACGGGATCGCGCTGGCCGGTTGGTCCTCGAACAACAAGTACGCTCTGCTGGGTGGACTCCGTGCCTCGGCTCAGTTGATCAGCTATGAGCTGCCTATGGCGCTCGCGATCGCCGCTCCGTTGCTGCTGCTGAACACGCTCAGCCTGCGGGAGATGGTGGAAGCGCAGCAGGGCTACTACTTCGGTTTCCTTCCCAAGTGGACCGTGTTCCAGGTGCTGCCGCTGCAGGTGGTGAGCTTCGTCATCTACATGATCTCCGGCTTCGCCGAAACCAACCGCATCCCGTTCGACCTGCCGGAAGCGGAAAACGAGCTGGTGGCTGGTTTCCATACCGAGTACGCGTCGATGAAGTTCGCGTCGTTCTTCATGGCCGAATACGCCAACATGACCACGATTGCGTTCATCGCGGTGCTGTTGTTCCTGGGCGGCTGGCATCCGCTGTGGCCGGCGGAGTATGGCTCCGACTACGTCGCGCCCCTGATCTTCTTTTTCGGGGCGGCGATTCTGCTGTTCCACGGCTTGAATCCGGCCCGCCCCAAGGACAAGCTGTTCATGCCGCCGTTCGGCATCGTCTTCGCGCTGGTCGGCGCGCTGTTCCTGATCCCGGCGGTGAAGCCCATCCTGATTCCGGTGTTCTGGTTCACCGCGAAGGTGGGCGCGATCCTGTTCCTCTATATCTGGGTGCGCGGCACGCTGCCGCGCTTCCGTTATGACCAGCTCATGAACTTCACCTGGAAGTACCTGTTCCCGGTGTCCGTACTCAACCTGATGCTTACGGGCCTTGTTGTGGCCCTGATGTCCTGAGACACGAATGGACGTAATCCTTTTTCTCGTCTTCTCGGCGATCGCCGTAGCCTGCGCTCTAAGTCTGGTGGTGCAGCGTCACCCGATCTCGAGCGCGATTTCGCTGGTCGGAGTCATGGCTTCGCTGGCCATCCTGTACCTGCTGTTGGGCGGCGAGTTCATCGCCATGGCGCAGATGATCGTCTACGCGGGCGCCATCATGGTGCTGTTCGTGTTCACTATCATGCTGCTGAACGCGGGGGCGGAGAAGCGCGGCGTCAAGCGGCCGTGGGCCGTTTACGTCGGCATCCCGCTGTTGACGGGACTTCTCGGCATCATCAGCTTCCTGGCGCAGGGCCAGGTGCGGGGCTCGCCTCCGGTGATCCTCGGCGGCTTCACGGGCGGCACCGCCGCCGACGTGGGCCGCGCGCTGTTCACACGCTATGTTCTTCCCTTCGAGGTGGTGAGCGTCCTGGTGCTGATTGCGATTCTGGGCGCCATGGTGCTTGCCCGAAAGGAAATCGAGTAAATGCCGCCGCTTCCGGTGTCGCAGATTCCCTTGAACTGGTATCTCATCCTCTCGGCGACGCTATTTCTCATCGGCGTCGCCGGTTTCATCTACCGCCGCAACATCATCACCATCTTTATGTGCATCGAGTTGATGCTGAACGCGGTGAATCTGTCCTTCGTAGCCCTCTCCTACCAGTGGAAGCAGGTGGACGGACACATCTTCAGCTTCTTTGTGATGGTGGTGGCGGCGGCCGAAGCCGCCGTCGGCCTGGCCATCATCCTGACGGTCTTCAAGAACCGCCAGACCCTGGAAGTGGACGAGATCAGCTCGCTCAGAAACTAACCGATGAATCTCTGGCTTATCCCAACTCTTCCTCTGATCGGCGCGGCCATCAACGGGCTGTTCGGCCGGCGCATGCCCAAGATGGCGATCAACGCCGTCGCCGTGCTCAGCGTCGTCGCGTCCTTCCTGCTGGCGCTGAACGTCTTCAACAACCTGGGCGACCAGCCGATCGTGGAACGCTACTTCACTTGGATCGCCTCCGGCGCGCTCACCATCCCGGTGGAGTTCGCGGTCGACCGGCTGACCATGGTGATGCTGCTGATCGTCACCGGCATCGGTTCCCTGATCCACGTCTACGCCGTCGGCTACATGGCGCACGAGGAAGGCTACTACCGCTTCTTCAGCTACCTGAACCTGTTCATGTTCTTCATGCTGGTTCTGGTTCTTGCCAACAACTACCTGCTGCTGTTCGTCGGCTGGGAAGGCGTGGGGCTGTGCAGCTACCTTCTCATCGGGTTCTACTTCCTGGAAGGCTGGGCTACCAGCGCGGGCAACAAGGCGTTCATCGTCAACCGCATCGGCGATTTCGGCTTCATGCTGGCCATGCTGCTGATGTTCAACCAGTTCGGATCGCTGGATATTCCCAAGGTGCTGGAGGGCTCGCGGGCGCTGCCGGTGGAACATTCGGCGGGTATCCTGACCGCCATCGGCCTGCTGCTGCTGGTGGGCGCGGCCGGCAAGTCCGCGCAGATCCCGCTGTACGTCTGGCTGCCGGACGCCATGGCCGGCCCGACTCCCGTTTCCGCCCTGATCCACGCCGCTACCATGGTCACGGCCGGCGTATATGTGGTCGCGCGGTCGTCGGCGATCTTCACCCACGCTCCTATCGCGATGGACACGGTGGCGATCATCGGTCTGGCGACAGCGGTGATGGCCGCCTTGATCGGGGTCCTGCAGAACGACATCAAGAAGGTGTTCGCCTATTCCACGGTCTCCCAACTCGGCTACATGTTCCTGGCGCTCGGTGTAGGCGCGTTCTCGGCCGGCATTTACCATGTCATGACCCACGCCTTTTTCAAGGCGCTGCTGTTTCTGGGCGCGGGAAGCGTGATCCACGCGCTCGAAGGCGAACAGGACATCCGCAACATGGGCGGGCTGCGATCCAAGATTCCGATCACGTTCGTGACGCTGATGGCCGCCGGGCTGGCGATCGCCGGCTTTCCCTATACGTCGGGCTTTTTCTCCAAGGATGAGATTCTGCTGGCAGCCCACCATCATTCGCCGTGGATGTTCTGGGTGGGGACCTTTACCGCCGGCCTCACGGCGTTTTACGTGTTCCGCTGCCTGTTTCTGACCTTCTTCGGGCAGTATCGCGGCCATGCGCACCATCCGCCGCACGAATCTCCGCCGGTGATGTGGATCCCGCTGGCGATCCTGGCGCTGCTCAGCCTGGGCGGCGGATTCATAGCCATCCCGCATTACCTGGAGCCGGTTTTGGGACATGCGGGCGAGGCCCACGACCCCACGCTGGTCATCATTGCGACCTCGGCGGGGCTCATCGGCATCGCCATCGCCGCCTGGATGTACCTGCTCGCGCCGGCCGTGCCCGACGCCATCGCCCGCAACTTCAAAGGTCTGTACAACTTTGTCTACAACAAATTCTACGTGGATGAGGCCTACAACGCCGCGGTGATTCAGCCGGTGATTGAAGGCTCGCGCATCTTCCTGTGGCGCGGCGTCGACGCCGGTCTCATCGATGGCATCGTGAATGGAGCGGGCAAGCGATCCCGCGGGTTGGGCGGGATTCTCCGTTTGGCTCAATCCGGCAATATCCGCAATTACGCCGCCTGGGTCGTGATGGGCAGCATCCTGGTGATCGTATTCCTCGGCTTCTCGGGGGGCGCCAAGTGAACCTGCTCGACTTCGTGCTCTTCGCCCCCGCCGCGGCCTTCGTGATCGCGCTGCTGATCCCGCGCAACAATCCGGGACTCAGCCGGATGTTCACCCTCGGCTCCTCGCTGGTGATTTTCCTGGCGTCGCTGCTGTTGATCGGCGGCGTCTCCGCCGCGCCGCGGGACTTCCACTTCGTCACCGATTTCCAGTGGATTCAGTCGCCCAACATCCGCTACCACATTGGACTGGACGGGCTCAGCCTGTGGCTGGTGGTGCTCACCACGCTGCTGACTCCCATTGCCGCGCTCATCTCCTGGACTTACATCGACCAGCGGGTGAAGGAGTTTTACGCATTTCTGCTGCTGCTCGAGTTCGGCGTCATCGGCGTCTTTGTGTCGCTGGACCTGTTCCTGTTCTTCGTGTTCTGGGAAGTGTCGCTGGTTCCCATGTACTTCCTGGTGGGCATCTGGGGACACGAGCGTCGCATTTACGCGGCGGTGAAGTTCTTCCTGTACACCATGGTGGGCTCCATGATGATGCTCGCCTCCATGATCTGGCTGTACGGCAAGGCGGGTTCGTTCGACTACGGCATCATCCTGGATGGGCTGCGCACCGGCAAGATCACGCTGACCTCCACGGAGCAGTTGCTGCTGTTCCTCGGCTTCTTCCTGGCATTCGCGATCAAGGTCCCGCTGTTCCCGTTGCATACCTGGCTGCCCGATGCGCACGTCGAAGCGCCGACCGCGGGTTCCGTGATGCTGGCCAGCGTGATGCTGAAGATGGGAACCTACGGCCTGGTCCGCTACAACCTGCCGCTGTTTCCGCAGGCCTCGCGCGAGGCGGCGCCGTGGGTGGTCACGCTGGCGATCATCGGCATCATTTACGGCGCGCTGGTCGCCATGGTCCAGCCGAACATGAAGAAGCTGGTGGCCTACTCCTCCGTCAGCCACCTGGGTTTCGTCGTCCTCGGGATCTTCTCCTTCACCCAGCAGGGACTGGACGGAGCCGTGTATCAGATGCTGAACCACGGCATCTCCACCGGCGCCCTGTTCATCCTGGTGGGCTACCTGTACGAACGCCGTCATTCGCTGGAGATCTCCTCTTACGGCGGCGTCGCCACCCTGGCGCCATGGTTGTCCAGCGTCTTCCTGCTCACCACCTTCGCCTCCATCGGGCTGCCGACCCTGAACAACTTCGTCGGCGAGTTCCTGGTGCTGCAGGGAGCGGCGAAGGCCAACTTCAGTTGGGCCGTTTTCGCCGCCATCGGCGTCATTCTCTCCGCCTGCTACATGCTGTGGATGTACCAGCGCACCTTTTTCGGACGGGCCGGCGAATCGCTGGCCCACCACATGCACGACCTCAGCCCGCGGGAATGGGCCGCGATCCTGCCCCTGGTCGCGCTGATGATCTGGATGGGCGTCTACTCGCAATCGTTCCTGCCGCCGGTCAGCGCCCAGAACGCGCAGATTCTGGAGCAGACCAAGCGCAACGTGGACTTCCGGGTGAGCAATCAGGCGATTCAGGAGCTCGGAAATGTACGATAAGTTCATCCCCACCGCCGCCGATTACGTGCGCTTCGCGCCGGAAATCCTGCTGACGGTCTTCGGGACGCTGATCATGTTGATCGAGGCCGGGCGCAAGGAGGACGAGCGCCGCCCCTACGCCATCCTGTCGCTGATCGCTCTGGCGGGCGCGATTTACCTCTCCTTCCCTGCCTACGCCAACCCCGGACCCGCGTTCCAGAACATGCTGATCGTGGACGGCTTCGGAACCTTCTTCCGGGTGCTCTGCTTTGTCGCCGCCGCGCTCGCTATCCTTTGCTCGGGACAGTACCTGCGGCGCGAGAAACACGATTCCGGCGAGTATTATTCGCTGATCCTGTTCAGCGTGGTGGGCCAGGGCGTGATGGTCACCGCCAATGAGCTGATCATGGTGTTCATCGGCCTGGAGATCTCCTCCATCGCGACCTACGTGCTCGCCGGGTACCTGCGCGACGACAAGCGCAACAACGAATCCGCGTTGAAGTACTTCCTGCTTGGCAGCTTCGCCACCGCGTTTCTCCTCTATGGAATCGCGTGGATTTACGGGCTTACCGGTTCCACGGATCTGACTCTGATCCGCGCCTCGCTCGGGTCCGCGAATCCGCCTAATGTGGTCCTCACGGGCGTCGCGGCGGCGTTGATGTTCGTGGGTCTGGCGTTCAAGGTATCGGCCTTCCCGTTCCAGATCTGGACCCCGGACGTGTACCAGGGCGCGCCCGCGCCCGTGTCGGCGTTCATGTCCGCCGGTCCCAAGGCCGCCGCATTCGCGATCCTGGTCCGCATCTTTATGACCGCCTTTGAGCCGATTGCCGCGCGCTGGGAGCCGATTCTGTGGGTGACCGCGCTGGCGACGATGATCGTCGGCAACTTCGCCGCGCTGACCCAGACCAACATCAAGCGCCTGCTGGCCTATTCCTCCATCGCCCACGCCGGCTACATTCTGGTTGCGATCACCGCGCAAAGCCAGATCGGCATCTCGGCGGTGATGTTCTATCTGGCCGCTTACACGTTCATGAACGTGGGCGCGTTTGCCGCCGTCACCCATCTGGCGGGCAAGGACGAGAAGTACGTCAACATTGAGGATTTGGCCGGTCTGGGACAACGCCAGCCGGTGACCGCGGCGCTGCTTTCCGTCTTCCTGCTGTCGCTGATCGGCGTGCCGCTTACCGGCGGCTTTTTCGGCAAGTTCTACATCTTCAAAGCCGCGCTGGATGCGAACCTGGTGTGGCTAACCGTGCTGGGGCTGCTGAATTCGGCGGTAGCGGCGTATTACTACCTGCGGGTGCTGGTGGTGATGTACATGCAGGACGCTTCGGACTCGGTGCCCGAGCCCAAGCCGGTCGGCGGCGGGATTCTGGTCGCGCTGGTGGGTTCCGCCGTGGCGACGGTGATCCTTGGCGTCTTCCCCTCGGTGATTCTGAACTTCGCCGATAAGTCAGGGGCTTTCAACCGTTAATCGAAAGAGCTGCGCCAACCCTCATCAGGCGGCGCAGCCCGCGGGTTACCGCGCCGCAAGCTGCCTGAGAACGTATGGCAGAATGCCGCCGTTGCGGTAGTACTCGGCCTCCTGCGGCGTGTCGATCCGGACCTTTACCTCGAACGTCTTCGCCTCGCCACCCTGACCCACCGCCGTGACCTTGGCGCGGCCGCCGGCATGGTTCACCGCCGCCACCACGCCCTCGATCGAGTACGTCTCAAACCCGGT
Organism: uncultured Solibacteraceae bacterium; assembly: GCA_964406035.1. GTDB lineage: Bacteria > Acidobacteriota > Terriglobia > Bryobacterales > Bryobacteraceae > JAIEPW01. The sequence continues at coordinate 5,104 of CAYOQB010000017.1, read as the reverse complement.
CAGCCCCAGGGACTGCCGCGTCTCCCCGTTCACAAACTCGCACGGGAGCACGCCCATGCCCACCAGGTTGGACCGGTGGATTCGCTCGTAGCTCTCAGCGATCACCATCTTGACGCCCAGCAGCAGAGTGCCCTTCGCCGCCCAGTCGCGCGAGGAGCCGGAACCGTATTCCTTGCCTGCTACGATCAGCAGCGGCGTGCCCGCTTCCTTGTGCTTCATCGCCGCATCGTAGATGAACGCCTGCTGGCCGTCGAGCATGGTGTAGCCGCCCTCGACGCCCGGCACCATTTCGTTCTTCAGCCGGACATTGGCAAACGTGCCGCGCGTCATCACTTCGTGGTTGCCGCGCCTCGCGCCGTAGCTGTTGAAGTCCGCCGGCTTCACGCCCAGCGATTGCAGATACTGGCCCGCCGGCGAATCCTTGGCGATGTTTCCGGCCGGGGAAATGTGATCCGTCGTGATCGAATCCCCCAGCATCGCCAGGCACTTCATTCCGGTGAAGTCGCGCACCGATGTGGCCGGATCCGCCATCTCGTCGAAATACGGCGCCTTCTTGATGTAGGTCGACGAATCGCTCCAGGCGAACTGATCGCCTTCCGGAATCTTGATGGCTCTCCACTCGGCCGAGCCAACGAAGACTTCGCCGTACTCCTTGGCGAACATCTCCCGCCGCACGCTGCGGTTCACCACCGTCTGCACTTCCTCGGGAGTCGGCCAGATGTCCTTGAGATACACATCCTCCCCGGACTTGCCCTGGCCGATGGGCTCCGTCGCCAGGTCGACATCCACCCTTCCGGCGAGCGCGTACGCCACCACCAGCGGCGGCGAGGCCAGGTAATTCGCCCGGACCGCCGGATGTACGCGGCCTTCGAAGTTGCGATTGCCGGACAAAACGCTGGCCACCACCAGCTTGTTTTCCTTCACTGCGGCTTCGATCGCCTCCGGCAGCGGTCCCGAGTTGCCAATGCACGTGGTGCAGCCATAGCCCACCGTCTGGAACTTGAGCTCGTCCAGGAATGGCGTCAGTCCCGCGTCATCCAAGTATTCGCTCACCACCTTGGAGCCCGGCGCGAGCGAGCTCTTGACCCAAGGCTTCGTTTGCAGGCCCTTTTCCACCGCTTTCTTCGCCACCAGCCCGGCCGCGACCATCACGCTCGGATTTGAGGTATTCGTGCACGATGTGATCGCGGCAATCACCACGCTCCCGTCCTGCAGGGGTGACTTGGACCCGTTGGTCTGCACCTCGGTCTTGCGAACGGGATCCGTCAGCGCGCCCAGGAACGTCTTCTTCATGTCGCCCAGGTTCACGCGGTCCTGGGGCCGTTTCGGTCCGGCCAGCGAGGCCACCACGGATCCCAGGTCCAGTTCCAGGGTCGAGTGGAACACCGGCTCGGGCGAATCGGCGGTGTGGAACAGGCCCTGCTCCTTGGTGTACGCCTCCACCAGATTCACCACTTCCTCCGGCCGGTTGGTCAGCCGGAGGTATTCGAGCGACTTCGCGTCTATCGGGAAGATGCCTATGGTCGCGCCGTACTCCGGCGCCATGTTGGCGATGGTCGCCCGATCCGCCAGCGAAAGCGCCGCCAGGCCGGGACCGTAGAACTCCACGAACTTGCCCACCACGCCCTTCTTGCGCAGCATTTGCGTCACGGTCAACACCAGGTCGGTCGCGGTGGCCCCTTCCGGCAGCTTGCCGGTCAACTTGAATCCGACCACCTCCGGCAGCAGCATGGAGATCGGCTGGCCCAGCATGCACGCCTCGGCTTCGATTCCGCCGACTCCCCACCCCACCACTCCCAGGCCGTTGATCATCGTGGTGTGCGAGTCCGTGCCCACCAGGGAATCCGGAAACGCCACCCCGTCTGTCACCATCACCGCGCTGGCCAGATACTCCAGATTCACCTGATGCACGATCCCGGTTGCCGGCGGGACTACCCGGAAGTTCTGGAACGCGCTCTGGCCCCAACGCAGGAACTCATAGCGCTCGCGGTTGCGCTGGAACTCCAGAATCGCGTTGAATTCCAGGGCGTCCCGCGTTCCGAACTTGTCCACCTGCACGGAATGGTCGATGACCAGATCGCAGGGAATGAGCGGGTTGGCCTTCTTCGGATCCGCGCCCATCTCGTGCAGCGCGTCCCGCATGGCCGCCAGATCCACCACGCACGGAACCCCGGTGAAATCCTGCAGCAGCACCCGGCCCGGCATGAAGCTGATTTCCTGCGCGGCGGCAGAGGTGTCCCACTTCGCCGCGTATTCGATGTCGGATTTCTTCACCGTCCGGCCGTCCTCCAGCCGCAGCAGGTTCTCAATCAGGATTTTGATCGAGTACGGGATCCGCTTCAGGTCGTATCCCGCCTTTTCGAGAGCCTTCAGTGCGAAGATCTGGTATTCGCGGCCGCCCGCAGCCAGGGTGGCAGCGGCGCCGAAGGAGTTCAAGCTGTTCATGGTATGGCCTTATTTTACCGTGCCGGGGCGGCTTCGGCCCGCAGCGGTTACCTCTCCGCCGCTGCCGCCGTCTCTAAAGCCTGAGCTAAACTAATACCTTGCGGCCCATCCTCCTCTCCTCCGCTACTCTCCTTGCCGTAGTCCTCGGCGGGTGCAACCGTCAGCAGCCCGTGGAGGCGAAACCCGCGCCCGGCCCCATCCCGATCAGCACCACCAGCGTCGCGATCCGTGAAGTGCAACGCGTGGTGGAGAGCGTGGGGACGCTCTTCCCCTACGAGGAAGCCATCGTCAGCGCCGAGATTGAAGGCCGCGTCGACGACGTAAAAGCCGATCTGGGCGACTCCGTCAGCAAGGGCCAGCTCCTCGTCCATGTATCCGAGGAAGAGCAGAAGTACATACTGCAGCAGAATGAAGCCCAACTGCGCCAGGCTCTGGAGCGGCTTGGCCTGAAGGACGAAAACGACCGCATTCAGGACGTTCGGAACGCCCCTGAGGTGCGTCGCGCACAAGCCGATCTCACCGATGCCGACCAGCGCCTGAAACGAGCTCGCACCCTGGTGGATCAGGGCATCTCCTCGCAAGCCGATCTGGATCAAGCGGTTGCGCGGTTCAATGCCGCCCAGGCTGCTTACGATTCCTCGCTCAACCAGGCTCGCAACATGATCCAGATGGTGGAGCAGTTCCGGGCTCAGCTCCAACTGCAGCGCAAGAAACTGCGGGACACTTCCGTTTACGCGCCTTTCGCCGGCCTGGTCAAGGAGCGCCAGGTGAGCCTCGGCCAGTTCGTCCGGCCCAACACGCCGATGTTCACCCTGGTGAAGATCGATCCCATCCGCCTGCGCATTGAGGTCCCGGAACGCATGGCCCCGTGGGTGCGCAACGGCCAAACGGCCGACGTTTCCCTCGAAGCTTTCGAGGGCCAGACCTTCAAGGGACGCATTTGGCGCATCTCGCCCACCGTGGACCAGAGCAAGCGGACTTTCGTGGTCGAAGCGCTCATCGACAATCCCGGCGGCAAGCTGAAACCTGGTTCATATGCCCGCGCCCGCATCCCCACCGACAAAATCGAGCGCATCAAGCTGGTTCCCGCGCGCGCCGTGGGCTACGTATTTGGCTCGAACAAAGCTTTCGTGGTGACCAACGGCTCCGTGGACGCCCGCGATGTCAAGCTCGGGGACCGCTTCGCGGCCGATGTCGAGATTCTGGAAGGCCTGGACGAAGGCCAGGTGATCGCTACTTCCAATATCCAGCGGCTGGATACGGGCGTGAAGGTGGAAGTGAACAACTCCCCCGCCAAGCCCGCGTCCCCCCGTACCGAATAACTACTTCGTCACGTGGTAGTTCGGATAGGCCGGTTTCTTAAATACCGGCGGCGGGTTCTTCTTCAGTTCCGCCAGCACCGTTTCCACCGCCTTCTCCAACTGCGGATCGCGGCCCTGCCGCCACAGGAACGGATCCTGCTCCACCTCGATATCCGGCGGAACGCCCGCATTTTCCACGTCCCAGGAACCCTCCAGATTGTAGAACGCCACGTTGGGAGAGGACACGAAGCCGCCATCGATCAGCGGCGCCGCACCGATGTTCCCCACCAGTCCGCCCCAGGTCCGCTTGCCCACCAGCGGCCCGATCTTCATCTTGCGGAAGTACCACGGCATGGCGTCGCCGCCCGAGCTGGAATACTCGTCGATGATCATCGCCTTGGGCCCGTAGACCGATCCGGCGGGGGTGGCAAAATCCTCGCCCTCGCGGGTCGCCCACTTGTTCAGGATCGGACGCCGCATGTAGTCGATGATGTAGTCCGCCGCCAGCCCGCCGCTGTTGGCCCGCTCATCCACCACCAGGCCCTGCTTGTCGATCTGCGCGAAGTAGTAGCGGTTGAAGTTGGTGTATCCGCCGCCGCCCGTGTTGGGCAGATAGAGGTACCCAAGTTTCCCGCCCGAGAGCTGCTCCACCTTGCGGCGATTGCCCTCGATCCACGCCAGATTGCGAAGGCCGAACTCGTTGGCCACCGGGACCACCGTCACATCGCGAGCGTTGGCGCCTCCGGCATCGGGACCGACGCGCAGCGTTACCTGCTTGTTTGCCGTGCCTTCAAAGAATGCGTGGATGTTGTCGGAGGCCCGCAACTCGCGCCCGTTCACCGCCAGTACGTACTCGCCCTCGCGAACATTCACTCCCGGCTGAGTCAGCGGAGCCCGAAGTTGCGGATTCCAATTTTCGCCGGTATAAACCCGCGCGATCCGGTACCGGCCGTTCTCCAGCTTGTAATCGGCGCCCAGAAGCCCGCCGGGGACCTGCTTGGCCTGCGGCTGCGCGCCCCCGCCCACGAACATGTGGCCCACCGAGATCTCGCCCAGCATCTCCTGGAACAGGTAATTCAAATCCCCGCGACTGCCCACCGACTCCAGGTACGGCGCATAGCGCTTCTTCGCCTCCGCCAGGTTCAATCCGTGCAAGCCCGGATCGTAGAAGAAGTCGCGCTGGATGCGCCAAACCTCGTTGTAGATCTGGCTCCACTCCTCGCGCGGGTTCACGCGCATCTCCATCGTGTCCAGATTCAGGCGTCCCTCGCCTGGTCGAACCGGAGCGCTGGTCGCGGCGACGAACCAGCCCGCTGCCGGACCTTGGCCTTGCCGGTACAGCATCTTCTCACCGTTGG
>CAYOQB010000016.1:0-47631 GCA_964406035.1 uncultured Solibacteraceae bacterium | reverse complement strand
CCGGAACTTCGTCCGGTGTACGGGAACTGCGTCTGACGGCTGGCGGCCAAGCGTCCAACACGGTACTCATTTTTGTGCGGTAACTTGGCGCAAGGGAATTGTAGTCCCGCCGGCACCCCTGCCCCTTGAATTTCGCGCCGACTTCAGCCTGCGCAAGCCGACCGCCCTACCCGAATTGAAATGTAGAACCACCTTCAGGCGGTGCGAGCCTTCAGGCTCGCCGAGACCGCAAGTCGTTGCACCTGTCGGCCTGACTAACAGCCAAGTAGACGCGCCTTCGGCGCCGCGCATGCTGTACGTTTTCCACCCGCGCCGCGCAGCGATTCTGCCCCTCGCTGGGGACGACACGGTTGACGACCGCTGGTATGAAATCAACGTTCCGCTTGCGGATCAATTGTTCGAGCGCCACTTGCAGACAGTCGAGAAGGAGACTGACAATGGCTAAGAACTGATCGCCCCTGAGCAACGGAATGAAACCGGCGAACATCACGGAGCTTTTGGCCGCCTGGAATCAAGGCGACGGGGCGGCGCTCAAGGAGTTGGTTGGGCTAGTTTATGACGACATCCGGGGCATCGCGCGAGCCCACCTGCGCCGCCAAGCCGCGGGGCATCTGGTTCAGTCGGGAACCCTGATACACGAAGTCTACATCCGGCTGTCCCAAACTTGCGCCATTCGCTGCAATAACCGAGCGCACTTCTTTGCGTTGTGCTCTCAAATGGTCCGGCGGATTCTGGTGGACCATGCCCGCAGGCAGGGATCGGCGAAGCGTGCCGGAGGGTTGCAGGTTCCGCTGGATGAAGCTCTGGTCGGGAGCAAGGCTCGGGGAGTTGACGTGGAAGCCTTGGATGAAGCGCTCACGGCATTGCAGAAGGTCGACCCGCGCAAGAGCCGTATCGTGGAGCTTCGTTTTTTCGGCGGCCTCAGCGTTGCCGAAACCGCCGAGGTCCTGGAGATCTCCGAAGAGACGGTGACCCGTGACTGGAGAGTGGCCAAGACCTGGCTGTTCCGTGAGCTGTCGCGCCGGCCTCGAGCCGGTGCGGTTTGAGCGTAGTGCCGCGTTCAGCGGCACCACGCTCCGATGCGACTATTCGCCGGACGGGACCGCGTCCTTGCTCTGCTTGGTGCGGTACTTCTCGAACCACGCCAGCAGATACAACTGCTGGGCGATCTGGTGGGAGGGCCGGCGCCAGCCGTGGAACTCCTCCGGCATGCGGACCAGCAGAGTGTCGGCCTTGCGGACCATTTTCAAAGCGCGGTAGAACTCCTCGCTCTGGGTCATGGGCGTGCGGAGATCCGCCTCGCCGGTCATCACCATCGTGGGGGTGGTGACGTTGGCGACGTAGGTCAGCGGCGACCGCTTGAAGTGATCGCTCGGGTCCTCCCAGGGGAACTTCTCGAATTGGTAATACCAACTGGTGCCGTCCGTGGTGCCCACGAAGCTGTGCCAGTTGATCACCGGGCGCATGGATACCGCGGCGCGGAAGCGGTTGGTATGACCCACGATCCAGGCCGTCAGCACACCACCGCCGGAGCCGCCGCAGACGAAAAGGTTGTCTTTGTCAACAAATCCCTTGGCGAGCGCGGCATCGACGCCGGCCATCAGGTCGTCATAGTCCTTCCCGGGATAGCTGTACTGGATTCCGTTCACAAACTCCTGGCCATAGCCGGTGGAGCCACGCGGATTCGTCCAGAGCACGGCGTAGCCGTTGGCTGCGAAGTTCTGATAGGCCCAGTTCCAGCCCACGGTGTACATGCTCCAGGGTCCGCCGTGAATCCACAGGACCATGGGGTATTTCTTCGAAGGATCGAAGTTGGCGGGCTTCATCAACCAGCCCTGTACCTTCAGGCCGTCCGGAGCCGTGTACCAGATCTCCTCCGCGTCGGCGAGCTTGCGCCCGTCCACCACGTCCTTGTTGACGTCCACGAGCACCCGCATTTCCGTGGGGCGGTTCAGCGCGAAGTAGACCACCTGCCCCGGCTGCTTGTAGTTGGAGCGGATCGCGGCGGCGGTTCCGATCTTCGAGATCGAGATCTGGGTCAGCACGTGAGCGCCGTTGGTGATCCGCTTCGGCGGGGCCGCGGGGTCCTTGACGCTGATGAAGTAGGTGTTCTGTTCGCCCTTCTCCTGCATCGAGTAGAAGACACCGTTCGAATCCTCGCTCCAGGTGATTTCGGACGGCGAGCTGGGGAGGTTGGTGGCCCAAACGCGCTTGTTGTCGCCGGTGACGTGCATCAGGTGGATGCTGGACAGGTGCGAAGTGTAGTTCTTCTGGTCGTAGCCTGTGTAAGCGATCCAGCGGCCGTCGGGCGATGCCTGCGGGTTACCATCGGGACCCTTGCGATCGGTCAGGGTCTTGGCTTCGAGGGTATCGAGGCTGATGGCGTAGACTTCGCTGTCCTGGCGCAGATACTCGGCGTCGGGCTTGCGGATACCAGAGACGAAGATGGTCTTCCCGTCGGCGGACCAGCTTCCCAATTGATGGCTGTAGTTGCCCGAAGTGATCTGCTTCGGTACGCCGCCGGTGGTGGAATCGACCACGAAGACATGGGTGTAACCCTTTTGCGTCTGGCCGACGCCGTCCGAGCCCCAGGAGGGCCGGTCCACGACGAATGCGCCCCGCGCGAGCTGCGCTCCGCGTGGCGTTTTGGGCATCTTGATCGGCAGAATGGGATTTTCATCCTGCAGGAACATGGTGAAGGCGATCTGTTTGCCGTCAGGCGACCACTTCAGATTGCCGGGCGACTGTTCCACGCGGGTGAGCTGCGCCACTTCGCGAGTATCCACCCACATCACGTGAACCTGGTTGGTGCCGGAACGGTTGGAGAGGAACGCGATGCGTTTGCCGTCAGGCGACCACACCGGCGAGGAGTCGCGCCAGGTGCCTTGCGTTAGCTCCCGCAGGCGCTCGCCGCGGGGGTCGATGATCCAGAGGTTTTGCGCGTTCTGATCCCGGGCGATGTCCACATAACCGCGCGAGAACACGATCTGCGAACCATCCGGCGAGATATCCGGGTTCGAAAGGTTCTCCATCTGGTAGAACGTCTCTTTATCGAGCAGCTTGGGTGAGGTGCCCTGCGGAAGTGCAGGAAGGGCCAGGCACGCGTACGCGAGGGCCCAACGGAAGTGCCGTTTCGTCATTCCGTATTTTGCTATGCGGTTCGTCATTTTTCTAGAACTTTCTTTGGGCTGGACTTCATCATTCACTTAGCAGTCACTAGCTTAGTGTATGCTAAGTTAGTGTTTGTTAACTAGGCAATGGCAATCATCCAACGAATGACGGGGCAGGAGCGGCGGCAGGCGATCATCGACGCGGCCATCCGGCTTTTTTCCGAGAAGGGTTTCCGGGGAACCACGACGCGGGAGCTGGCGGCGGCGGTTGGGGTGACGGAACCCGTTTTATATCAGCATTTTGAGACCAAGCGTGAGCTTTACTCGGCGATTCTGGAGTCGCGCCTCCAGTACACCGTGGAGGGCTTTGAGGCCGAGATGCGGCCTCTTGCGGATGGGGAAGACGACGTCCGGTTCTTTTCAGAGCTCGCGCGGGTGATCGTGGAATGGTACACCAAGGACACTTCGCTGACGCGGCTGCTGTTGTTCAGCGGCTTGGAGGGGTATGAACTGGCGGACCTGTTCTTCGATCGCAACAAGGATCAGTTCTTCGGGCTGGTTGCGGGCTATATCGAAAAACGCATGAAAGCAGGGGTATTCCGGGAGATGAACCCGGGACTGGCGGCGCGGGCATTCGCTGGAATGGTGGGGAGCTACGGAATGGACACGGCGGTGTTCCCGAAGGCTCTGCCGCCGGAGCCGCCCGGTGAAGTGATTGCAACCATGGTGGATATCTTTCTGGCTGGGCTGAGAAGGTAATGAAACGCATTCCTATAGCGGTACTACTAGCTGGGTTGGTGGTGGCGGCCGGCTGCAGCCGGTCCGACAAAGAGAACGTTCAGGCGGCGTCGAAACCGCCGGAACCGGTGGCGGTGCGGACTGCCGTGGCGGAGACGCGCCGCGTGGACCGGACGGTAAGCGTGACCGGATCCCTGGTCCCGGACGAAAGCGTGACGGTTTCAAGCGAGGTAGCGGGCCGGGTAGTCTCGATGAACGCGGATTTCGGGCAGGTGGTGAAGCGCGGTGAGGCGGTGGCGCAGTTGGACCGCCGGGAGTTCGAGATCCAACTGGACCGCAGCAAAGCTGCGCTGGCGCAGGCGCTGGCGCGGCTGGGCTTGTCGCCGGGGCAGGAGAATCGGCCGCCGACGTCGACTCCGGGGGTGCGGCAGGCGGAAGCGCAGATGGAGGACGCCCGCTTCAAGTATGAGAACGCCGCCAAGCTGGTGAAAACAGGTGACATCTCGCAGGAGCGGTACACCGAACTGGAAAAAGCGTTCCGCAGCCGGCAGGCGGCAGTGGAGGCGGCGCGCGACGAGCTTCGCACTTTGTGGTCGAATATGGAAGGCTTGCGGGCGGAAGTGCGGCTGGCGGAGAAGCGCCTGAACGACACCACACTGCGCGCGCCTTTTGACGGCGCGGTGACGCAGAAGCATGTGTCGCCGGGGCAGTACGTGGACCGCAACGTTCCGGTATTCACGATCGTGAAGACGAACCCGCTGCGGCTGCGGCTGGAGGTTCCCGAGTCCGACAGCGCGCTGGTGCGGCCGGGAACGGCGATCTCCTTCCAGACCGACGCGGTGCCGGGCGAACGTTTTCAGGCCATCGTGCGGGAGCTGAATCCGTCGCTGGACACCCGATCGCGGCAATTGCTGGTGGAGGCGCGTTTGACGCAATCCGATCCGCGGCTCCGCCCGGGGCTGTTCGTGCAGGTGGACCTGATGCTGGAGCGCGATGTTCCGGTGGTGGTGGTTCCCAAGACGGCGATCTACACCGTGGCGGGGCTGACCAAGCTGTTCGTGATTCGCGACGGCAAGGCGGCCGAATTGCGGATTCCGCCCGGCCGTGTCCTGGGCGACTTCATCGAGGTGCCGCAGGATCAGGTGAAGGCGGGCGATCGCGTGGCGGTGGAGAAGCTGGGCGTGCTGTACGATGGCTCCCCGGTGAGCGGAAAGGGCTGACGAGATGCAACGGTTAGCGGAAATCTGCATCAAGCGCCCGGTGTTCGCCACCATGCTGGTGCTGGCGCTGACGGTGACGGGGCTGGCTTCCTATCTGAAGCTGGGCGTGGACTTTTTCCCCAAGGTGGAGTTCCCGTTCGTGACCATCACGACCACGCTGAAGGGCGCATCGCCCGAGGAGGTGGAATCGCAGGTCACCAAGCGAATCGAGGAAGCGGTAAACACGGTAAGCGGGATCGACGAACTGCGGTCGACATCGCTCGAAGGCGTGTCCATCGTGTTTCTGCAGTTCGTACTGGAGAAGGACCCGGACATCGCGGCGCAGGAGGTTCGCGACAAAGTCTCGACGGTGCTGAGCCTGCTGCCGCAGGACGCCGATCCGCCGGTGATCGACAAAGTAGCCACTGACGCGTCGCCGGTCTTGAACATCGCGGTTTCGGCCAATCGCGACCTGCGGGAGATCACCAAGCTGGTGGACGACCGGATCAAAAAGAATCTGGAGACGATCGCCGGGGTGGGTCAGGTTCGCTTCGTGGGCGATCGCGAACGGCAGGTCCAGGTGTGGCTGGACGGCGACAAGCTGTACTCCTACAACTTGAACGTGGATCAGGTCCGCTCGGCGCTGGCGCTGCAGAACGTGGAGATTCCGGGCGGGCGGGTGGATGAAGGCTCGCGCGAAGTGTCGCTACGGACTCTGGGGCGCGTGGAAAGGCCGGCGGATTTCAACCGCGTGGTGCTGTCGAGCACGCCAGCGGGAACGGTGCGGATCAGCGACGTGGGACGCGTGGTGGACGGCTACGAGGAGCCGCGATCGCTGGCGCGGCTGGACGGGCGCGACGCGGTGGTCCTGGAGATTCGCAAACAGGCGGGCACGAACACGCTCGAAGTGATCCAAGCGGTCAAGTCGCGGATCGACGACTTGAAGGCGGCGCTGCCGGGCGATTTTCAAATCACCTACACGCGTGATCAATCCGGCTTCATCAGCGAGGCGTTTCACGCGGTGCAGGAGCATTTGATCCTGGGCGGAATCTTGGCGGCGCTGGTGGTGCTGCTGTTCATTCGAAGTTGGCGCTCCACGCTAATTGCGGCGGTGGCGATCCCGACGTCCATCATTTCCACGTACACGCTGATGAGCCTGATGGGCTTTACGCTGAACCAGATCACAATGCTGGCGCTGGTGCTGATGGTGGGCATTGTGATCGACGATGCCATCGTGGTGCTGGAGAACATTTTCCGTTTCATCGAGGAGAAGAAGCTGGATCCGTTCCACGCGGCGATCGAGGGGACACGGGAGATCGGACTGGCCGTGCTGGCAACGACACTCAGCCTGGCCATCATCTTCATTCCGGTGGCTCTGATGACCGGGATCGTGGGCAAGTTCATGTCGAGCTTCGGCTACACCGCGGCGTTCGCGATCATGGTGAGCCTGCTGGTGAGCTTCACGTTGACCCCGATGCTGTCGTCGCGCTTCCTGAAGAAAGCGGCGCCTGGGGATCACCGGGACACCAAGGAAGGCATCCTGTTCCGGGCGACGGCAAGGCCGTACCGGGCGATGCTGCGATGGTCCATGAATCACCGCTGGGCGATCGTGATTCTGGCGCTGGTGGTGATGTTCTCGGTGGTGCCGCTGTCGCGGCAGATCGGGGTCGACTTCCTGCCGGTGGACGATCAGAGCCAGTTCGAAGTGACGGTGAAGCTGCCCCCCGGATCCTCGCTGGAAGGCAGCGCGGGCGTGATGACGCAGTTGGAAGAAGAAGTGAAGACGCTGCCGGGGCTGGAGCACATTCTGACAACGGTGGGCGCGGATGTCCGGCAGCAGGTGGACCGGGGCTCGATTCTGGTGTCGCTGGCGCCCGCGGATCAACGCAAGGAAAGCCAGCGAGAGCTGATGGCGATGGTGCGGGAACGGATGGCCAAGTATCGCGACCTGATCATCGGCGTGCAGGATCCCTCGGTGATCTCGGGAACGGGTCCCAACAAGAACCTGCTGTTCTTCGTGCAGGGACCCGACCTGGCGCAACTGAATCGCTACGCGGCGCAGATCATCGCCGAACTGCAGAAGCTGCAGGGGGTGGTGGACATCGAGAGCTCGTATGAGGAAGGCAAGCCGGAGCTGCGGGTGGTGGTGAATCGGGACAAGGCCGCGGATCTGAACGTCAACGTGTCCTCCATCGCGACGGCGCTGCGCACATTGGTGGGTGGCGATCCGCAGGTGACCACGTACCGCGAAGGCGACGACCGCTACGACGTGCAGCTTCGCGTGGATGAGCAGTTCCGCAATTCTCCGCGAGCGCTGGAGCGTTTGTTTGTGCCCTCCTCCACGATCGGCAACGTGCCGGTGGCGAACGTGGCGAAACTGGAGCCCGCAAGCGGGCCCACGCAGATCGAGCGGTTCAACCGGCAGCGCCAGGTGCTGATCAGCGCGAACGTGGTGGAGGGGCAGTCGCTGTCGAACGTGATCACTGTGTTGAACCGCGTGGTGCGCGACATGAACATGCCGATCGAATACACCACGGGCTTGACGGGACCGTCGAAGGAGCTGGGCCGTGCCGCGGCGAACTTCGGCTTTGCGCTGGTGCTCTCGATCATCTTCATGTACATGATTCTGGCGGCGCAGTTCGAGAGTTTCGTGGACCCGATCACGATTCTGCTGAGCCTGCCGCTGAGCGTGCCGTTCGCGCTGATCTCCCTGATTCTGGCGCGGGAGAATTTCTCGATTATCTACACGTCACTGGGCATTCTGGTGCTGTTCGGGATCGTGAAGAAGAACTCGATTCTGCAGATCGACCACATCAAGAACCTGAGACGTCAGGGTCTGGGGCGGCTGGAGGCGATCTATCAGGGCTGCGAGGACCGGCTGCGTCCGATTCTGATGACCACTGCCGCGCTGGTTGCGGGCATGATCCCGCTGGCACTGGGCACGGGGGCGGGATCGGGAACGCGCCGCACGGTGGCAATTGTGGTGATCGGCGGGCAGACTTTGTGCCTGCTGTTGACACTGCTGGTGACCCCGGTGGCGTACTCGTTGTTCGACGACCTGGCGAATCTCCGGGTGTTTTCACGGCTGCGGAGATGGATCCCGATTCCGGCGCTGCGGCGTGCGCGCACCGGGGCCACGGGAGACTGAAGGACAACCTCATGAGGAAATGGAACTGGGAACGGCCCGCGGCGCGGGTGCTTTCCATGCTGTTGCTGGCAGTGGGGATGGAGGCGCAGACGCCCGAGCCGCAGCCTCCGCCTACACCGACCGATCTCCCGCGGGTGGGCGTGACGGCGGCCGAGCGGAGGCTGACGCTGGCCGATGCGATCGCCCTGGCGGTGCAGAACAACCTGGAAGTGGAAGTGGAGAAGCTGAACGTGGCGAGCGCGGAGACGGCGATCCGCGCGGCGCAGGGAGCCTTCGACTTCCGCCTTCAGGCGCGTCCCGATTACCAGAGGTTGAACACGCCGACGCCCAATGTTCTGCAGGCGCCCAGCGGCAACTTCCAGGAACGCAACTTCGCCAACCGCTTCGCCTACCTGCAGCCGATTCAGAGAACCGGCGGCAACGTGAATGTGGCGTGGGACCTGGGGCGATTCTCGAACAATAACGCGTTCGCGGTGCTCAATCCGTTCGTCAATTCAAGGCTGGCGGTGAACTTCACCCAGCCATTGTGGCGCTACCGCCGGACCGATTTCTTCCGCACCGAGATCGAAGTGCGGCGGCGGTCGGCGAACATCGCGGAATCCGAGTTGCGGCTGCGGACGATCGACGTGGTGAGTCGCGCCGAGCAGCAGTATTGGAACCTGGTAGCGGCGCGACAGAGCGTGGAGGTGACCCGGGAGGCGGAGCGCCTGGCGGCGGAGCAACTGGCGCGCAACGAGCGGATGATCGCCTCGGGAACGCTGGCTCCGGTGGAACTGTCGGCCTCGCGAGCGGAACTGGAGCGGCGCCGCGACGCATTTTTCGCGGCGGTGGCGCAGGTTACGGAAGTGGAGAACGCGTTGAAGGTGCTGCTGACGCCGCGCCGCGCCGACCCGATGTGGAACGAGCAAATCATCCCGGTGGACGTGACCGGACCGGAGCCGCGGGAGGGCGAGAACCTGACGGAGCGGATGACGGTGGCTCTGCAATCGCGACCGGAACTGGAGCAGTTGAGCTTGCGGCAGGAGACGAATGAGCTACAGCGCCGCCTGGCGCAGGAGGAGATCAAACCGCAGATCGACCTGGTGCTGGGCTATGTGAACGCGGGACTGGGCGGGGCGATCCGACGCGGCGAGAATCCGTTCACGGCGTCGAGCGCCGCGCAGTTCACCCGGCTGAATCAGTTATCAAGTCTGGCGGGACTGCCGCCGATCCTGCCTCCGGATTTCGGCAGCATCCCGCCGGAGTTCATCGGCGGCGCGGCGGATGCGTTGCGGCAAACCTTCAACGGGTCTTTTCAGTCATTGACGGGTGGCGTCGCGTTCGACATCAACCCGCGTAATCGCACGGCGCGGGCGAACCTGGCGCAGACGGCGATCACGGAGAAGCGAATCGGCGTGGAGCGGGCGCGCCTGGAACAGGCGATCGAAGCGCAAGTTCGCAACTCGATCCAGTTGCTGCAGTCCGCGCGCCAGCGGATCATTGCGGCGCGCGCGGCGGAAGCGGCGGCGCGGGAACGGCTGGAAAGCGAGAATCGCCTGTTCCAGACCGGCGAATCCACCAACTTCCTGGTCCTGACGCGCCAGAACGATTACCTGGAGGCGCGGCTGCGGACGGTGCTCGCGCAGTTGGATTACAACCGCGCGGTTTCCCGGCTGGAGCAAGCCACCGGCGTCACGTTGAACACCTACAACATCCGGCTGCGTTAGAGCAGCTCGCTGGTGGCGAAGAAGAACGGGATCTCGACGGCCGCGGTTTCCGGAGCATCGGAGCCGTGCACGCAATTGCGCTCGATGGACTCGGCGAAGCGCTTGCGGATAGTGCCTTCGGTGGCGTTGGCCGGATTGGTGGCGCCCATCAGCTCCCGCCAGCGGGCGATCGCCTGGTCGCGTTCCAGCACCATCACGACAACGGGACCCTCGGTCATGAACTTGACCAGCGATGCGAAGAACGGGCGTTCCTTGTGAACGGCGTAGAAACCTTCGGCCTCCACCTGGCTCAGCCGCTTCATCTTCATGCCGGCGACGCGGAAGCCTTCTTTTTGAATGATGGAAATGATGTCGCCCGCCTGATTCTTGGCGACGGCATCAGGTTTGATGATTGCGAATGTGCGTTCCAAAGTAGTTTCCTTGTTTACAGCTTCAGCGCGGCTTTGATCCTGGCGCCCATTTCCGCCGGCGACTTGCAGACGTGAATGCCGGCTTCCTCCATGGCGGCCATTTTGTCGGACGCCTTGCCGGACCCGCCGGAGATGATCGCGCCGGCGTGGCCCATGCGGCGTCCGGGAGGTGCGGTTTGCCCGGCGATGAAGCCCACCACGGGCTTCTTCACGTGCTCCTTGACGTATGCCGCCGCGATCTCTTCATTGTTGCCGCCGATTTCGCCGATCATGACGATGGCATCGGTGTTGGGGTCGTCGTTGAAGAGCTGCATGGCCTCCAAGTGCGTGGTGCCGATAATCGGATCGCCACCGATGCCGATGCAGGTGGATTGGCCGATACCCAGGCCGGTGAGTTGGCCCACGGCTTCGTAGGTCAGGGTTCCGGATCGCGAAACGACCCCTACGCGGCCTTCCTTGTGGATATGGCCGGGCATAATGCCGATCTTGCATTTGCCCGGCGAAATCACGCCGGGGCAGTTGGGTCCAATGAGCCTGGAGGTTCCTTTCTCCTGCAGGAACTGCCAGGCGCGGACCATGTCATTGGCGGGGATGCCTTCGGTGATGCAGACGATCAGGGCGATGCCCGCGTCGGCGGCTTCCATAATCGCGTCCGCGGCAAACGGGGGCGGAACAAAGATGACGGTGGCGTTCGCTCCCGTGGACTTCACGGCATCGGCTACGGTGTCGAAAATCGGGCGGTCCAGATGCTTGCCGCCGCCCTTACCCGGCGTGACGCCGCCGACGACGTTGGTGCCGTAGGCGATCGCCTGGGTGGCGTGGAACGTTCCTTCTTTTCCGGTGAAGCCCTGAACAATCAGGCGAGTATTCTTGTCGACGAGTACGCTCATTGCGCGAGTTTGACCACCTTCTCAGCCGCGTCCTTCATCCCATCGGCGACTGTAAAGTTGAGGCCGGATTCGGCCAGAATGCGGCGTCCTTCTTCCACGTTGGTGCCTTCCATCCGGATCACGATGGGGACTTTCACATCGAGCTCACGGGCGGCGGCCACCACGCCGGTAGCCAGCGTGTCGCAGCGCAGAATACCGCCGAAGATATTGATTAGGATCGCTTTCACGTGCGGGTCGGCGAGCAGGATGCGGAACGCGTTGCGGACCTGATCGGCACTGGCTCCGCCGCCGACATCCAGGAAGTTGGCGGGCGATCCGCCGGCGTACTTGATGATGTCCATGGTGGCCATCGCCAGGCCAGCGCCGTTCACCATGCAGGCGACGTTGCCGTCGAGCTTGATGTAGTTCAGGCCGAAGCGGGAGGCTTCCACCTCCAGCGGATCCTCTTCGTTCAGATCGCGGAGTTCCATCAGGTCCTTGTGACGGAACATCGCGTTATCGTCGAGGCCGATCTTGGCGTCGAGCGCGATGGCGCGGCCGTCTGTGGTCAGGATGAAGGGATTGATCTCGGCGAGCGAGCAATCCAGGCCGACGTAAGCCTTGGAAAGGGCGATCATGGTCGCGGCAGCAGCGTTCACGGCGGCGGCCGGGACGCCGATTCCGAACGCCAGCTTCCGTGCCTGATACGGTTGCAGGCCGTCGAGCCCGAAGGTTTCCTTCAGGATCTTCTCCGGGGAGTGCGCGGCGACTTCCTCGATCTCCATTCCGCCTTCGGCGGAGGCCATGAACACCGGCTTGCCGGAGGCGCGGTCGAGAACGATGCCGAGGTACAGCTCGCGTTCGATGGGCAGCGTTTCCTCGATCAGCAGGCGCTGCACGATCCGTCCCTCGGGTCCGGTTTGATGGGTGATCAGGCGCATGCCGAGGATTCTCCGGGAAGCTTCGATGGCGGACTCGAGGTCCTTGACCACCTTCACGCCGCCGCCTTTTCCGCGGCCTCCGGCATGGATCTGAGCCTTGACCACCACGCTGCCGCCGATTTTCTTGGCCGCGGCTTCGGCTTCATCGACGGTGAGCGCAACCTCGCCCCTGGGCACAGGGACTCCGTATTTGGCCAGCAGACCCTTGGCCTGATACTCATGGATTTTCATGTCTGTGTAATATCCTGGAGGGGAACCAGGATCTCTCACTATATCATGTCCTTCCTGACGCACCTGCACACCGTGATTTCGGGCAAGGATCTGACGCAGCCAGCGGCGCGGGAGGCCATGCTGGAGCTGCTGAGCGGCGGGGCGAGCACGGCACAAATCGCGGCGTTCCTGGTGGCGCTCAAGATGAAAGGCGAGACCGCGGGGGAGATCGCGGGGTTTGCCTGGGCGATGCGCGAGAAGTCGGAGCGGGTAGATAGGAACGGCGCGGCGGTGGTGGACACCTGCGGCACCGGCGGCGACGGCCTGGATACCTTCAACGTGTCCACCGTGGCGGCGTTCGTGATGGCAGGGGCGGGCGCGACCGTGGCCAAGCACGGCAACCGTTCCATTTCGAGCCGCTGCGGAAGCGCGGACGTGCTGGAGGAACTGGGCGTCCGCATTGAACTGGAGCCGGAGCACGCGGCGCGCTGCCTGCGCGAGACGGGGATCGCATTCTTTTACGCACCGCGCTTCCATCCGGCCATGAAGCACGCGCAGCCGGCGCGCGTGGAACTGAAAATGCGTACGGTGTTCAACCTGCTGGGACCGCTGGCGAATCCGGCCGGGGCGCGGCATCAGGTGATCGGCACGATTTCTCCGGAGGCGGCGGAGCTGATGGCGGGCTCGCTCGCATCGCTGGGAGCGGAACATGCCTACGTGGTGCACGGGCTGGACGGGCTGGACGAGGTATCCACGACGGGGCCGACCATGGTGTTCGAGATCCGCGACGCGGCGATCACGAAGGCGGTGTGGACGCCGGAGGATTTCGGACTGAGGCGGGCGACGTTGAGCGAATTGACCGGCGGGGATCGCGGGGCGAATGCGGAGATCGCGCGCGAGATCCTGGCGGGGAAGTCCGGCGCGCGGCGCGACCTGGTGCTGGCGAACGCAGCCGCCGGGCTAATGGCGGCGGGGCTGGCGGCATCGCCGCGGAAGGGGGTCCGGATGGCGGCGGACGCCATCGATTCGGGACGGGCTTCGGAGAAGCTGCGGCAACTGGTTTCAGCCAGCCACCAGGAGCTACAGGATTCCGCCGCCCCACATCAGCCGCTTGGCTCCTAGCAGAATCGCGATTACGCACATCACCAGCCCGGCGATCGCCAGGCCTTTCTTGTTGGGCGGCGCCTGGTTCAGCGCGACCAGGCTGACGATCGCGCCGACGACGGCGAAGGGGATGTTGATCCAGTTGAGCGCGCCCAGGCAGGGTACGAAGCCGATGAACAACCCGAGCATGGAGAGAATTCCGAGAGCGAGACTGAGTGCTTGCATCACGATCCTTTCGCGCGGCGGGCGACGCTGAGCGCGAACGCCGCTTCATTCAGCAGCAACAACCCGAACAGTGGGACAGCGGCGCGGTGGCTCCGGGAGGCGGCCGCGAGGTCGCCGTCGGAGATCGCGAGAAAGGCGGTGGTCAGGCCGCACGCGGGGCATTCCAATCCGGTGGCGGCTTTGCGCTCGCACACCGGCACGATACCGGAGATCCAGGAGTGGGGCAGCGCAAACGGGGCGGTCAAAACGGCGAGCGCCGCCAGGCTGATCGCCAGCCAGACCAGGCGCAGCGCCTTTTGGACTTCGGCAGTCATTGCAATCATCATTACGCGGGCGGCCCCAGCAATGTTCAGAACGAATGATACACTGGGAGCTTGTGGCAATGATTTCGGTTGTCGTCCCGATTCACAATCAGGAGCCGTCCGTACTGCGGCTTTATGACCGCCTTTCGGCGGTTCTGGAGCGCCTCCGCAAGCCGTACGAGATCCTGTTCATCGACGACGCGTCCACCGACCTTAGTTTCGATCTGCTGTCGAATCTGGTGGAAACCGATTCCCGGCTGAAAGTGATGCGGTTGCGGCGGCGCTTCGGCGTGGAGGCGGCGGTGTCGGCTGGGTTCGATGAGGCGCAGGGCGATATCCTGATCGCCATCGAAGATCCGGCCAGCGACGCCGATGATCTGCCCATGCTGCTGCAGAAGCTGGAAGAGGGCCACGATATCGCCATCGGTTGGCGGACACGGCGGAATGGCTATCCGGTTCGGCAAACGGCCGGAGGCTGGCTGATGTCCAGGCTTTCGGGCCTAAACCTGCACGACTTCACGTCCTCGCTGCGCGCGTATCGCGCGGATTCGCTGAAGGATGTGGCGCTGCAGGGCGAGTTGCAGCGTTTTCTGCCGGCTCTGGTGTCGCGCTACGGAGCTCGCGTGGCGGAGGTCCCGGTGCGGAGTCATGCCGCGCGAAACGGTCCGGGATTGCGCAAAACGCTGGAGTTCATCTGCGATGTGGTGGCGGTGCGCTTCCTGCTCGATTCGTTTTCGCGGCCGATGCGGACCTTTGGACCCGCTGGTTTTCTGTGCTTCGCGATGGGCGTGGCTATGATACTGGCGTTCGCGTTGCTGCCGCCGCTGCCCAAGCAAAGCCTGTGGACTGTGAGCGCGGGCGCGCTGCTGATCGGCGGTATTGTGCTGTTCGCGACGGGGCTGCTCGGGGAAACGCTGATGCGATCGTATTTCGAGACTCCCGGCCGGCGCGTCTACTCGGTTCGCGACGTGCGCAGCCGCAAGGATCCACAGGTGGCCGACGGCCAGCGCTGACTTCCCTTCCCTTTCATGTCCATTCAGGCAGTGATCTTCGATTTCGGCGGCGTCCTTTGTCACTTTCCGCCCCGCTCCGCGTTTGCCGACCTGGGGCGAAAGGCGGGCGTGGATCCTGAGTTGTTCATTCGTACGTTCTGGGGCCATCGCATTCCCTACGATCGCGGCGAGATGACCCCGGCGGAATACTGGTCGGCCATCGGACGCGACACGGGGCGCGAGTTCTCGGCCGCGCAAGTTGAAGAGTTCCGGCGCATCGATGTCGGCTTCTGGTCCGATTTCGACCGCGCGATGGTTGCGTGGGCGGATCGCTTGCGGGAGTCCGGGAGGAAGATCGCGCTGCTTTCCAACCTGCCGCGGGATTTGGGCGAGCACCTGCGAAGGGTGGATGGATTCCTCAGCCGCTTCGATCAGGTTACTTACTCCTATGAAGTGGGCGCGGTGAAGCCGGAGGCGGCCATTTACAAGCATTGCCTGGAAGGTTTGGGCGTGGAGCCGGGGAGCGCTCTGTTTCTGGACGACCGCGAGGACAATGTGCGGGGGGCTGAGGCGCTGGGCGTTCGCGGCTTTGTTTATGGCGGGTCGCGAGCCTTCGCCGCCGCTGATTTCGCGCTTCCGGAGTAGCTTTGCGGGCCGAGAGCGCATGTTATTCTGGGGAAGTCCCCTGGACGAATGGGCCGGTAGCTCAGTGGTAGAGCATCTGACTTTTAATCAGGTGGTCGTAGGTTCGATCCCTACCCGGCTCACCAAGCAACCCTCCTCTTATCAATTGATTACGGCAGTTCCCCTCGCAGTCGCGAAACCGGGTTGCGCCTCGGTGTGCCCAATTTTGTGCCCACCCTGAACCTTCTCCATCGCTTCCAGGATGTCTGCTTCGTTCGGATGCACGTATCGCTTCGTGGTGTTCAGGTCCATGTGACCGGCCAGAACCCTCAGCGTGAACGGGTCCATGTGCTTCGCCCATCGCGTGATACAGGTGTGCCGCAGGGTGTACAGGACGAACGGCGCCACGCCCGAGGCCTTCAACGCGGCCGCGTGCTGCTTCTTCAGCGTGGAACCCTCGATGTGGCCGCTCTTGGTCTCGGAGGGGAACACCCACTCGGAAGCCGGAGCCGCGCTGGCACGCCGCATCTCCAGAACGGCCAGCACGCGCTTGGAGGAGGGAATGCGCCGGCGCGATCCGCGGCCCTTCCCGGTGTGCACCTCGATCGCGCCGTCCCGAACGTTATCCTGCCAGCGCAGACGGAAACACTCCTCCGGCCGCAATCCGCAGTCGATGAGGACCGTCACCACGTCCCGGAGCAGGAAAGCATCCGGCTTTCTCGGCTGCTGGCCTCGCTGGACGGCCCGTATTCCCTCCAGGGCGCGCCTGTACGCTTCCATTTGGCCGTGTCCGAGGTCGAGGGCCGCCTCAAGGTACTTGGACTCCTCCAGGGGCGTCAGAACGCGTTCCCTGTGGTTCTCCCCGGGAAGAAGCCGGATGCGGGGAATGACGGAGGAGATCTTCCCCCATTCGAGCGCGATGTGAAATGCCCGCCGCAGAGTGGCGAGCTCGCGGTTTACGGTCGAGATCTGCATCCCGGCGGTCTGCCGGTGCGCGACGTAACCGGCGATGTGCTCGGCGGTGATGTGGTCGAGCGGCAGCCCGGACAGCTTGGGATATGCAGTCAGGTTCGCCGCGCAAGTGCTGTAGAAGCAAACCGTTTTCCCCTTCGCCGCCTTTGTCGCCCGGATGTAAGGCAGGAAGTCCGCCTTCAGAAATTGCTCCAGCGTGGGGATCCGCTTCTTCTCCCGGATTCCCACCTCGCCCTTGGCCAGCGCGGCTTTGTGTGCCGCCTCGATCTGTTCAGCCGTCCGCTTGTTCGATTGCTTCGTGCTCTCCCGGATCAGCTCCCCTCTCCAGGTGAACTTGTACCACCAGATGTTTCCGCGCTTGAAGGTTGCCATGGCTTGATTCTAGATTGATGGATTGAAAGAATCAACAAGATTCTGCTACCAACTAACTCCCTTTCCTGCTAAATTGGAGTAATGAAGCCGAATCCAACGAAGCGTAAGGCGGGGCGGCCTCCCGCCGCTATCGGCAAGGACGGGAAACCCGAGATGACCAGCAAGTACCCGAAGCTGAGCGTCGCCATCCGCCCTTCCACCCGCTCTGCGCTGAATGCGCTCGCCACGCTCCAGGGCCGCCCGATCTGGCTGATCGTGGAGGACAGCCTCCGCGCCTACATCGAGGGGCTCTCCGCCGAAGACCGGCGCATCGTTGAGACCCTGGCGCGCCGCACGGAAGCTCATCAGGGTTCCTGATCCCGCCTCGACGCTTCCGCTTCCCGCAGCGCGCGAAGCGCCGCGCTTGCCCGGCGGGTGAGCTGCTTGCCCTCCAGCACCAGAGACCGGATCGCCTCCCGCGAGGCCCTTCGCTCCGCGACGGCCGCCGCGGACCACGTGCCGTGCCTGGTCGCCGCTCGCCGGCACGCCTCCAATCCTTCCGGGGTGCGCGGACCAGTGGACGCGCCGCCATGGAATTTGCACCTCGTGTAGCGTCCCGCCTTCTTGCTCCACATCGCTGGAGCCCGGCACGGCTTTCCGGATCGCGTCTTGGCTCCGCACCTCGGCGACTTCGAAGGATCTCCGCTCCAGGCGGGTCCCCGGCGTGGTGTTTTCACCTCGGATTGGTGTCCCTTGCTGTTCATAAACTCCTCTTTCTTAACCGTTTAGGAGCGCCCTGACACGCGCCACCCGGTGTGTCTCGGCTTGCCGCTTGCCTGGGTGGTGACGGAGTGACGGAGGTGACGGACTTTTCGGGAATTTTCCCTATGCGCGCGTAGTAAGGTTTTTTCTCAGAAACTCCGTCACACTCCGTCACTCCGTCACCCAAATCGGGGCGAGGTGATGAAGGTGACGGAGGTGACGGACTTTCCACACAAGTGAACCCAAGTACCCTCCTGATGGAAGTTCCACAAAGTTCCGTCAAACCCGTCACCGGCGAGGCGCTGGCTGAAGCGTGACGGAGGTGACGGAGTTTCGGGCAAATCTTCGCAGACGGGGCCGGTTTGGTTCGTTTCACGAAAACTGCTTCACCTCCTGTCACTCTGACGTGCTGACTCGGCCCGATCGCTCCGGCTCGCTATCCGGCTGAGAAAGTGAAATGCCCACGTACACCTTGCCGGCTTTGGAGTGCCGCTTCTCGAAACCCCGGTCCATCATCCGCCGCGCGAAGTGCATCTCCGCGATTGGGCTCTCACCCGCGGCCTGGCTCCAAGACCGGTACGCCTCGTACAACTCCCGCGCGCCGCAGGTCCCGCCGTCCTCCAGAACACAGCAGTCGTCGAGGAACCGTGCGACGTTGTCGTTCTCCCCGCGCCAGACCTCGGCCGCCGCCGCTACCTCGGGCGGTTTCTCCAGTCCGGAAGCGAACCAGGACTTCGCGCCCTCCACCATCCAGGCGAGAATGCCATCGGCCTCGGCGAGCAGCTTCTGGGGCAGGCCCTTGTCCATCTCCTCGGGCCGGATGGTCAACGTGAAGGGGATGGGATGCAGCCTATTGAACGTCGCCTGATCGTCCGTGGATCGAATCGCCGGCTTCGTGTTGGTGTCCATCCAAAGCTTGTGAGTCTCAGGGAACATGATCGGGTTCTCGTACTTTCGAGTGGCCTTGATCTTTCCCATGCCTTGTGTGATGCGCTTCAGCTTCCCCTGCGCGAGCCGTTGGCCCTCCTCGGTCTCCGAGGTCACAACCAGCCGGGCGCCGCGCAGATCGGCCAGATCCGCCTGACTGTTGCTGCTTTCAGACCGGCACATCAACGTCTCCGCTTGGAGGAGTACGGCGTATTCTTCCAGCAGGGCGAGAAACGTGGAAAGCAGCGTCGTCTTGCCGTTGTTCCCCGCGCCGAACACCACGAAGACCGCCTTTTCCGACGTGACTCCGGTGATCGAATAGCCCATTGCCTTCTGCAGGTACGCCACCATCCGTTGCACCCTGGCGATTTCGGCCGCGCTGGAGTCCGGCCGGTTTCCCATGAGCTTGGCGAGCGTCGCTTGAAAAAGCGGGCAGCGCGCCTCGGGAGAATAGTTGTGGTGCACGAGCTTGGTCAGAAGTTGACTGGGGTCATGCGGCGTCAACTCGCCAGTGCGAAGGTCAACCGTGCCGTTGAGGAAGTTCAGCAGGAACGGCTGCGCGTCCAGCTCGCCGGTGCTGATGGCGAGGCGTGGTTCGGCCATGCTGAGCAAGTTGGCTATGCGCCGCGCTTCAAGGGAGCCATAGGCGAACCTCATGTGATCGCGATCGTCGGCGTGGGTCGCCTCGCCCAGATAGGCGAGCATAGCCTCCGTCGCCAGGAGCCGCGCCGCACCGCTCTCGTCCACGGCCCACCGCCGCCCGTCCCAGATCAGCCACTTCTTGAAGGCGTGACAGTACCGCATCCGATCGCCGTAGAGCGCGATCAGCCGTTCCGCGTTGCCCACGTCGTTTCGGTGCTGCGTCAGCAGCGACGGCGCCGCCTGCGGCCCGGAGTCCCCGCCTCGGTCACTCTTGCGCGGCTCCGCGTCGACTCCCAATCGCGCACGAAGCGCCGCCAACCCTGCGGCATCCAGCTGTTCCGCTTCTTCCAAGAGTTTCAGGAGCTCATCTTCGGTTCCGCCCGCCTGAATCCAATCGGTAACATCCCCCTTCTCCGGAAGGTCCGGCAGCTCAGCTACGTGCACGATCGCGCCCGCCTCAAGCAGATGCCCGGCGACAGTCGCCGCGTGCCGCCGTCCAGGCTGATCGTTATCGGGAAGGATCAGCACTAGACGCCCGCGGAAGATTTCCGCCCACTGCCCGTAAAGATGGCTGTTGCCGGCACCTCCGGGATTACAGGACGCGACCAAACCCAAGGCCTCAATGGAGTGAACATCCTTCTCGCCCTCCACGAGGACGACGCCCTGGCTCGGGCTCTTTTGAAGAGCCGGAAGGCGGTAGGGCACGCGCGGGCATTCGCCGAAGTGCACCGCGCCCGAAGTGCCTTCGGATGTGCGCTTCCATGTCGACTTGCCGTTTCGCCGCGAGGCGTCGGCATCGAGGGCGTACCATCCGGCATCGAGCGTGGCAACGATGCCTCCCGGCTCCACACCCGCCGTGCCCGCCGCCTCAGATCCGCTGGGCCGCACCTGAAGGAAGGTCTTCGCGCCGTCGGGCTTGCGGAGCCTCACCACCTCGAACAGGAGGTCCCCGCTCGCATTGAGGTAGGGATAGCGCGCCTCCTCTTGCCACTTGCCCGCGCCCGCTGCCGGTCTCGCGGGTGGCCTGCGACCGTTACCGTTCCGGTGTTCCTCCGGACGCCCCACCAGGCGGAAGACCTCCGCTTTCGCCACGGGGAAAGTGTCGTGGTTCATCTCCATTTCGAGTTCGAAGATGTCCCCACCTCGGGCGCATTGGGAGTGGCAGTACCAGCGCCCACTATCCGCCTGAACGGAAAAGTTGGCGTCACGCCCGTTGTGGATCGGGCAGGGGCCGCGCCACTCGCCCGCCTCGCGCTGCGGGAGCGAGGGCACGCGCAAGGCGTAGTACGCCGCCACCTCGTGGGGGGTCAGCGGGTCCATGAAGCGCCGTCCTTGTCTGCTGCGTTCTTTTTCGCGTGCCCCCGCAGGTAGCGGATCTGCTCCTGGATCTCCTTCCACGCCTCCTCGCGGTCCGTCAGTCGCATCTCGCGACAAGCGCGGGAATGGACCACGACTGCTGAAGCGAGCGCCGCCATCGACTCGCGCTCACGGTCATCCATTTTGCTTAGCGCCCGAAGGATCTCATCGCCCTCGGGGCTGCTATGCGCTGGCATGGGCCACCTCCTCGCTCCGCGCGGATCCGCCGCGCGGTAAGGTGTCAAGCCATGCCGTCAGATCCGCCGGCCGGTAGCGCACGCACGCGCCCACCCGCAGGAACGGCGGCCCGGTGCGCCGCTGCCGCCACCGTCGCACGGTGGCGACGGAGACCCCGACGCTCGCGGCTACCTGCATCTCGTCCAGCAGCGCTCCCGGCGCGACAACGCCCGTCTTGTTTTCTTCCATGTATTGTCCTTTCTCGCTGCAGATCAGCAGCACGTATCAGCAGCTTGCGCGCCGCGATGTGGGAGGGGCAATGTGGGAAGTGTGGGAGGAAGTGTGGGAAGTGTGGGAGGAAGTGTGGGGTGGCAAGGCCAGTGCGGAAATTGGAAGCGGAACCCGGAGCGAAGCCTCGTTACGAATCAGCCAGTGTGAGAAGTCAGAACACCGGTAAACCTCTCATGCGATCGCTTCGTTCCCCGCCCACGCAGCCAAGCGTAAAGCGTCGAGCGATCAGAATATCCCGCCCGGGTGTAGAACTCCTTGTCCCGCTCAATCCCTTTTTGTCTCTTGTACTCCGCTAAAACCTCTCTCCGCCTCCGCTGGATAGCAGCACGCTCAGCGTCCGGTACCGGCCAGATGTTCCATTGCACGACAATCTCAGCGTTGGCCGGCAACACTGGTTCCGGGGCCGGACGCGCGGTCGCTTTTTCGCGGGCACCGTCCACGACGCTCTCGCCCTCCAGCCGCAGTTCGGCAGCGTAACGGGCGAGAAGGTACAGGCAATATACTTGTGCGACCGCCGCTTCTGAAGCGGCCTCAAGCATGCCTTCGCGTCTCCACCTCAGCCGCTCTATTCGCCCGCAGACGTCCGCGAGGTAGCGTTGCACCTGCCACGACTGAAAGAAATCTGCGACTGCGCCCGCCGTGACGCCAGGGTGGAACTTCCGGAGACTCTGCTCCAGGTCAATCACAACGCGGAGCAGCGCCTCGATCATCGGACCGCGGTGCAGAAACCCGTTGCCGCCCCGTCTTGCGGCGTCATTCGAGATTGTCGGCTGGCTGAGAACGCCTTTAAGGTCCTGTTTTGTCGCCTCGGAGAGATCGCGCTCGAAGCACCAATCCTTCCCAAGATATACCTGAAACGACGTCGGAACATCGTCGAGTGCGGAGTGGATCTGCATTTCAAGCAGGCCGTCCGCGGCCGGAGCTTCCTCCTTGCCCTTCAGGTAGTCTTCAAAAGACTGCGTGCAGCGTGAGCCCCGTGATTCACTCGCGCCTCGGACCGGTACCTTGCGCCAGCCAAGTGATCGGTACCGCACCTGGGAAGGCTGCGCCTCGGCCTGGTCCTCATCGGTGACAGGCGCGGGTGGCGACGAATCGAGAAAGGCTTGCGCGTCGGCCTCCGTCTCGAAGATCTGGGGTTCTTCCTGGGGCTCCCACGCCTCAGGGATTTGGACGGGCGGGCAGACCGCCCACTTTCCTGCGAATTCAGAAGCCGGCATGATCGCTCCTTGCAACGATCCCTTGAAGTCGAAAGCCGCCGGCGGGTCAAGGTGTCCTGCTTTTCGCCTCGCGAAGGCTAGGCGGCCCCGAAACAATTCTACCGGGAAATGTGCCCCGGATCGCACCTCGGGTTACACAACGGGTCCCTGGGATTTTTCCGCGGCGGGTTCGGAGAATTTTCAGAATGCGAGGGGTGGAAGTGCCGCCGCCGCCGCCGGATGGGACCCATCCGGAATTGGGGGCATGGGGGTGTGCCCTCGGGCGAGGGCTGGCGGGGGGTGTTGGGGGCCGCCACCGTCCAGGCGCGGCCCCAAGGATCACTCAGGGTGCCGCAGCCTCCGCAGCCTCCGCAACCTCCGCAGCCTCCCAGGCCGCCCGCGCCGCAACGCGCCGCCGCCTCCCCTCAGTGAGATACTCCGGCACTGCGGCGCCGGGCTTCAGAATCTCGGGAATCTCAACCCCGGCCTCGGCGCCGTATGTCGCCAGCCGTTCACGCAGATCCTCGATAGAGATTGCGTAAATTTCTTCGATCTCTCGGAAACGGCGGATCTCACCACCTGTCAGTTTCATTTTCTCCCCTCACTTTTTCTGAAAAGTACGCCTGGTTAGTGGCAGGCAATCGGAATCATACAGCCTCGACGGGATGCCTTCAAGAGAAATCGGCGCGAGGTGTGCTTCCGGGACAGCCGCGGAGCCTGGCAGCGGCCTCGCCGTGCGGCGGGCGCGCTTCACGCCAGCGCGGCCGGATGTCGAAGCCTCAGCGCCTCAGCGAGCTACACGCGATGGACGGGTGGGCACACTGTGCCCAATTTTGTGCCCACCCCCTGCTCGTTTCTGTTGCTCTCTATTGATATCCGAGGTACGATGAATACCTCGATGCTGTTGAAAACTATCAACGGAGAGCAACTGAGACCAACCCGGATATTTCCTGCTAAGTTGTTGATAATTGGTAGGGCATTGACTTTTAATCAGGTGGTCGTAGGTTCGATCCCTACCCGGCTCACCATTCCCTGAGCTTTCCAAGTCCACCCCAACACGGGAGCACCCCCTTGCCCGCGTGACTCCGCGGAGGTAGCATCGGCGCAGAGGGGACGTGGGTATGAATCGAAGGGCTTTCTTCGTCACCGCGGTCGCAAGCATCGCGGCAGGGATCCTTGCCTACTCCGGTTGGCGCTATTTCGAAGCGAGAGAACATCACTCCTGCAGCGCGTGTGCCCGGCCAATTCACGAGCACATGCGAACGATCGCCACCGTGGACGGAAAAGTAGGCGATTACTGCTGTCCCGCCTGCGCGCTTTCCGAACACCAGCAAGCTGGTAAGCCGGTCCAGGTTACAAAATTGACTGACTTCCTTACCGGCAAGCCGCTGGAGCCGCAGACCGCTTACGTTGTCCGCGACAGCAATGTGAATCCATGTGCCCGGCACGAGCTCGCTGTGACTTCAGATAAGCAGCCGATGCACACTCACTTCGATCGTTGCTCCCCCAGCCTGCTCGCGTTTCAGGACGCGGAAGGCGCGCGAGCGTTCGCCGCGGAGCGGGGCGGCCAGGTGCTGCGCTTCGCCGATTTGGCGACCCGGTTCCAGCGTTAGCGTCGTGTTCTATCGTGCCGGTTCCACTTTGTCGATCGCGATGCCCTTGATGCCGGCTTTTTCCAGGACGGTGCCCGTCACCTTCACCTTTTTCTCAATAAACGCCATCAGCTTCTCGTTGGGGTTCTTGTGATCCATCGACACCGGCAGGTAGATCTGCTTCCCATCGAAAATGGCGAGCGGATTGCCAGCGCGGGCGCACGTTTCGGCGCACTTCGCGTGCTTTTCGCCGGAGCTGTTATGTCCCACGAAGCAGGCGATGTCCACCACTTGCCCCGTGACTTGAGTGGGCTTGGCGCTTCCATGGTCGTGTCCATGCTGCCAGGCGTAAACTCCGGCAGCGCTCGACAAAGTCAGCGCGAGCGCCCCAAAGGTGATTCTCAGATTCATCATGTTCTCATTTTGCATATTCGTTAACGTACGGTCTCGAACTCGCCGGACCGCCTGAACGTGGTCACTTTGTGGCGGGAGGTCCTTGCAGAGATGTTAAGAACGCCAGGCTCCGGCTACGGTTCAGGCGCTTCCAAAGCTGCTCGAAACGGCCGGCGTCCAGCCTGACCTTGAGTTGAAAGTTGAACCCCTTCAGTCCACCGTAATGAGCGATCGCCCTTTCGTGGGTGGTCAGCGTAAGTTGATACGGTCCCGACGTGCTGACGTTTTCGATGTCTTCGAAGCGCCACGTCCGGGACTGGTGTTTGCGGCCGGTCTGGTAGACGATGTGGTCCTCGCCAATGTGGAGCATCCCCTCGGAACCCTGCAGCGTTCCAAGGAGTTTCACCGGAAGCACCCACGCGGCGCTGACGGCGGGATCGGCCAGGGCAGCCACAAACCGCTGGTCCAGTTTCGCCTTTAGCAAGTCGTATGCCGGCGTGAAGGACTGATCCTTCACCCTGGTGTAGAACTCAAATTCCCGGTCGACGCCTAAAAGCCACTTCCGATCCGTGTAGGTGAGAATCACCAGCTTGTCCGGCGAAAGCCAAAGTTGCTGGATGTCCTGGTAGTCCCAGCGGGTGCTTTCCAACCGCGGCGGTTTCTTGCCCTTAGCCACCTTGCCTGCCTGCTTCGGCGTCAGAACCTGATCGTACTGCAACCCCCGCTCATCGATCGTGATCCGGCCGGGGTGATCCAGCAGCGCCCGCTCGTGGCGGACGTCGAACTGCAGGGTTTGCGCCCAGCACGACGCAGCGAATCCGAACAGGAGCATCATCCTCATGCCGCCACCTGCTGCTTTTTGACTTCGGAGTTCCATTTCCAAACCTCGTAGATCGCGGGATACACAACCAGCTCGAGGATGAACGACGTGAAGATGCCGCCGATCATCGGCGCGGCGATACGCTTCATGACGTCCGCTCCAGCGCCGGTGGACCACATGATCGGCACCAGTCCCATGAACATACAGGCGACGGTCATGAACTTCGGACGGATTCGTTTCACGGCGCCATCGTGAATCGCGTTCTGAAGCTCCGCCAGGGTGGTCATCTTTCCTTCCTTCTTCGCCTTCTCATACGCGATGTTGAGATACAGGAGCATGAACACGGCGGTCTCCGCGTCCACGCCGAGCAGTGCGATCAGCCCGACCCAGACGCCGATGCTCATGTTGTAGTCCAGAAGATAGAGCAGCCAAATCGCGCCGACCGCGGAGAACGGAACCGCGAGCACGATGATGAACGTCTCCACCGCCGATTTCGTGTTCATGTACAGCAGCATCACGATGAGGAAAAGAGTTAACGGTACAATCACCGTCAGCTTCTCCTTTACGCGCTGCATGGCCTCGTACTGGCCGCTCCACACCAGCGTGTAGCCGGGCGGCAGCTTCACCTGGTCTCGCACGAGGGTCTTGGCTTCTTCCACAAACCCGCCGACGTCGCGTCCCGCCACGTCGACGTAGACGTAACCATTCAACATGCCGTTCTCATCGCGCAGCATCGCGGGGCCGCTCGCAACGCGGATGTCCGCAAGTTGCGAGATGGGGATCTGCATCTTGCCGTCCATCACCGGGACCAGAACGCGGCTCAGCGCGCTCAGGTCGCTGCGGAAATCCCGCAAATAACGTACGTTGACCGGATATCGCTCGCGCCCCTCCACCGTGGTGGTGACGTTCTCCCCACCCACCGCGCTCATCACGACGCCCTGAACGTCCTCGATACTCAGCCCGTAGCGGGCCAGTTCCTCGCGCTTCCAATCGAAATCGAGGAAGTAGCCGCCGCCCGTGCGCTCCGCGAACACGTTCCGGGTGCCGCGCACCTGAGGTAGCAGACCTTCGATTTCCGTTCCGATGCGCTCCACCTCCTTAAGGTCGGAACCATAGACCTTGATCCCGACAGGAGTGCGGACTCCGGTGGTGAGCATGTCGATTCGCGCCTTGATCGGCATCGTCCAGGCGTTCGACACGCCGGGCAGGGTAAGGGCCTCGTTCATTTCGTTGACCAGTTGTTCGGTGGAAATGTGGTCCGGCGTAATGCGCCCGAATAGTGCTGTCAGCCACGCCGGCGCCCAAGACCAGTCCGAATACCAGGTCTGGACCTTCCGCCACTGGTCATGAGGCTTCAGGACGACGATTGTTTCCATCATCGAGAACGGAGCGGGGTCAGTCGAGGTTTCCGCACGTCCGCTCTTTCCCATCACGGTGAGCACCTCGGGAAAGCTCTTGATGATTCGGTTCTGCACCTGCATCAGCTTCTCCGCTTCCGTGACCGAGATACCAGGCAGCGTCGAGGGCATGTAGAGGAGCGTGCCTTCGTCCAGCGGCGGCATGAACTCGGAGCCGATCTTCTGGTAGATCGGGATGGTGAGCGCCACCATCGCGATCGCTCCGAGGATCACGGCGTACTTCCAGCGGAGCGACCAGCGGCACACCGGATCGTAAACCCGGATCAGGATCTTGCTGATCGGATGGTTCTCCTCCGAATGGATCTTCCCCACCAGAACGGCGTTAGCCACGCGCGCCAGCCACCGCGGCCGGAAGTTGAAGTTGTTCATGTGGGTGAACAACAGGCGCATCGCCGGATCCAGCGTGATGGCCAGAACCGCCGCGATGATCATGGACAGATTTTTCGTGTAAGCCAACGGCTTAAACAGCCGGCCTTCCTGCGCTTCGAGCGTCAGGACCGGGAGGAACGAGACGGCAATCACCAGGAGCGCAAAGAAACTCGGGCCGCCGACTTCCTTCACAGCGTCGATCACCACCCGGTGATAATCTTTTTGGCGGCCTGTGCGGTCCCACTCTTCGAGATGTTTGTGAGTCTGCTCGACAACGACGATCGCGGCGTCCACCATGGCGCCGATCGCGATCGCAATGCCGCCCAACGACATGATGTTCGAGCTGACGCCCATCAGCTTCATCGGAATGAACGACAGGATGATGGCGATGGGGATGGTGAAGACCGGGATGATCGCGCTGGGGACGTGCCACAGGAACACGAAGATCACCAGGGCGACGATCAGCATCTCTTCGATCAGCGTCGTTTTCAGATTGTCGATCGACCGGAGGATCAGATCGCTCCGGTCGTACGCGGTCTCGATTTTGACTCCCTCCGGAAGCCCGGGTTCGAGTTCCTTAATCTTGGCCTTGACGCGGTCGATCACCTGCAAGGCATTCTCACCCTGGCGCATGACGATGATTCCGGAGACGACGTCGCCTTCTCCGTTCCAGTCGGCGATGCCGCGCCGGATGTCCGGACCCAGCACGACGTCGCCCACGTCCTTCACCCGGACAGGCACCCCTTCCGGGGTGTTCAGGAGAACGATGTTGCCGATATCCTCCGTGCTTTTGGCGTATCCGCGGCCGCGAACCATGTACTCGGTGCCGGCGAATTCCAGCAGCCTTCCGCCGACATCATTGTTCCCCTTGCGGACCGCCTCAACCACTTTCATGATGGGAACGTTGTAGGCCTGCAGGCGGTTCGGATCGACGTTTACCTGATACTGCCGCACGAAGCCGCCCAGCGGCGCTACTTCGGCGACGCCGGGCACAGACTTCAACTGATAGCGAAGAAACCAGTCCTGGAGTGAGCGGAGATCGGCAAGGGAGCGCTTGCCCGTTTCGTCAATCAGGACATACTGAAACACCCACCCGACACCCGTCGCGTCCGGACCCAATTCCGTCTGGACTCCCTGCGGCAGGCGCGGCAGGACGGCGGAAAGGTATTCGAGCGTGCGGGAACGCGCCCAGTAAATGTCGGTTCCTTCTTCGAAAATGATGTAGACAAACGAGTAGCCAAAGTCGGAGAAGCCGCGGACGTCCTTCACCTTCGGCGCACCCAACATGCTGGTGACGATGGGGTACGTCACCTGGTCCTCCATGATGTCGGGGCTGCGGTCCCAGCGGGAGTATACGATTACCTGCGTGTCACTCAGGTCGGGAATCGCGTCCAGGGGTACCTGACGCATGGACCACAGCCCGGCCACAACCAGAAATCCCGTCATCAAGAAGACCAGGAACTTGTTGCGTCCCGAGAACTCGATGACCCGGTCAATCATGCTTGTGTTCCTCGGGCCCCGGCTGCGCCTTCGGTTTCGCAGCTTCCAGCGCCGGGGTCCCATGCTGATGCCCCGCCATGCCCGCCGCGGCGGATTTCAACTGGCTCTCCGAGTCGATCAGGAAGTTGCCCGAAGTCACCACCCGCTCGCCCGCGCGGAGGCCGCTGGTAATTTCGACACGGTTCCCGGCGCGCTCTCCCGTCTCCACCTGCCGCGGTTCCAGGTATCCGTTTCCGCGGTCCACAAAGACGGTTTTTCTCAGGCCGGAGTTGAGAACGGCCTCCGCCGGCACGGTCACCCGCGGCGGCGTGGAGACCTGAAACTCCACATCGACGAACATTTCGGGTTTCAGCACCAGATCCGGATTCTCCGCCTCGATGCGAACCTTGAGAGTGCGGGTGGTCATATCCACCTGCGGCTGGATATAGTCGACGCGCCCTTGCAGCCTGCGTCCACCCGCGTAGGACAACGACAGCCGTACGGGCATGCCCGTTCGGATCATCGGCGATTCGTTCTCGAAAACGTCGGCCATAATCCAGACCCTGCTCAAGTCGGCCACGGTATAGAGTTCCGTCTCCGGGGTGATCCGCTGCTTTGGGAAGGCGTTCCGCATCATGACGAAACCGCTGATCGGGGAGTACAGGGTGACGTTCTGCAACGGCTTGCCCGTGCGGGTGATCTCGGCGATTTGCGCCTCGCTTAAATCCCACAGTTCCAGCCGTTTTCTCGCGGCCTGGATCAAGGAGTCACTCTGCTGGCCTGTTCCGGGCAGAGGGCTGTCGCGTAGCAGTTCACGCCCGCGCAGGGCAAGCAGATACTCCTGCTGACTGGCAAGCATCTCCGGGCTGTAGAGCGTCAGCAGGGGCTGGCCCTTTTCCACGAACTTGCCCGTGAAGTCAACAAACACCTTGTCGATCCAGCCTTCAATCTTGGTCTGGACCTTGGCCACGCGCGTCTCGTCCATGGATACGCGGCCTACCGAACGGAAGGTGTGCATACCGCCGGCGACCGTTGCGACGCCGTACTGGACGCCGATCAGTTGCTGTTTCTGCGGACTGATCCGGATTGTGCCCATCGGCATAGAGGCAGGATCGACCGCCCCGTGATCCGAAGGCGGCGGCGGGGCATCACCGGGATGCGCCGGATCATCGTCCGGCACCAGCTTCATGCCGCAGATGCCGCAATCGCCGGGCTTGTCGGACCGGTAGTTCGGATGCATCGGGCAGTGGTAGCCTTTTGGCTTCTTGGCCTCCGAGACCTTGGTGGTGACACGCGGGCCGAACCACCGGCCGTAGCCGAATCCGATCAGGATTCCGAAGCCGACCAGAACTGCCCACAAAAGAATGCGCGCGGGTTTCATCGTTCCCCTTACGGCGTCAGCGGACGCGCCGTCATCTCCTCCAGGCGGGCCAGCGCCAGATAAAAGTTCTGCAACTCTTCGTGATAGTTCAGCTCGTATTCCACGAGCGTCATGTAGTTCATGAGCACGGTCAGAAAGTCGACCGCGCCCGTTTCATAAGACGACAGCGACGATTCCAGCGCCAGGCTCGCTTGCGGCATCACCGTCTGTCCGTACAGCCGGACCAGTTGTTCGGAGCTCTGGCTCATCAGGTAGTCCTCCTGAATGCGGTACAGAAGGCCTTGGTTCGTCGCCTCGTAGGACTTCCGTGACTGCACCAGCGTCTGCGCCTGCTCCGTCACGCCGGCGCGCTGCTTGCGGAAGAAGTACAGCGGGATCTTGAAATCCGCCCGGAACATAAACATGTCCGGCATTCGACCCATGTTGTAGTAACCGCCGTTCAGCGTGACGTCGGGGTAGTACTCCTTGCGGGCCATGTTGAGCGCAACCTCAGCCCGCTGGATCATCTTCTCGTCGCGGCGAAGCATGGGGGAATTTTCGCGAGCGGCGGCATACAGTTCTTCGAGCTGCGCCGGCACAGCCATGGGCTGAAGCGGCGCCGGCCGCGACAGCGGCGAGCCTGGGGGACGGTTGACCAGGCTGTTGATCTCGGCCTCGCGCGCCCGCTTCTCGCGGTCCAACTGGACTCGTCTGGTTTCGAGAATCGAGATTTGCGTCTGGGCCTTAAATACATCCTGCTGGACGGCCTTTCCCACCGAGTAGCGCGCTTCTGTGATCCGGAGGAACTTGCGAAGCAATTCCAGGTTGCGCTCCAGCACATCCAACGCGGAAAACGCGTAGGATCGCCGGTAGTACGCCTGCTTCAGGCGCGCAACCACTCCGAGCTGGACCTGCAGGTATTGCTGCCATTCCGCTTCGGCCTCTTTTGCCGCCATGTCTCCGGCGAGTTTCCGCTTCCCCGGAAACGGCAACTCCTGCGACACCATGAACCCGATCTGGCTGGTCGGCTCGACGCCCAATCCCGCGCCGGGCCACGGCCGCCCGTTGCTGTTGTAGCCGGGCGAGAACATCGGGTCCGGCAAGCTGCTCACCTGCGATGGCCTTTGGCGCGATGCCTCGTAACGCTTCTGTGCGGCGACAATCTCCGGATTCGATTGCAGAGCCTGAGCCAGCAGATCGCGCAGGTCGGAACCCGCCGGTTGCGCGGCCGCCAAGTTGGCTAAGGCCACAAGGGCGATCACGAGATTGGCCGGTTTCTGCACTGCTCTTGGGAAAGCAAAGCCAGTGCCATGCTGTCGCTTTTGCTATCTCATTGATACTGATGATTATTTCGTTGCCGTGCGAGGCGGCTGCCCTGGCGAGTTGGCCAATCCTGGACGATGACTGTGCAGAATTCGGCAGCGCGGAGGTGGTTGGCGCCGGGAAGAGCCTTGCTTTTCTACAGAATCGCCTTCCGGAACGCGCTCGGCGCGCATGGCAAGCGGCATGCAGCAGATACCCACTGTGACGCCTCTGGCTCCGATCCTTGCTCTGGTTTTTCTCGGCGCTGGCCCGGGTGATGCACGTGCCCCGGACGTTCCAAATTGGGCCAAAGTCCTCGACGAGTTCCTGGTGCGCGCCGAGGCCGAACGGTCGACCCAAGCCGCCACGGAGGTCAGGGCAACGCCCGCCCCTCAGCCGTTGGCGGCGCCGCATCCCCGCGTCGCGGATTTCATCCGCTACTTCACCGGTCCGGGAGCGCGGCACTGGCAGGCTTCCCAAAGCCGGCTGGAGATTTATCGGCCTCTGATCGAGCAGGTCTTCCATGAAGAAGGATTGCCTCGCGAATTGCTGTGGGTGGGGCTTGTGGAGAGCGGATTCAACCCGCTCGCCCGCTCCCCGAAGGAAGCTGTGGGGATCTGGCAGTTCGTTCCCGAAACGGCCCAGGCATTCGGCCTGAGGATCGACGGACCCGATGAACGGAGCGATCCGGCGAAATCGACCCGCGCGGCCGCCCGCTACCTGCGGCTTCTCTATGCTAGGTTTGGAGACTGGCCGCTCGCGCTCGCGGCCTACAACGCCGGCGAACGCAGGGTTCAGGACGCGATCCGAAAGGGAGAAACGGCGGACTTCTGGCAGCTCGCTCAGGCGGGCTTGCTGCCGCGGGAAACTCAAGCTTACGTTCCGGCAATACTGGCAGCCCAGCAACTTGGAGAAGGGCGCCCGGCCGCACTTCCAGGAAGGACGAGCGATGACTCCACCCATCCAGCAGCTAAGATCGTCTTTGCCCCGGCACGCGCCTCGAACTGAGCCGGGTGAGCTGCACGAGTGGTTCCTGCCCGGCGGGGGCGACCGGCGGACGAGCAACTGGAAGCCGCTGGCTCTGGTTGTCGCCGGAATTGCCATCACCAGCGCCGGGCACTACCTCACCCCCGCCGAGTACCGGCTGTGGCATGGGATCTTTCAACGGCTGTATTACATCCCGGTGGTCTACGCCGCGATCGCGTTCGGCTGGTCGGGTGGCCTGGCGGCGGGCTTCGCCGCGGCGCTTCTGTACATCCCTCACATCCTGATGACATGGGCACATGAGCAGCACTACGCCATGGAGCAGTACGCCGAGATCTTCATGTTTCTCGCCGTCGGCGCCGTGACGGGCGTCCTTTCGGACCGGGAGAGACGGCGGCGCGCCGAGCTCCAGTCCACCGCTCAGAAACTTAGCCAGGTCTATCGCGAGCTTCAGGACACCTTCGAGCAGGTGAAACGCGCGGACCGCTTATCCGCAATCGGCCAGCTTGCGGCCGGCCTGGCTCACGAGATCCGGAATCCACTGGCGAGCATCGACGGAGCCGCTGAGGTGATGGAGGCGGCTGAACGCCCCGAAGAGGTCCTGACCGAAACCATGGGGATCGTGCGAAAGGAGTGTGCCAGGCTGAACCGCCTGCTCACCAACCTCCTCGATTTTGCGCGGCCCCGAAATCCGGAGTGGCGGGAGGTAAATGTCCCCCGCGTGCTCGATTCCGTCATTGAACTGGTGAAGCACTCTGCCGGAAAAGGGATCCACTTCAAGCGCAGCATTGCCGACCGGCTCCCGCCGCTGTGGGCCGACGAGGAGCAGATCGCGCAGGTGATCCTGAATCTGGCGATCAACGCCGCACAGGCGATGCCCGACGGCGGCGAGATCGAGCTGACCGCCCGCGAAAAGAACGATGGGGTCCTGATCGAAGTGAAGGACCAGGGAGTCGGCGTTGCGGCCGAGCACATCGACAAGATCTTCGATCCGTTCTTTACCACCAAAGATGCAGGTACCGGGCTCGGCCTGTCCGTCGTGCATCAGATCGTGAGGCAGTTGGGGGGCACCGTAACGGTAGCCAGCAACGAGACTCGCGGCATGACATTCTCGCTCTTTTTCCCGCAGACGCCGGGGGAACCGGCATGATCGGCAAGCGCATTTTGGTGGTGGACGACGAAGAGAACCTCCGCCGGGTGACGCAGTTGAAGTTGCACCAGGCCGGGTATGAGGCGATGACGGCATCCGACGGAGCGCAGGCTTTAGAGCTGCTCGCACGGAACCCCCAGGACCTCGTGATCACCGACCTGAAAATGCCCGGCATGTCCGGCATGGAACTTCTCCAGGCCATCCGCGAGGAATACCCGGAGATCGTGGTCATCGTGGTCACCGCGTTCGGCACTATTGAATCCGCCGTGGAAGCCATGAAGCTGGGCGCGTTCGATTACATCATCAAGCCCGTTAACGCCGATGCCTTGAAGCTGGTGGTGTCGCGAGCTCTGGAGCACCATCGCCTGCAGGAGGAAGTGAAGAGCCTGCGTTCCGCGATCGACCGGAAATACGGGTTCGAGAACATCGTGGGGCAGTCGAAGACGCTTCTGGCGACTCTGGAAAATGCTGCCCGTGCCGCCCTGAGTGACTCTACAGTGCTGGTTCGCGGGGAGACGGGAACCGGGAAGGAGCTTCTGGCCAAGGCGATTCACTTCAACAGCCCGCGGCGTGAACGGCCTCTGATCGTGATCAATTGCGGCGCGATCCCGAAGGAACTGCTGGAGTCGGAATTGTTTGGCCACACCAAGGGTTCCTTCACCGGCGCCATCGTCAACAAGAAGGGAAAGATCGAGATGGCCGACCAGGGCACCCTGTTCCTGGATGAAGTCGGCGAGATGCCGTTGGAGCTGCAGGTGAAGCTGCTCCGCCTGATCCAGGAGCGCGAGGTCGAAAAGATCGGTGCGGTCCAGCCCACCAAGGTCAACGTTCGAATCATCGCCGCGACCCACCGGAACCTGCAGGCGATGGTGGAGGATGGGACCTTTCGCGAGGATCTGTATTACCGGCTGGCCGTGATCCCGCTGACGCTGCCGCCGCTTCGCGAAAGGCCCGAGGACATCCCGGAGCTGGTAGCGATTTTCTTCAAGAAGTTCACCGAACGGCTGAACCGGCGCTCGCTCCGGCTGCCCCCTTCTCTACTTCCGTATTTCTCTACCCACCGGTGGCCAGGAAACGTCCGCGAGCTGGAAAACGTGGTCGAACGGCTGGTTGTGCTGGCCCCTGGCGACGAGGTCACGGTGGAGGACCTGCCTGACTTTCTGAGGCGCGAACGCCCACCCCTCGAAGCGATCCAACTGGAGCTGCCTCCGGAAGGGATCAGCATGGAAGCTGTCGAGCGGGAGCTGGTCGTCCGGGCGCTGCAAAAGTGCAATTGGAATCAGACCAAGGCCGCGGAATACCTGGATATCAGCCGGAAGATGCTGATCTACCGCATGGAGAAGTTCGAGCTGAAGAAGGAGGGTGATTATTAGCGGTCTCTCCCCGCCGGTCCAATCTGGTGCGCGCGCCTGGTCGGTAAGAAGAGAGTCCTCCTCCGGCTGTTTACCCGTTCACAAACGCCTGGCTCACCGTCCTCTTTCTGGTGACGATTCACACGACATCATCGGCGACCCTGTTCGGCACCGCTGGAACTTCCAGAGTCACTTTTAGCTGAGCACCCATCAGCCCGGAAAGGTGCGACAGAACCTCATCAGCAGTGCGGGAAGCATCCTTGCCCACGCGCGAAGGATCAAGGCATAACACCGCCGCAGAATCCCCTCGTCAGTTTCTTCGCTGGTGGCGCTGGCTCCTCCCCCTTCTTCTTGCCAGTCCTTGCCTCGGAATACCATCAGATTTCCGTGCCGCGAGACACCCCACGGGACTTGCCGGGAGGTTTTCCGCATCGATCTGCTTCACGGCTTCCTCTGAATGGACGAGTAGGCCGGTCGATGATCGCCGAGAGCTTTCGCGACATCCGTTCCGGCTCACACTGAATCGCCGCTCAGCCGACTGTGTCTAAACTCGTGTCTCACGCCGGGGGACAGGTCCGGATTGCGCCCCAATGTGCCCAATCTTGCGCCGATCCTGACCTGATCCATCGCCTCCAGCATTTCTGTTTCTGTGGCTGGGGGCGCAGAGGTTCGCGTGTTCAAGCCACGCTGCCCGCCACAACCTCGAGTTCACCTTCCAACCGACACACAAAACGCATATTCATGCGCTTGTCGGTGCGCTTTGCTGGCCCTATACTCCCACATGGTTGCGTTCTAACCTACCGCTCGCAGATCGGCGGCAACACCAGGCCTGACGATGGACCCGGGGACAAGAACCTGGACCGGACGGGAAGAAGACGCTTCTCCGAGAGCAGTTAGAGACTGAGGAGGACACGCATGTTGAAGAATCTTGTGCGCGCGATCAACCCGCGCCTGACGGTATCGTTTGTGTTGCCGGCCGCCTTATCGCTGATCATGTTCCCAGATACCGGCCAGGCGCAGAGCCCCATCTTCGGACCCAAGCGATATACTCGCGGTTCCAACGCCACGGATACGTTCGCCGATACCATCCCACGGTGTGGGTCAGGTCCCTGCCGTTTGATCGTCCTGAACGGCAACGAAAATGGTACGAATCGGATTTCTTCGGCAACCGTTTCGCTAAACGGCGTTCAACTCCTGGGTCCAAACGATTTCAGCCAGCAGACTTACATGCGAGTGATCGTGGTATCACTCGACGTTGCTAATTCGCTAACAGTTTCTCTCGGATCGAGTCCCGATTCGTTCATCACCGTATCGGTGGAGTGCTCCGGTACGGTGGAGTTCGCCATTTCCGCAACGGAGGTCGGCTCTTCGATTTGGCCTGACGGAACCGTATCGCTCGGCATTCCCCTGCGGAACGAGGGCAACTCCATCGCCGGCAATGTCCGGCTCACTGAATTGCGAGCCGGCAGTGGCCTCCACACCGGACCGGGTACGCTCCCGTACGCGGCCGGCGACATCGCGCCCAATCAGGTCGTGTCTGTCAGTTCCACGTTCAGCATGACGTCTGCCGAGGCCCGGTCGCCATTCCTCTTGACCTTGATCGGCACCTACAACTTCCAAACGGTGGCTTGCGGTTTTCAAGCAAGTGTCACCGTAACACCACCGTCACCTGGTAACGCTGGACAGCCAAAGCGATCAACCCGCGTCACCATGTTTACTCCCGACACGGCGACCTATCCTCCTCCCCCCGCGCCGACCACCAGCCTTCCGAACGCCAAGAACAAGCCTGTCCTCCCGGCGGGCCCGCGGAGATGGTTCCCGAGTTCGCCGCCGGCCACACCCCTGAACCGCATAGCGGCATTCTCGCCCAGCGATCAAGGACCTCCGTCGGGCGCCGCACCGAACGCTGCCGTCTTCGCGATCAATAACCCGGGGGGGACGTACGGTGCAGTTCCGCCAGATCCGACAGTCGCCGGCCCGGCGCCGAATGGGGTAACCATCATAAGCGCTAATACAGCCGTAAGTTACTCCACCAATTACGGTCTGAGCTTCACCACCGTCAATCTGACCGGCGCGGGTGGTTTCAGCGACATATTACGCCCCGGGCGCACGGACTTCTTTCCGGAGAATGACGGGGGAGTGTGCTGCGACCAGGTGCTCCAGTACATTCCTTCGCGGGGAATGTTCGTGTGGCTGCTGCAATACAGATCGCCGAATGTCCTCGTGTCCACTGTTCCGCGGTTAGGCCAGAATCGATTGCGCATCGCTTATGCGAGCGCCTCCGACCTTGCTACGGGGAGATTCATGGACGCCTGGAACTGGTTCGATATCACTCCTACGACGGTCGGCGTCACGACGGCGACCGACTGGTTCGACTATCCGGATATGTCGTTCTCACAGGATTGGTTGTACATCAGCGTCCGGCATGGTTTTTGGAACGCCACCCGAAACGCCAGTGGAAATGAAATCGGCCAGCAGGTATGGGGGGACCGCCGCTGGTTCATCCGCGCGAACTTGAACGATATGGTCAACCGGGTTGCGTCGCCTGAGCTTGTGTTCTATGAAGCTTTCGCTAACCAGCTCAAAGACTCCCGAATTGCCCAATCGCCGGCGGGTGCTATGTATTTCGCAGGACAGAAAGACAGCAGTACTCTGGTCGTATTCGCCGATCCGGATGCGTCGCCGGAAGTGCCGGCCGGGAAGGAAGTCCCGATCTATTCCTTTTGCGCAAACACTGCTGTCGCGGCGTGCGACTACTCCGTCACCGCTCCGGACGGCCTGAATTGGAACGTGGCCCCTCATGGCGTTCTGGGCGCGACCTATGTGGCCCCACCCGGGCCAATATGCCCGCCCACAGGCTGTCTCAACCCGACCCGTTTTGTGTATTTCGCTTTCGACGGTGGCAGGAATAACTCCGACGGCAGACCATTTCCTTACGTCCGGGTGGTGAAGATGGACGCCGATAAGATCGAAGTAGTCAGCGAGTGGGATATCTGGCACACCAATCACGCTTATGCCACGCCCGGACTCACCTGGCGTCCCGGGTCAAGCCTCGACGACGTCGCCGTGACGCTGGCGTCCGGTGGCGGAACCTTCTACGGCCACAATGCGGTTGGCTTCCTGAACGATCCGGTACTCTATTCCACGACGGAAAGCAATGTCACCCAAACCGATGGCGTGGGCACGGTTCGATTTGGCGACTACTTCGATATCCGGAATGCCACTGGAATGCCCTCCCCGTTCGGCCAGGGGGTTGGTTACTCGACCCTCGGCTACAGCGTAACTCGCATCCTCGCAGGTTCATCGTGCCAGGCCGCCGGGTGCAACATTACTCTACGATTCACGTTGTTTGGAAGAACTTCCGAACTGTTTCCCTCGCCGGGGCCGATTATCAAGTGAGCAGCCGCCGCCCGAGTTCGTCCCCACCGTTTTGGGCGACGAACTCGGACCGGCTTTCAAGCTCAACCAACGATCCGGCCCTTAAAGTTCTGCTCATTGCTTCCGCCATCGCAGTACGACGGGAGGGAACCGAGCGCGACAGTTCAACTTGGGTGATTCGGCCAACAAGAATCAACGGACGCAGACCTTCGGACGGCGGACCTACACACCGGCTCCGCGAGGGCGAAGGAATTCCACAGCCGAAGTCTGTCTCGATCAATAGCCCGCGAATGGTCCTGCCAGGGTGTCTTGCACGAGGTTTCGCGCCAAGTTTTGCGCTTGACGATCCAAATTGCTTCGTTCAAAATCGTTATCCTGGCATCGCACCATTAGCCGCCAGGAACGCCGGTCGGAGTTCAACCATGTCCCGGGAGGCAACGGAGCGACGGTCAGTCAGCACACGTAACGTTACCTTCGAATCTGGAAGCCCCGTGTGGATGGAATCCGCGCCAGCCTGGCTTGGGAAAGCCACTCTATACTTGGTGGCCGCCGGTCTCGCCGCATTCACCGCGATGGCTGAGCAGTTGCCGGCGACGGTCTTTTCGC
This sequence comes from uncultured Solibacteraceae bacterium, assembly GCA_964406035.1. GTDB lineage: Bacteria > Acidobacteriota > Terriglobia > Bryobacterales > Bryobacteraceae > JAIEPW01. Next base: position 9,176 of record CAYOQB010000016.1, on the reverse strand, counting down.
TTCGTCAAGGCCCCAGCTCCATCGTCCTCTGGGTCCTCGCCGACCGGCGTGGCTTCGTATGGCTGCCGGCCGAGGACGGCCTGGCTCGTTTTGACGGTGGCGGATTCCGCACCTTCACTTCCGCGGACGGACTCCCCGGCGGGATGCCGGCGGACATGATGGAACGCGCCGATGGCAGCTATTGGGTGGCCGTACATGATCGGCTTTGTCTGCTCGATCCGCATCCGGGCCAGCCTCGGTTCCGATGTGAATCTCCAAGGTTAGGCGTCATCAGTAGGGTTCTCGAAGATGAGCAAGGCCTGTGGTGTGGAACAGAATCGGGGCTCTGGCGGCGCGCACGCACCGGGTCCCCGCGCTGGGAAGCGGTCAAGCCGCTCGAACCCAAGGGAACCAGGAATGCGATACACCGGATGCTCAAGGACTCTCGCGGCGAACTATGGGTGACCGCGGCATCCGGCCTGTATCGCTTTCGGCGGGATCAGCGCGTTGACCGTTGGTCGACCGGGGAAGGAATCACGGTAGACAAAAGCACGGCGCTCTCCGAAGCCGAGGGATCGATCTGGATCGGATCGCAGACAGAACTGCTCCGTTTGACCGTCGACCCGCGGACCTCGGAAGCGCTTATCGCGAACCGTGCCACGATCGCCGAAGGCCTTCCCAGTGGCTATGTCGTCGACGTACGTTCCTGGCGGGGTGAGCTCTGGGCTGCGACCTTTGAAGGCCTCGCACGGATGTTGCCGGATGGCCGCTGGCAGGCTGTCGAACTGCACCCGAACCTGGATACAACGCCGCTGAGCGTCCTGACCGTCGACACCGCCAGCCACCTCTGGGTGGGCACGGACGGAGGCGGTGCGGCGAGGATCTCGCCGGCAGGGTTCGCACAGTTCAACGCACGTGACGGTCTGGCGCTCCGCAAAGTATGGGCCATCGTCGACGACGATCAGGCCGGATTGATGGTGGTGACCAAGGACGAACGCAACTTCTCCATCAACCGCTTTGACGGCTACCGGTTTCACCCCGTCGATCTGAGCGCCTCGACCCGCGTCGAGTGGGGTTGGAGTTGGTCGCACATCGCCGTGCGCTCGCGCGCGGGTGAATGGTGGTTGGGGACCGGCGCGGGAGTGCTGCGTTATCCGAAAGGTCTGACGGCTCCACCGGTCCGGATGGGACGGGAGTGGGGGCTGCCGCCAGGGAACATGCGAGTGTTCGAGGACTCGCGGGGCGTGATCTGGGTCGGCCAGCATGGCGTGCCCGGCCACGCGTTGTTCCGTCTTGAGCCCGGCGCGGCACGATTCGAATCCCTCGGCGTCTCTCACGGACTTCCTCCGCTGACCGAACAGCGCAACAGCCCGATTGCGTTCGCCGAAGATCGTGGCGGCAATGTCTGGATCGGAATGCGGGATGGAGGGCTGGTGAGATTCCGGGACGGGAAGTTCCAGCAATTCCCACCGTCCACCGGCGCACCCGATCAGGGCGTCCGAGCCTTGCTGGTGGACGGCCAGGGAAGGCTGTGGATCGGCACGCGAATGCAGGGTCTTTTGAGAGTGGATAAGCCGGGCGAGGAGAACCCGGTGTTTCACGCCTACACCATGGCCACGGGCCTTTCGGCCAACGGTGTGTCGGCCCTCGCCGAAGACCGAAGTGGCCGAATCTATCTGGCAGGGAGAAGCGGCATTGACCGGCTGGATCCAGTCACGGGAAGAGTTCGCCGCTTCGACAGCGCCGACGGACTGACACCAGGAGAGTTCCGCGTCGCGGCTCGCGACCGCAATGGGGCGCTCTGGTTTGGCGGCGACCAGGGACTGGTACGTATCCAGCCACGCGATGACCCGCCCGATCCGTCACGGTTGGTGATCTACTCCGTTCGGGTGAACGGCCGCGATCGCTTGCCTTCGGATTTCGGCGATCCCCAACCTGCTGCATTGTCTCTCGACTCATCCGAACAGCGGCTTCAGGTGGAGTTCGGAGGATTTCGCCATGACCTGCTGTATCAGACCCGGCTTTCGGGTGTGGATCCGGATTGGACGCCTCCCTCGGCCTCTCGCACTGTGGATTACGCTTCGCTGGGACCAGGGCGCTATGTTCTGTCGGTCCGTGCCATAAGTCCCGAAGGCCGATTGTCGCCCGAGGCCAAGGTGGAGTTCCGCATAGCGCCGCCTTTGTGGCGGCGCTGGTGGTTCCTGCTCGCCGTGATCGCGGGCGCGGGAACATTGTTCTTTCTGTGGCATCGCGCGCGGCTCGATCGCCATCTGGCCATCGAACGTGTTCGTTCCCGCATCGCAACCGATCTCCACGACGATATCGGCGCCAGCCTTTCCCGGATCGCGCTGATGAGCGAAGTTCTGAAACGCCACGGGGGCTCCGATAATCCCGTGCCGGTCGGCGTGCTCGGCGAGATCGCGGAAACCGCGCGGGGCCTCATCGACGACATGAGCGACATCGTCTGGGCCATCGATCCGCGGAGGGATACGTTGCGTGACTTGGCGACGCGGCTGCGCGCTTTCGGGTTCGGCGTACTGGAGCCATGCGGCGTTCGCTGGACGTTTGAGACGCCAGATGAAGCGCTTTCCCGGACTCTATCCCCCGGCCAGCGCCGGCAACTCTACCTGATCTTCAAGGAGGCGATCCACAACCTTGCCCGGCATTCGCGGGCGTCACACGCTTCCCTCCGCATAGGCTTCGACCGGCAGGGGTTGTGGGGCGAGTTGGAGGACGACGGATGTGGGTACCGTCCCGGCGGGCCGAAAGGAATGGGGATACTCAGCATGAAAGCGCGGGCCGCGCAGCTCGGAGGCCGTCTCGAAGTTGAACCGCGGCCCGAGGGCGGTACCCGCGTCTTGTTGAGAATCCCGCTTTGAAAAGAAAGGACGCATGAACATGCGCTTGATTTCCCCCGGTGGAACTGGTCCGATGAGGGAAATGCCCATCCGTGTGGCAATCATCGATGACGATAAAGCCCTCCTCGGCAGCTTGAGTCTCATCATCGACTCCGCCGATGGGTTCCTTTGCGCGGGGGCCTACACTTCGGTGGAAGATGCCCTCCCGGCTTTACGCGCGGTGGCTGTGGACGTCCTCTTGCTCGACATCCAACTTCCCGGTGTTCCGGGCGATCAGGCGATCGAAGTCCTGCTCGCCGCGAATCCTTCGATGTGTATTCTGATGCTAACAGTGTTCTCCGGGCGTGACCGCGTCTTCGCCAGTATATGCGGCGGTGCTCACGGGTACCTGTTGAAGAGCACACCGCCGGCGAAGCTGCTCGATGCCATCCGGGCCGCCCGCGACGGAGGCTCGCCGTTCTCTCCGGAGATCGCACGGCACATCGTCAATCTCTTTCAGAACACGCGCCCCTCGACCGCACTGACCAGTCAGGAACACCGGCTGCTGGTGTGGCTCGCCGAAGGCTACAGCTACCAGGCCGCCGCCGAGAAGATGAACGTGAGCATCAACACTGTCCGTAACTATATTCGCGGCATCTATGAGAAGCTCCACGTTCATTCGAAATCCGCGGCGGTCGGCAAGGCGATCCGGCAGGGGCTCATCGGCTGGAAGTAGCGCCGCTTCCGCAAAACGCATGTTCATGCTCCAAGCGAAGCCGTCGTGGCGGCCGGACGCGGCACCACCCGCGATGGCGTCAACATGACGGCATCATGCTGGAGGCGGAGATGCGGCGAAGTACGCTGGACCGAGAGTATAGGACCTGCGTTCGCATCGCGGCTCACCAAGCACGCGGGGTGCTACCCTCCAGCCGATGTCGATTTGAGCGTCCCAGAGGATTCCAGCGAATCGTCCTGGAAAGCGTCGGGCTTTTGGTGGAAGTCGGCACACGCGACCGGAGGAGAAGTCATCTTCTCCAGTTGATGCAGATCACATCGCAAGGCCGGCTGTGATCCGGTCCCGGCATGGACCAGGAACTTGCATCCGTAACAGAACGGAGCCTGCACAGGCACTCTTTCTGGCGGGATAATGCAAACGGTTGGCGCGACCAGAGAAACATCTCCGACGAACCGCCACGGTCGAACCCCGCAGCCGCTTCGACCTCAGCCCCGCGGGAGATTCCGAAACAACGCCAAGGGAATAGCCCGCGCGTCTAACAAGGCCGGCAGGCGCGCAGCACCGCATCGAGTATGCATGCTCCCGCCGGAATCTTTTGTCCACCGCGTGAACTAAGATCATGCGGATCATTTGCACTTTGTCACAATCTTTTTCGCCCCTTTTTGCAGAGCTCTTAGGAAAGCGGATGGCGTTTCGAACGCGAGGCTTTCCAGGAATGTAATGGCATTCACATTGATCGCGTTCGCCGGAACAAAGTTCAGCCGCGCCAGAGCAGCACAGCGTAGAACGTCATCAGCGCGACGATCGCCAGCGAGGCGAACCACAACCCGGCGACCTGTCCGCCGGACGGCCGCACCTCGCGGGGCGTTCGCTTCTGATGCACATACAAAACGGACACCGCGAGAACCGGCAACAGCAGCGCCTGGCCGGTGCCGCCGATTCGGACAAGCTGTACCGGCGAGGCGAATGCCAGAAATAGAATCACGGAAACAACCACTTGAACTACAGTAAAGGCGTCGCGCCATCGGCACCATGCACGAAGGTCGCCGGCCGGATACCATCCGGCCAGGCGGCAGAAATCGGCGAGCAGCCGGCTGAGCGATGCGGTTCCGGCGAACACGGTCCCGTACAAAGTGGCTATCACGCCGGCGTAAAACAGGCCCAGCGACCAGTTTCCCAGCGTCTCGGTATACAGATGGGAAAGCACCGGAATCATGTTCTGGGCCGAAGGCACCAATCCCTGACGGTGGAGAATGCCCGCCCCGAGCAGATAAAAAGCCACCGTAGCCAGCGTGTAAATGCCCATGGTGGCGAGAATGTCAAAGTTCATCACGCGAATCCAGCCGCGCGCGCGACTCCTCCATGCAGCGGAATCCTCGCGAGGCCCGGTGAATCGCGAGTAGCCCTTCTCGATGCACCAGTAGGGGTAAACCAGCAGTTCGGCCGCGCCGACGCCGGTGATCCCAAACACGGCGATGGCCGTGGACAAACCGCCGCGCGGCAGATCGAATGTGAAGCCCTGCCGCAAGTCGGACCAGGCAAAAAGGTCGCTGCGCAAGGTGAGCAGCACGGCGCACAACGCGGTGAGCAGCGTAAACAACGCGACCTTCAGGGTTGCGATCCCTTCAATCCGGCCGTAGCCGCCGCCCAGCAGCAGGAACAGGGTAAGCGCGGCGAGCACAAGCACCCACACCGGCACCGAAAGCGCGGGCACGATCTGGTGCAAGGTTTGCGCCACGCCGCCGAGCATGGCCGCGAACAGCGACATGGTCCCCACGATCATCAGCACGGACGCCCACACCACCCAGTTCACGCGCCAGCGCGGGCCGGGGATCGCATCGAACATAGCGAAGGAGGTTTCGCCGGTGGCGATGGCGTGGCGGCCCATGGCGGCCTGCAGCGCCGGCTTGATCAAGCAACTGAAGACAACGATCCAAAGCGCGACGTAGCCGGTTTCCGCTCCGAGCGTCGTCGTGGCCACCAGCTCCCCGGTACCGACGATTGTCGCCGCCAGGATCATGCCCGGGCCGATGCGGCGCAGGATGTGCGCCAGCCGGTTCGGCGGTGATTCAATGTCGCCCGCGTAATAACGATACGGGTCGTGCGGTGACGAGGGCGCGGAGGCGAGGATGGTCATTTGGGCGGGTCCCGTGATTATATGAGATCCCCAACGCCGCGCACCCCATGTGACTGGGCGGCCAAGTCCCGACGGCTTAGTTCAGGTCGAAACGGTCCAGGTTCATCACCTTGGTCCAGGCCTTCACGAAGTCGTTAACGAACTTCTCCCGGCCGTCGGAGGCGGCATAGAACTCCGCCAGCGCGCGCAACTCCGAATTGGATCCGAAGATGAGATCAGCGGGGGTGGCGGTCCACTTCACGGCTCCGGTTTTGCGGTCACGCCCTTCGAACACTGCTTCGTTCGCTGCCACCTTGGTCCAGGCTGTGGACATGTCCAGCAGGTTCACGAAGAAGTCGTTGCTCAGAGTTCCGGGCCGGGTGGTGAATACGCCGTGAGACGTCTGCCCGGTGTTCGCGTTCAGAGTCCGCAAGCCGCCCACCAGTACGGTCATCTCGGGAGCCGTAAGCGTCAGCAGGTTGGCCCGCTCCACCAGCAGTTCCGCCGGGGAAACCGACTGCCCCGTGCGATAGTAGTTGCGGAAACCGTCGGCGGCGGGCTCCAGGACGGCGAACGACTGGACATCAGTCTGCTCCTGAGTGGCATCCGCGCGACCCGGGCGGAACGGCGCCTGGACCGTGAAGCCGGCGTTCTTGGAGGCCTGCTCTACTGCCGCGTTGCCGCCCAGGACGATCAGATCTGCAAGAGAGACCTTCTTCGCTCCGGACTTGTTGAACTCCTGCTGAATGCCTTCCAGGCGGCCGAGAACCTTGGCGAGCTCGGAGGGATTGTTCGCTTCCCAGTCCTTCTGCGGCGCCAGGCGGATACGAGCACCGTTCGCGCCGCCCCGCATGTCGGTTCCACGGAAGGAGGCAGCCGACGCCCACGCGGTTCGTACCAGCTCCGGAATCGTCAAGCCGGAGGACAGGATCTTCGACTTCAGCGAAGCGATGTCCTTCGCGTCCACCAGCGCGTGAGTGACCTTCGGGACCGGATCCTGCCAGATCAGCTCTTCGCCGGGAACCTCAGGACCCAGGTAGCGGGACCGCGGACCGAGATCACGGTGGGTCAGCTTGAACCAGGCCTTGGCAAACGCGAGCCGGAACTCTTCCGGATTTTCGCGGAAGCGCATCGCGATCTTGCGGTAGGCGGGATCGGCCTTCAGCGCCAGATCCGTGGTGAACATGATGGGCGCATGTCGCTTCGACGGGTTGTGCGCGTCGGGCACCAGGTTCGCCGCCTGATTGTTGGCCGGGACCCATTGCGTCGCACCTGCCGGGCTCTTGCTCTTCACCCACTCGAAGGCGAACAGGTTGTCCAGGTACTGCGTGGACCACTTGGCGGGGGTCGCGGTCCAGGCGCCTTCCAGGCCGCTGGTCACCGTGTCCGCCGCCTTTCCGCTGCCGCACTTGTTTTCCCAGCCGAAGCCTTGTTTCTCCACGCCCGATGCCGCGGGCTCGGCTCCCACGCACTTGGAGGGATCGTAGGCGCCGTGCGCCTTGCCGAAGCTGTGCCCGCCGGCGATCAGCGCCAGCGTCTCCTCATCGTTCATCGCCATGCGGCCGAACGTCTCGCGGATGTCCTGAGCCGCCGAGACCGGATCCGCATTCCCGTTCGGTCCTTCCGGATTCACGTAGATCAAGCCCATTTGCACCGCGGCAAGGGGCTGCTGCAGCTTGCGATTTCCGCTGTAACGTTCATCGGCCAGAAACTTCTTTTCCGGACCCCAGTACACGACGTCCGGCTCCCAGTCGTCCGTACGACCTCCGGCGAATCCGAAGGTCTTGAAACCCATGGACTCCAGCGCAACATTGCCGGCCAGCACCATCAGATCGGCCCACGAGATCTTCTGGCCGTACTTCTGCTTCACGGGCCAGAGCAGGCGTCGAGCCTTGTCCAGATTGGCGTTGTCGGGCCAACTGTTCAGGGGATCGAAGCGCTGCTGTCCGCCATCGGCGCCGCCGCGGCCGTCGCTGACGCGATAAGTTCCCGCGCTATGCCAGGCCATCCGGATGAACAGCGGACCATACGTACCGTAGTCCGCCGGCCACCAGTCCTGAGAGGTCGTAAGCACCTTCTGGATGTCCTGCTTCACCGCCTTCAGATCGAGAGTCGCGAACGCCCGGCGGTAGGCGAAATCCCGGCCCGCGGGGTTGGAATCCGGCGAGTGTCTCCGCAAAGGCGTGAGGTCGAGCTGTTCGGGCCACCAGAACTGGTGCGGCTTGCCCTGCTGGGCGCCGGCTGGTCCGGCCAGCACGAACGGCGCCGCCACAATAGCGATACTTGACAAAAGCAACCTTTTCTTCTTCGTCATCTGTTCTCCTTCATCTGAATGGGAAGGTCCGGTAACTGGTTTTCGGGCGATCCTTGTCGCGTTCCTGGCTGCGAGTTTTGGCTCGCCGGCGCGATCTTTGCTTGGATTCGACTGACCGCGATCCTGACAGTCTTGGAACGGCGGTGACTCGACCAGAATACTTTTGTTCGTCCGATGCGCACAACTCAGGGCCGGATGCATCGATTGCATGACCGGAGGCCGCGCAGCCTACTGCTGCCAGCCGCCGCCGAGCGCTCGATACAACTGCACCATCGCGACCAGTTCCTGGCGCTGCGCCTGCGACAACTGCTGCTCCGCCTGAAGGCGCTGCCGTTCCGTGTCCAGGACCTCGAGGTAACTGGTGACGCCCCCGCGGTACCGGAGTTGCGACAACCGGCTTTGATCGCGAAGAGTTGCGGCGAGCAGCTCCTGCTGGGCGCGGAACTCGCGCGCCTTGCGGTAGCCGATCAACGAATCCGCCACATCGCGGAGAGCGTTGTTGATGCTCCGCTGGTAATTGATCACCAGCTCTTCCCGCACGGCTTTAGCGACGCGGTAATTGCCCACCCGGCGGCCGGCGTCGAACAGGGGCAGGTCGGCGACGCCTGCAACGTTGTACGCCGCGGAGGAGCGCTGAATGATGCCAAGCAGATCGACGGATTGATAGCCTGCTGCTCCAGTCAACTGAATGCTCGGGAAGAAGGCCGCCTTGGCGACACCGACACGGGCATTGGCGGCAACCAAGCGCTGCTCCGCGGCGCGGATGTCGGGGCGGCGCTCGAGCAACGCGGCGGGAAGTCCCGCCGGCACCTGCGCAGGCTGCGGCTGCTCCACCAGCGGCTTTCCGCGCTCCGGCGCGGAGGGAAACCTGCCGGCAAGAAACGCGATCAAGTTCTCCGTCTGCTCCACGGCGCGTTCTAAAGCGATCACGTCGCTCGCGGCGGCCGCGACCAGACTTTGCGCCTGGTCAAGATCGACGCGTGTTCCAACTCCGCCTTGCAAGCGGGCGTCCACCAGCCGGAGCGAATCGCGGCGCGCCTGCAGGGAGGCACGGGTCAGAGCCAGTTGCGCATCGTAGTCGCGCAGGGTGAAGTAGGCCTCGGCGACCGAAGCGACGATGGACTGCAGCACCGCGGATTGATCCTCGCGGCTGAACTGGAGGTCGGCGCGAGCCGCTTCGGCCGACCTGCGGAT
>CAYOQB010000015.1:23461-48044 GCA_964406035.1 uncultured Solibacteraceae bacterium | reverse complement strand
GTCCACCTTGCTGGGCGATCCGCGGAACGAAATGTTCACCGTGATGCCGCGCGCCCGCGTTTCCAGGTCCATATCGAACACCGGCTCGATCTTGGTCGGATTCAGGAAGCGGATCTCGCCGCGATTCACCGTGTAGCGCGTGCCGAACACCTGCACTTCACCTTCGTTCACGGTGATCTCGCCCAGCAGGATGGGCCGCACCGGCGTGCCGCGCAACTGCAGATTGGCCTCGGCTTGAACGTCGCGCGTCAGCGAGGTCTGCACCTGCAGCCCGGGATCGCTTTCGATGCGGACATCCAGTTGCATGCCCCGCAGATACTCGTTCGGGGTCGCCGGGGAGGGCGTGGGCCGGATGGTCTGCGTGAAGAGATCGGCCAGGTCGCTGCGCGGGTTGAACGCTGCCCGCACCACCGACACGCTGCCCGACAACAGGCTCCGTTCGGAAGTGCCCGCCAGGTTGAGGTCCGCGTTGAACACGAAGCTGAAGTCCTCCGGGTAGCGCACCCGGACCTGCCGAGCCTGCGCCTGCAGGCGATACGTCAGTACGCGCGCGGTGACCCCGACGAATCCGCTGAATTCAATCTTGCCGCCGCCGGTCTCCGCGGTCAGCTTTTCGATGGTCGCGCGCGACTGGTCGAAGTTGATCACGCCGAACGCGTGGTCCACGCCGTTGGGGATGTCGGCGAGATACAGCGAGGCGTCGCGCAGCTCCAGCCTCCCGTTCACCAGCGGGCGTTCCAGCGATCCGCGCACCGTGGCGCGCACATCGGCCTGCCCCTTGGCCAGCAGATCGGGATTCAAAAGCTGCAGCACGGCCAGGTCGATGGTGCCGTTGGCCCTGATCTCGGTCGCGTTGCGGTTGGCGAAGCTCAGGAACCCGCCTGCCTCCAAACGGGTGTTGGGGCCTTCCAGCCGTGCGTCCGCGAATCGCGCGCCGTCCCGCGTCAGCGTGACCACGATCGGCGCCGCGTTGGTCAGAATCAGGTTCTGCGCGCCGGGGCCGCCGGCCTTGATCTGCTCAGGCCGCGGCATCACGCGCAACTGATCAATGGTCAGCGTCGCGCGCATCAGGTCCGGATCGAGCAGCGGCCCGGTGATCTCCAGCGACCCCTGAACGTGCCCCTGCGGCGGCGGCTCCTGCTCCCGCCCCGCGGTCGCGAGCACCTGCGCCGACGCGAACGACAATGGCGAAAAGCGTATGCTTCCGCTCCCCGGAGCGCGCCCGGCGAGGCTCCATTCGCCCCCGCCCTCGATCTTCGAATCGGCGACGACGCCGCTGACCCGCGCGCTCAAACGGCGATTCGCCGTGGACGCGGTCAGCGCGACGCGGCCCACGGGCGCCGCGCCATGCACGATCCGCTCCAGCGCGGCATCGCCGGCCACCGAGGTCAACTGCAGTTCGCCATTGCGCAGTTCCGCCGCGATCCGCAAGTTCGCCCCCGCCACGCCGTCCCACTCAGAGATACGCTCCTTCAAGGTCCCCAGCGAGGACAGTCGCAGGTTCTGCACGGTGACCGCCGCCTCCGCGGTCCCGCTCTTGAAATCCTTGGGGGCATGCTGGTAGAAGCCCGCGAGGCGAGCCCGCCCTGCCCCGGCGGTTACATCGAGCGCGGTCAGGTCCAGGCGATTGCCCGCGTAGCGCAGCGATCCCGCGGCCCGATCCACCTTCTCACCCGACACCGTGAGTCCGGTGGCGGCGAACGTGCCTTCCACCCGCGGATTGGCGATGGTGCCCGCCAGCGTGAAGCTGCCGGTTCCGGTCCCACTGACGTCCAGGGTCGCGCCCGCTTGCTTCAACAGCGGTCCCAGGCTGGCGCCGCGGATGCGGATGGATCCGGTCTGCGGCGCATTGCGGAACTCGCCCGAGCCTGCATCGGCGGACCAGTTGCCCTCCGCGGTGAAGTGCTGTCCCCGGACCACCGCGTTGCTGATCCGCACCCGAGAGCGGGCGGCCTCGAACGCCGCCGAAGCCTCCTCGAACGCGATTCCGGAAGCCTCGAACTTCGACAGCGATGCGGTGCCGGATACTTGCGCATTGTCCAAGGGTCCGGCGACCGTGCCCTCCACTGCCGCCGATCCGCCTTTCAGCTCCACCGGCAGTTCCGCCCGCTCGCCGGAGAAACGCACGATCCACGGCTGCAACTCCTCCAGGCTTTGCGTGCGCATCCGGAACTGCACCCGGCTGCCCAGCACGCCTTCAGCGTCCAGCCGCGTCATCGGGGTCGCCAGCGATGCCTGGCGAATGGCGATCTCGTTCTCCCGCTGGCGGTAGCTGGCCTCCACCACGCCTTCGAGCGGCACCGAATCGCCCGCCGGGGTCACCGTCAGGCGCCCGCGAGCTTCCAGATCGCCGGACGCTCCCTTGCGCGGCAGCGATCCGCTGACCGAAACCGGACCCGCCAGCAGCGCGTTCCAGGGCAGGTCCGCCACCTTCGCCACATCCGTCAGGCGATTCACCGCCAGTCCGTTGACGCGGCCCTCGGCGCGATACCGCCGCCACTCCTCCAGCTCGATCAGACCCTCGAACCGCCCGCCCGCCACTGCCGCAGACGTTCCCGTCAGGCTCAGCTTCTCCGGTGTCAGCTCCAGGTTGCCGCGCAGGTCCACGCCCGCGATCGCCACCTCCGGACGCTGGATGGCTACGTTCCGCACATCCACGGGACCGGTCACGCGATAGCGGAACTGCGGCGTGAAGCTGACCTCCACCCGGCCGTCCAGCGCCACTGTACCTTCCTTCCGCACCGGCAGATCGAATACGGGCACAAAATCCGCGAGTTGCAGCAGCGCTTTCGTCCGCAGGTCCGCTTTCGGCGATCGCAGGTCCGTCAGCTCGCCAGTCAGCTCAACCGTGGAGCCGCCCGTGGTCAATTGGAGCTTCGGCAGGCGGACGCGATTGGGCTCGATCGCCACCGCGGCATCCAAAGCGAAGCGTTGCGGATCGAATTGCGACGCCTGAATTTGCAGGGCGTCCGCCTTCACGCTCCCCGTGTAACGCGGACCGGATGCTTCGTACGTGAGCTGCGCCGCCAGGTTCTCCGCCTGGAAATTCAGGGGCACGCGCCGCTGGTCGATCTCCAGCCAGCCGTCGCGCACATTCACGTCATCGATCGCCAGTCGCAGAAACTCCTCCGCCCACGTGCGATCCGAAGTCCGCCGCACCTTCGGTGAGGGCAGATTCGACTTCCCGTCCGGCCCGAAAACGATGCGAATCCGCGGCTGCTCCACGGTGAGGGCGCGCAGATCCACGGAGGGCCGCCAGATCGAGGTCAGCCGCAGGTCGACCACGATCCGCGACGCCTGAAACAGCGGCGGGTCGGACGCGGGCTCCAGCCCGCGCAGGACGAAACCCTCCACTTCGGCCCGCATCCGCGACCAGGAGAACCGGAACGCGCCGAGTTCGGCGCGGCCGCCCGTGGCCCGCTCCGTCTCAAACACAATTCGTTCCCGCACTTTGTCGCGGAACCAGTCCGAACGCAATACCAGCGCGCCCGCGATTGCGATCAGCGCCAGCAGGCCCAGTGACACCAGCGCCCAGAACCGGATTCGCTTCGCCGCGATTCTCATTCGAACACCGCCTTGCGGTAGCGGATCGGCACCTGTGTACGCACCTGCCCCAGCCAGCGGTCCAGCGTCTGGTTGACGCGCTCGGCGGCCAGCAACTCCTCCATCTCGCCGCGCACCCGTTCCAGCGGTTCCACGGTGCGGCCCTTGCCCGCGGCCTCCTTGACGAACTCCCGGTAGCGCTCCTCCACTTCCTTCTCGGTGAACTGCACGCCGGGACGGAAACGGTAGTCGACGAAACGCAGAAACGCTGTCTGCCATTCCAGGCGCGTAAGCAGTTTCTTCTCCGTCAGGCCGTAGCGGGTCAGCTCCCGCTCGAAGTTCTCGCGCCCGCCGCGCTTCCGCATTTCGTACTCCACCATCGCCGCCGCCTCCGTCGATTCCGGCATCGGGAAGCGGCTGAGCTGCATTTCGCGCAGCACCAGCGCCTGATTCACCAGGCGGTCCGCGGCCGCTTTCTTGCCTTGCGGCGTCAGATCCGGAGGGACGCCAGCCAGAAACGCGTTGATCCGGATGTCGTCCACCAACTGCCCCTCGGTGATCACGAAGTTTTCGATGCTGATGGCGATGCGGTCCAGCAGCACCGGATCGGCGGCGGCCGCCAGCGGCATCAGAAGCAGAAATGCGGCGCTTCGGGTCATGTCAGTACGTCTGCCCCAGGGCGAAGTGAAACTGCAGCCGGTTGATCCGCTGGTTCACCAGGCGCCCCTGCCCGGTGATCAGATCCTCGAAGTTGCCCTCATAGCCGAAGAAGCGCGGCGAATTCGGACTGTAGCTCAGGTCGAAACGGACCGGCCCGATGGGCGTGCGGTAGCGGATGCCCGCGCCGATGCCGTGCACGGTGTAGTTGAAGTCGCGATTGTCGCGCTGCCGGAAGCGCAGGCTGAACTTGCGGATGTCTTCGTAGCCGTTGCCGGAGTCCCAGAACAGCACGCCGCTCAGGTTGTTGCCCACCACGGGGTAGCGCAGCTCTACGGAGTTCAGGGCAATGAATTGAGACCCGAGCTGGAAGCCGGTGGTCAGGTCGCGCGGGCCGGCCTGGTTCTCCGGGAAAGCGCGATGCGACGATGCGCCGCCGGTAAAGAAGCGCTCCGGCAGAGGCAGGAACGGATCTCCGGAAAGGCGCTGGATCTGGCCCACCTGGGTGCTGCGGGCGATCACCAGGTCGCGCCGCAGGCGGTGATACGTCGTGTTGCGGAACAGGCTGCGCACGAACGCGGTCTGCGATCCCAGCCAACTGGCGGCGTAGGAAAAATCGAACGTGTTGTAGATGCCACGGCGCGTGTTGGAGGGGTCGTCGCGGCGGTCCTGCACGAAGGAGAAGCCCAGCAGTCCGGTTCTCGTCGGCTGCGAGAAGATCGGAATCAGCTCCGGCGAAATCGCCAGATCCGAGACGCGCACGCGCCGCCAGGTGGCGCGGTATTGCGTGGTCACGGCGCGGGTCCAGCGCTGCCCGATCTGCGCCGAAGCCTCGATGCGCTGCGCGGCGTAGGTGCGGACGTCCAGGGAGCGATCGTACAGCGCCGAAACAATCAGGTCGATCTTGTCGTTGCCCCGGAACTGCGGCGCCAGGTAGCTGAGCACGCCGCGCTGCTGCACATTCGACAGCCGCGTCAGCAGGCTGATGGTGTGTCCCAGTCCCAGCACATTCAGCCGGCTGATTCCGACGTTCACACGCGGGCTGAATCCGGCGCGGCCCGCCGGGTTTTCCAGGCTGGCCACCCCGCCGCCGATGCGCCCGAGCTCCGCGCCGAAGCCGATGCTGAAGGAGTACTTCTTCGCTTCCTCGATGTCGAACAGAACCACGCGGCGGTCTTCCTCGCCCTCCCGGTTCTGCACCGCGGTCTGCACCCGCGCGAAGATGCCCAGATCGTACAGGCGGCGCTGCGAAGCGGCGATCTCGGAAAAGGACAGCGGCTCCCCCGCGCGCAGGGAAATGCGCTCGCTTACCAATCCGGGGTCGGTGGCTTCCAGGCCGAGCACTTGCACCTCCCGCACGTACTGCCGGTCTCCGGGGCGAATGGTAAAGCTGAGCCGGACATCGTGCTCGCCTCCAGGCTGGCGGTCCCAGTCGAACGCCGCTTCCGGATAGCCGCGATCGAAATAGTAGTTCAGCACCATGTCGCGATCCGCCTGCACGTTCCATTCGCTGAACGGCTGGCCTTCCGTGGACCGGAGCATGGGGCGGATCTCCTCCTCATCCGCCGGGGGCAGCCCCGCGATGTCCAGTTGCGACACCAGCCACTGCGGCCCCTCCTCGATGTCGAGGAACACCGCGAGCTGGCCGGGATTGCCCTGCCAGGAGGTGTCCCGGCGCGCCTCCACCTTCACCTCACGAAATCCGTTGGAGCGGTACAGGTTCTCGATCGCGTTCAGGTCGCCTTCGAGCAGCCTCTCGCTGAAGCGGCCGTTGCGGAAGCGGAATCGCGTCGCCGGCAGGATCGCCATCCGCTCCCGGATGGTCTGGTCGTCAAAGTAGCGGTTGCCGTTCACTTCCAGATGCGTGAGCTTGGATCGCTGGCCGCGGTCGATCACATACTCAATCACCTGTTCCCCATTGCTAGGGGTCTCGATCCGGTAGTCCGCGGTCGCGTCGAAGTAGCCCTGGGACCGGAAGTATTGGACCAGATTGCGCCGGCCTTCGTTCAGCAGGGTCGGGTCGATACTGCGTTCCTGGTAGATCGGCAGCAGTTGCTTCAGGCGTCCCCGGCGGATGGATGCTCCCGTGGTTTCCACCTGCACCCGCGGTCCCACGTCGATCTTCAGCGCCGGGATCATCCGATTGGCTTCATCCTCGTAGTTGAGCTTGTCGAGCTGCACCTTGGCCAGCAGGCGATCGTCGCCCTGCAGTTCCTGACGCAGCGACTCGATTCCCTGTTGCAGGCGCTGCTGGGTAAAGTCCCGGAAACCGAACACCGAGAAGCTCAGCGGTCCGATGCCACGCAGCCAGCCGGTGTCGCGCAGCAGCGACGGCACGCCGCGATCGGTATTGCCGGTCACCGTCAGCCCCCCGAACCGGGCCCGTTCGCCCGGATCGATGTTGAAATGAATGTCCGCGCGAGCCGCCTCCCGGGTCTTCCGGATCTCGGAAGATACGGTGGCGTCATAGTAGCCGTTGGCGCGCAGACTGGCCTTGATGTTCTCCACCGCGTCGGGGATACCGGCCTCGTCGAACCGCTCCCCCAGGCGGAGCTTGGCGGCGGCTTCCAGGCTGGCCGTGCTGGGCGGCTCCGCCACCGCGGTGACGCTCACCTGGCCGATGAAGTAAGCGATATCGGTGCGCACGATCAGCCGCAGGCCATCTGGCACTTCGTCGGCGAGGATGGAAATATCCTCGAAGCGGCCGGTGGCGTAAAGGGCGGAAATGGACGCGCGCACGGCGGTTTCCGTGGCCGGCTCGCCCTGCTTCAGGGTCAGGAGCTCCAGCATCCGTTCCCGGGGGTAGGGCTGCTCGGGCGGCTGGAACTCGATCGCGCGCACAACCTTACCCTCCCAGGTGGCGCCCGCCGCGGGGCAGCTAAGGCAGGCAAGCATGAGGAGGATCAGAGGCGCCGGCCGCACGCCGTATCTGGGGCCGCAAGCCGGGGGCCAGTTCCCGCGCCCGTTGGTCACGCGTCCTCATGATATCGCACCGGCGCTGCAGGGCGAGTTGTTAGCATCGAAGGAGTGAGCTTCTCCCCCGCAGACCGCTACAGCAGGCAAATCCGTTTCCCGGGGATCGGCGAGGACGGCCAACTGCGGATCTCCGGCGCGCGCGTCGCGATCGTCGGCTGCGGGGCGCTGGGCACCATGCACGCCGCGGCTCTGGCTCGCGCCGGAACCGGCTTTCTGCGGCTGATCGACCGCGATTACGTCGACGCCAGCAACCTGCAGCGGCAGTGGCTGTTCGAGGAATCCGATGCCGAGGAGGCGATCCCCAAGGCGGTGGCCGCCGCCCGCCGCCTGCGCGCCGCGAACTCCAGCATCGAGTGCGAGCCCGCGGTGGCCGACCTGACGCCGGAAAACGCCTCGGAACTCCTGGGCGGCGTGGACCTGATCCTCGACGGCTCGGACAACTTCGAGGTCCGCTATCTGCTGAACGATTACTCCGTGGAGAACGGCGTTCCCTGGATATACGGGGCGGCGGTGGGCAGCTACGGCCTGGCGATGCCGGTGATCCCCGGCCGCACGGCCTGCCTGGCGTGCATCTATCCCGACCCGCCGCAAGGCGCGCAGCCGACCTGCGAAACCGCCGGGGTCCTGAACGCGATCACCGGAACCATCGGCGCGCTGCAGGCGGGGCTCGCGCTGCGCTATCTCGTGACCGGCGAGGTCCCCGCGCGGATCACTACCGTGGACGTCTGGAGCAACGAGATACGGCAGGTGGAGATGCCGGCTCCGGATCCCTCCTGCCGCGCCTGCGGGCGGCGTGAGTTGGTCCACCTGCACGGGCGCAAGCGCGCCCCCGTGAGCTTGTGCGGACGCAACGCCGTCCAGATTCACGAGCAACATCGCCGGGTGGAACTGCGCGAGCTGGGTGCCCGGCTATCCGAGGTGGCGCCGGTGCGGGTGAACGAATTCGCCCTGCGCGCGCAACTCGATCCCTACGAGTTGACCGTCTTCCCGGATGGACGGGCGATTATCAAGGGAACCACCGATATCGCCGTCGCGCGGGGCATTTACGCGCGCTACGTAGGCTGAGCCCGCATCCCGCCTACAATGGAAGTTTCATGCCTATTTCCCGCGAACGCCAGGAAGAGATCGAGAAACACGAGTTCCAGATGGGCTACGAGCGCGGCCGGCTCGCCGTGGCGCTGGACGCCCTGACCGACGCGCTGGTAATGGTCGGGCAGCACGGCGTTTATTGCCAGAGCGCGCGCCAGGCGGGCAAGCCGGCCATGGATATCCAGATCATCAGCCAGTGCCTGGGAGAAGCGAAGGAGCTCGTCGCCAGCGTGCTGGACGAGCTCAAGCGCAAGAAACAGGCAAACTGAAGCTTACTGCTTCTTCTGGGCTCGCGCGGTGGACGGCGGCGTAATGCCCTTGGTGCGGAGGTAGCCCACCATGTTGCCGTAATGCTCGTTCCACTGGATCAGCAGATCGATCATGGCGCTGACCGGGTAGATCGTGCGGGAGCCCATGGTAACCGGCTGCACCGCCTTGGCGTCGGTCATGGCGGTGAAGATCGGATCGCAGTACGCGAAGCTCTTCTTCAGCGCCGCCACCAGTTCCGGCTTGCTCTTGCCCGGGGGCACCGCTTCCTTGGGGACCTCCTGCCCGGCGATCTGCGAGCAGAAGCGGTAATTCATCGCCACGTTATGCTCGATCCACTCCGCCCAGGGACGCTGCGCGGGGCTCAGCCGGTATTCGTAATTTTCCTCCGGCATCACTTCCGCGCTTTCCACGAGGTTCTGCTTTACGTAGTTGTATCGGGCGAGCACCGTTTTCATGATCGGGTCGCCCGACTGCGCCACGGCAAAGCCCGCGAACGTGAGTGCACAAATCCACAGTTTCATGGGCTCAGATTAGCATTAACGGGGCTCGCTCGACGGGGGCACGATGTTCTTCATCCGCATGTAGGTGGACAGGTTGCCGTAATGCTCCCAGGTGTGGCCATTCATGTTGAAGATCATGCCGAGACCGGGGACCTCGCGCTGTCCGTTGTTCACCATCTTTTTATCGTCGGTGGCGTCCACCACGGGGGCGCAGTACGCCTTGACGTCCTGAATCGCCTTCACCAGCTCGGCTTTGGTTTTCATGGTTTTCTCGACATCCTTAACCGGGCTGGCGGTTTCGCC
Organism: uncultured Solibacteraceae bacterium; assembly: GCA_964406035.1. Lineage (GTDB taxonomy): Bacteria > Acidobacteriota > Terriglobia > Bryobacterales > Bryobacteraceae > JAIEPW01. The sequence goes on along the minus strand of CAYOQB010000015.1, from coordinate 38,706 downwards.
CTTCAGGCGGCTGCAGAAGAAGTAGTTGGTGTCGACGATGTGGCCGATAAGCTGGCCGAAGGTCCGGACGTCTTTGGAAGGTTGGAAGCCGTAGAGTTCGTCGGGGGCCTTTTGAGCAGAGCGGATGATCAGGTCATGCGTGCCTTCAAAGGTCCGTTTGGCCATGCCCTGCAGAGTGATGGGCGGCGCCTGAGCGAAAGCGACCGTTGCGATTGCGAACGACAGAACAAATTTCATGGGGAGAATCACCTCCCGCGTGTAGACGGGCAGTATTCGGGTTTCGGTGGGTTTTTGGGGCGGGTGTGCGTGGACCAGGGGCGATCCGCCTGTCCCAATCCGCTATTTCTTCAAAAACTTCGCGACACCGGCTTTCATCTCCGGCGTCATTCGCGCGATCGCATTGAAATGCACGCCCGATTCCAGCGCGCCTTCGAAATCCTGCCCATCCATGTGGTACAGCAACATCTTCGACAGCGTCACCGCGGACGCGGGCTTTGCCGCCAGCCTCGCGACATACTCCGCCGCGCGCGCATCGAACTCGGCCGCCGGATACACCTGGTTCACCAGCCCGAACTCGCGAGCCTCAGCCGCGCTCACCGGCTGCCCTGAAGTGATCAGCTCGAACGCCCGCTTCTCCGACACGCTTCGCCGCAGGATGGCCATCACCATGGCGGGAACAAAGCCGATATTCACTTCGGGGTAGCCGAACTGCGCGTTGTCCGCCGCCAGAATCAGGTCGCACGCCGTGGCCAGCCCGCAGCCTCCCGCCAGCGCACGCCCCTTCACCAGCGCGACCACAGGCTTGGGATGGTGCCGGATCTGCAAGAACGCCTCCGCCATGTGGCGCGCGCCGTTCATGTGATCCATCACGGAGGCGTCGGCCATCTTCTCCAGACCGGCGAGATCGGCGCCGGAGCAAAAGTCGCCGCCCGCGCCGGTTATGGTGACCAGTCTCGCCCCCGGATCCGCCGCCGCATCCCGCAAGCCCTGCTTCAAACCGCTGATCAGTTCATCGTTCAGCGCGTTCTTCTTCTCCGGGCGGTTCAGCGTGATGCGCGCGACGCCGTCCGCCACCTCATAAATCGTCGGGAACATCGATCTCCATCCTGAGCAGCGCCGCTGAATAGGTTTTGCCCTGCGGGTCCGCCTTCAGCGAAATCGTCCCGCCGCCGTCCAGCGATTCGTGCAGCAGGAAGTTCAGCGCCCCGAGATTCGGCAGTTCGAAGCGCTCCACCTTGCCGTGACAGATCTCGGAGAAGTGCTGCTTCACGCGCTCCGCCGTCACCTCGCGGACCAGCACGGGGTAATGCTTGGCATCCAGCGCGATCAGCCCCACGTTGGCGGTATCGCCCTTGTCGCCGGACCTCGCATGCGCGATCTCCACCAGTTTGCGGCGTGCCATTATGCCTCCGTCACCGCGACTTCCGGCGTCACTTCCGGCTTCGGCATCAGCGCCGGCCAGTACGCCACGATCTCCTGCACCTGCGGCCGCCCCGAGCCGAATCCGGTGACCACCGGCGGTCCGTTCAGCGCCAGCGGCGCCAACTCCTTCGTGAAGCGGTCGACCGCATTCTTGTTCTGCGATCGCACTCCGATGCGCAGCAGCACCTCGGGCAGGTCCGCAGAAGGCGTCCCCGCCAGCTTCAATCCGTGACATGCGCCCGCGCCGACGAACTCGCTCACCACGGCGTCAAACTTCAAACCAATGCGGTCCAGCCGTTCCCGCAAAACGCGATCGGCAAGCTGCGCTTTCGCGAATGCGTCCGGCCAGGAATAGACCAGCGTTCCCGCGGCCTTAAATCCGTTCGAGTAACTCACGGAAACCTTGTAGAACGGCGTCGCGGGGCGGCCCTGGATACCGCTGAAGCGCACGCGATCGGGTCCCGCGTCGGCAAGCTGGATGGAAGTGAAGTCGGCGACGCAGTCGGGCGTGATGTACTCGCGCGGATCGCCGAGCTCGTAGAGAAGCTGCTCCTTCACGCTGGGAATGGATACGCGCCCGCCGGTGCCGGCATGCTTGGTGATGACGAAGCTGCCGTCCGGTTCGGCTTCAATAATGGGATAGCCGATGTCGGCGTAGTGCGGCATGTCCTGCCAGCCCACCTGGCAGTTGCCTCCGGTGCACTGTGCGCCGCATTCGACGGTGTGTCCGGCGATAGTGCCCGCGGCCAGTTTGTCCCAATCCTCCTTGCCCCAGCCGAATTCGTGAATCATCGGCGCGAGCGCGAGTCCGGTATCGGTGACGCGGCCGCAGATCACGATATCGGCGCCCTGCCGCAGCGCTTCCACCACCGGCCAGGCGCCCAGATACACATTGGCGCTTTGCACGAACGGCCGCACGGAACTGAGCGGCTCGCCCGTTTCCATGTTCTTCAATTCCACGCCGCGCGCCAGCAGGCTGTCGAGCTGCGGCATCAGGTCGTCACCCGCCACAATGCCGATCTTCACCTTGCCCTGAAACCCCAACCGCTTCACGACCTCCGCCACGGCATCGCGGCAGCCCTGCGGATTGACGCCGCCTGCGTTGGCGATCACCTTGACGCGACGCTCCACCAGATCCGGGAGGACGCGCGCGATCATCTCCACGAAGTCCCGCGCGTAGCCCTGCTTGGGGTCGCGAGCCTTCTGCTTCTGGACGATGGACATCGTGATCTCGGCCAGATAATCGAGAGTGAGGTAATCGATCGGTCCGCGGCGGACCTGCTCGATGGGCGCTTCCAGGGAGTCGCCCCAGAAGCCTTGGCCGTTTGCGATTCGAATCATATTGGCGGGGCTTAGCGCCCCGGTCCCCCCTTGCACGCTGTGGCGTCGGAAGCTCGCGCGGAGTCCCCGCGAATCACCACCCGTACCGCCATACAGCCTGCATGAGCTTTAGAATATCCGGCTTGCATGGCCCGGTGGGGAACGAGCCGACCGTCAACGTCTTTCTGCGTCAGAATAGGAGTGCGCCACCGGGATTCGCCATGAAGACGTTCGACCAGGTTCTCGAGTCAGCAGCACGGCATGGAGGCGTCAATCTTCTCTTCGAGAAAAGCATGTATTCGCTGATCGACGACCTGGACCGCATCGTTTCCGTATTGCGGTCGGCTCAAGTCTCCTTTGAAGTGGTCGGCGGCGTAGCCGTAAACGCGTATATCCTCGGCGCAAGACGTAGCCGGTCTTTCGTCACTCGGGACATCGATATTCTGGTGGACCGCCGCGACCTGGACCGCATTGTCTCCGCGGCTGAGCAGGCGGGCTACACCGGCAGGAAGATCGCCGGCGGCTTCATGCTGATCCGCCCGGGGCAGAACCCGGAGGAGGCTGTCCACCTGTTATTCACCGGCGAGAAACCGCGGACGTCCCACCCGCTCGAGAATCCGGAACTGCGGCCCGAGGAGAAGCGCTTGGACGAGTTCGGCGTTACCATCCCGGTCGCCGGACTGCCTGATCTGGTGCGGATGAAGTTGAACTCCTTCCGTCCCAAGGACGAAACTCACCTGGAAACGCTGGACCAATGCGGCCTGATCACGCCCGAAGTGGAAGCCGCGCTTCCCGAAGTCCTGCGGGAGCGCCTGGCGCAGGCGCGATCGCGATTCAGCCCCGACGAATTCGAAACCTGATCAGATCTTGAACTGCTTCGCCAGAATTTCCTTCATGATCTCCGACGACCCCGCGCCGATGGTGTGCAGACGCGCGTCGCGCCACATCCGCCCGATCGGATACTCGGTGGAGTAGCCGAAGCCTCCGAAAATCTGCATGCAGTCATACAGGACGCGCTGGCTCAGATCGCTGGTGAACAGCTTCGCCATAGTGATTTCCTTCACGCACGGCACATTGCGATCCATCAGGTCCGTGGCGCGATAGGTCAGCCACTTGGCCGCCTCCACTTCCGTGTACATCTCCGAAATCCGGTGTTTCCACACCTGGAACTGGCGCACCGGCTGCCCGAAGGCCTGCCGCTCCAGGCCGTACTTCATGGCGAACTCTAGCCCGCGCTCCATGCCGTAGACGTTGCCCAGGGCGCTCGCCAGGCGCTCTCCCTGGAAGTTATGCATGATGTAGTAGAAGCCGCGGTTGAACTCGCCCAGCACGTAGCGCTTGGGGATGCGCACGTCGTCGAAGAACAGTTCGCCCGTATCCGAGGCCATCATGCCGACCTTGTGAATCGACTTGCCGACGCTGAAGCCCTTGGTTTTCGTGGGCACCAGCACCAGCGAGATACCCTTGTGAACTTCCTCTCCGGTGCGGACGCCGAGGATGATGAAATCGGCGCGGGGTCCATTGGTGATCCACAGCTTCTGGCCCTTGATCACCAGGTCGCCGCCGTCTTCGCGAGCCCAGGTCTTCATGGCCGCGACATCGGATCCGCCGCCGGGTTCGCTGACTCCCAGGCAGGCGATGAGGTCGCCGGCGATTGCGGGCTTTAGAAACTCCGCCTTCTGTTCCGGAGTGCCCAGTTCGTCCAGCACCGGCAGAGTGATGTCGCTTTGCACCATCATCGCCATGTTGACGCCGCCCGAAGTGGAGTACGACAGCCCCTCGTAATAGGCGGCGCTCATCCACCAGTCCGCTCCCGCGCCGCCGTAGGCGGGGTCCAGACGGATGCCGAACATCCCGATGTCGGCCGCTTTCTTGAACAATTCCTTCGGGAAGATGCCGGCGTGGTCCCACTCCTCGGCGTACGGTGCGATCTCGCTCAACGCGAACTTCTTCACCGTGTCGCGGAACATCGCGTGTTCTTCCTGGAACGGCGGGAAGGCGGCTTGCGCCTCCGGAGCCGCAATCGTGGTGCTCATGTAGTCTCTCCTGCTTCCTTGGCCAGCGCCCCGATTTCGATCAGCATCTGGCCGGGGGCAACGATATCTCCTACTTTAACCAGAATCGCCTTCACGCTTCCGTGCACTCCGGCGCGGATGGTCTGCTCCATCTTCATCGCTTCCAGGATGATCAGCGGCTGGCCGGGCTGCACCTCCTGGCCGAGCTCCACCGGGATCCGCAGCACCAAGCCCGGCATGGGGGCGTTGGCGGTCTCCTGCTCGGCGGCGCCGGCGGCCGCGGGATAGCGCGGCGCCTTCACGATCACGTGAGATCCGCCCGGCGATTCGACCCAGAAGCGGTCGCCTTCGCGGGCGAAATCGTACGTCGCCTGCACCCCGTCCACGGCGGCCCGCAGCCGGCCCTCACTCCAGTCCAGCACGCGGACCTCGATGGTCGCATCGCCGATCTGGACGTGGTACAGGTCGCCCGCCGAGCGCCAGGAAACGACGCCTGTCCGGCCGTTCCGCTCCAGCTTCACGGACGGATCGCGATAAGGATTATTGCGGAAGTTCGCCGGAATGCGCTTTAGAAAGGCGCGGGAGGCGATGGCCGCCCGGTCGAGATAAACGGCGGTAACGGCCAGCGCAACGGCTTCGGCATTGGGATCCTCCGCGGGAGCCGGCATCTCAGACAGTAGCCCCGTGTGCGTATCCCCTTTCCGGAAGGATTCCGCAGCTAAAACCCGGAGCAGAAAATCGCGATTGGTAGTTACGCCCAGCACGCGCGTCTCCGCCAGCGCCGTCTCCAGCGTGCGCATCGCCTCCGCCCGCGTGCCGCCGTGCGCGATCAGCTTGGCGAGCATTGGGTCGTAGTACACGGTCACGTCCGTGCCGTCCTCGATGGCATGATCCACGCGGACACGATCGGGAAAGCGCACCGAGAGCACACGCCCGGTGGACGGCAGGAAGTCATTCGCGGGATCCTCGGCGTACAGCCGGGCTTCGATCGCGTGTCCGTGGAAGTGGACCTGTTCCTGTGTCACGGGCAGCGAATGCCCCTCCGCCACGGCAATTTGCAGCTCCACCAGGTCCAGCCCTGTGATCGCTTCGGTCACCGGATGCTCCACCTGGATCCGCGTGTTGACCTCGATGAAGTAGAACTCGCCGGAGGGCGCCAGCAGGAACTCCACCGTGCCCGCGCTGCTGTAGCCGATCGCTTTGCCGATGGATACCGCGGCTTCGCCCATGCGGGCGCGGAGATGGTCGTTCACGGCGGGCGACGGCGATTCCTCGATGATCTTTTGATGCCGGCGCTGGATGGAGCATTCGCGCTCGCCCAGGTGGATCAGGTTGCCGTGCAGGTCCCCGAGGATCTGGATTTCCACGTGCCGCGCACGTTCGATGTACTTCTCGAGCAGCAGGTCGCCGTTGCCGAAAGCGGATGCGGCTTCGCGGCGGGCCGCCTGCAGCGCCTCGGCAAGCTCGTATTCGGATCGAACGAGGCGCATGCCCTTGCCGCCGCCTCCGGCGGAGGCCTTGATCAGCACCGGGAAGCCGATGCGGCGCGCCTCGCGCGAGAGGGTGGCGTCGTCCTGATCCTCGCCGTTGTAGCCGGGCACGGTGGGGACTTGCGCACCTGCGGCGATGGCCCGCGCGGTGGATTTCAGACCCATCTTGCGGATGGCGTCCGGAATCGGCCCGATGAACTTCATGCCCCCGTGCAGCACACAGGCGGCGAATTCCGCATTCTCGGCCAGGAACCCGTAACCGGGATGCACGGCGTCGCACCCGGTACGCTCGGCCGCACGCAAGATGTTGTCGATTCGAAGGTAGGAGTCGCGGCTGGGCGCTGGGCCAATCTCTACCGCTTCCCGCGCCTCCCGCGCGTGCAGCGCGCCGCGGTCGGCTTCCGAATACACGGCCACGGTGCTGATGCCCAGCCGGTGGCATGTGCGCGCGATGCGCCGCGCGATCTCTCCACGATTGGCAATCAGGATCTTCTGGATCATTTAGTGCCGGAACACTCCCCAGGACATGGTGCCCTCGAAGGGCCGGTTGTAGGCTGCCGAGAGCGATATAGCGATCACCGTGCGCGTGTCGCGCGGGTCAATCATGCCGTCGTCCCATAGCCGCGCGGTGGCGAAGTACGGGTCGGATTCCTTGCCGATCTGCGACTCCAGCGCCTTTTTCGCCGCGTTCAACTGCTCTTCATCCACGGGCTGGCCCGCCTTCGCGGCGGCTTCGCGGCGGATGATGTCCATCACGCCGGCAAGCTGCGGGCCCCCCATCACCGCGATGCGGTGGTTGGGCCAGGTGAACAGGAAGCGAGGCTCATAGGCGCGCCCGCACATGGCGTAGTTGCCCGCGCCGTACGAGCCGCCGATCATGATGGTCACCGCCGGCACAGTCGAATTTGAAACCGCGTTGATCAGCTTCGCGCCGGCTCGAATGATTCCCTGCTCCTCGTAATGGCGGCCCACCATGAAGCCGGTGATGTTCTGCAGAAACAGCAGCGGAATGTTCTGCTGATTGGCCAGGGCGATGAACTGCGCTCCCTTCTCGGAGGATTCAGTCATCAGCACGCCGTTGTTCGCCAGGATACCCACCGGGAAACCGTGCACGTGGGCGAAGCCGGTGACCAGCGTGGGTCCGAATTTCGGCTTGAACTCAGCGAAGCGCGACCCGTCGACAATACGCGCGATCACGTCGCGGACTTCGAAGGGCACGCGCGGATCGGCCGACGCGATCCCGAGCAGCTCCTCGGCCGGATACACGGGCTCTTCGCCGGAGCCCATTTTCGGCAGCTTCGGCTTCTCCAGGTTGTAATGGGAAATCACCATGCGGGCCAGGCGAATGGCGTCGTATTCATCCTCGGCCAGATAGTCCGCCAGGCCGGAGATCTTCGCGTGCATGTCCGCGCCGCCCAGCGATTCCTCGTCCACCACTTCGCCCGTGGCCATTTTCACCAGCGGGGGACCGGCGAGAAAGACCTGCGCGCGGTTTCGCACCATGATCGAGTAGTCGGCCATGCCGGGCAGATAAGCGCCTCCGGCGGTGGAGGATCCGAACACGACGGCGACCGTCGGCAGCCGGTTCCTGGACCGGCGCGTGATCTCGCGGAAGCCACGCCCACCGGGCACGAACACTTTGGCCTGCTGCGGCAGGTCCGCTCCGGCGGCTTCCACCAGCAGCACCGTCGGCAGGTGATTCTGCATGGCGACGTCGGCCAGGCGCGTGTTCTTCCAGAGTCCGGGCTCGCCCGTGGCGCCGCCCTTGGCGGTGGCTTCGTTGGCGATAACCATGCATTCGCGGCCGCACACCAGGCCGATGCCGCCGACCACGCCCGCGCCTGGGACTTCGCCGTCCATGCCGATTCCCGCCAGCGGTGCGATTTCCAGGAAGTAAGAGCCCTCGTCGAGCAGCAGTTCCACGCGCTCCCGGGGCAGCAGCTTGCCGCGTTCCACGTGCCGCTGGACGTATTTCGGTCCGCCTCCCTGGGTGGAGAGCTTCAGCGCCTGCTGCAGTTTGCGAACCGCCTCGGTATTCAGTTGGGCGTTGTGCTGGTAGGCGGGCGCGGCGGTATCGACCAGAGAGCGAAGGGGTTCCATGAGGGAGCCAAAAGGACTTTCATTCTATCGCCTTCCGGGGGATCTGGACGCCGGCGCATTCTCATAGCCGCAAAGAATGTAGACTGAAGGCTGACGGTCCGCAAGAGGCAGGGAATGACGCTCGATCGCATCACCATAGATCCTCAAGTAATGGGTGGCAAGCCTTGCATTCGAGGCCTTCGCCTTACGGTCGGCACGATTGTAGGCTTGCTGGCGGAGGGGCACTCGAGCGAAGAGTTGCTGAAGCTGTACCCTTACCTGGAAGCTGAGGACATTCCACAGGCGCTCGCGTATGCCGCATGGCGAGTTGAAGAACGCGAAGTTGACTTGAAGCCGGTGTGATCGACCGCGCGCCGCGTAAGCCATGAGGGAAAGTAGTGCCGCCTTCAGGCGGCGCGAGCCTTTCAAGGCTCGCCGAATCGACCAGCAACAGCCGCGCCTGAAGCCGCGCGCCGCGTAAACGCGGCACTACGGCTCGCTGGAACGCGATACTGCCTTTCGGGTTCTGCCGCTCTAGACTTTCGCACCTTGGGAACGGCCTTCCCGAAGCACCGCACTCTTCTGGCCGGACCTCAGTTCCCGCACCAGCAAATACAGCAGCGGGCCAAACGACCCCGCAGCCAGCGTGATCGCGATAAAGGGCCACGCGGACACGCCGCTCTTGCCTGAGTCCTGGAACATCCAGATGCATGCCAGGAGGCAGACGATCACCAGGTCCGTGAGGAGTTGCAGGCTACCCCAGTTGTTCAGGTGCATCGAAATCAGGCCGAAATAGCCGGTCTCCATCAAGGCGCGCGCCGTAAGAACGCCGAAGGCGGCGATCACGAGGATCAGCAGGAAAGCTCGGGTGGTCATGCCGCTATCTTGCGGTTTTCCACGCCGCCGCGCAATTACTTCGGAGGTAATTGTGCAGCGTCACCGGCTAGCCGAGTATAAGAGATTAGGAGACCGAACCAGACGTGCACGCAATGAACCCCGCCCCGCGAGACGCGCGGTTTTCCGAGTATCTCAGGACCTGGCGGCGCAAACGGCGGCTTTCGCAACTGGAACTCGCCCTGGAATCCGGCGTTTCGCAGCGCCACGTGAGCTTCCTGGAATCCAGCCGCGCCCGCCCCAGCCGGGCCATGGTTCTGCAGTTGAGCGAGGCGCTGGGCGTTCCCATCCGCGACCGGAACGACTGGCTGACCGCCGCCGGATTCGCCCCGCTGTTTCGCAGAAGCTCCTTCCAGGATCCCGCGATGCAGCAGGTGATGGCTGCGGTGCGGATGATGCTGGCCAACCACGATCCGTTTCCCGCCATCGCCATGGACCGCGCCTGGAACGTCGTAATGGCGAACGAGTCCTTCGAGCGGATGAACAGCACCATGGGGGACGAGCGATGGCAGCGCGCCCAGGGCCAGCCTCGCAACCTGCTGCGGCTGCTGTTTCACCCCGGCGGAATCCGGCCTCTGGTCGCAAATTGGGAGCAGGTGGCCCCGCTGCTCTGGTTCCGCGCAAAGCGCGAAGCAGAGACCTGGGGAAGCGAGGAAATGCAAGCCGTGATTTCCGAACTGCGCCCTTTTTGGGACGAAGCCGGCAACGCTCTGCCGGAGGATGCGGCGCTGTTTCCGGTGATGACGGTCGACCTGGCGCTGGGCGATGTGCGCTTGTCGTTGTTCACCGTGATTTCGACCTTCGGCACGGCGCAAGACGTGACCACGGACGACCTGCGGATCGAGATGTTCTTCCCGGCTAACGAAGTCACGGAGCGCGCGTTCCGCGCCCTGGCGGTTACAGGAACGCCGTCGTCTTGATGCCCGAAACCTCGAAAGGGCGCCGGCAGCGGACGTTCTTGCAACTTACTTTATCGTCCACCAGCACCATGTAACTCTGCCATTTCTGGAACTTGGCGCGATCGCGCTCGTCGGCGCCGCCCGGCAGCCTGTCCACTTTCTTGCGCATCAGCCAGCGCAAGTCATAGGTGTTCTCGCTGCGGCAGTACGGGCAGTTCAGCGTGGCCGGCTTGGTGGCCTCGGATTCGCGATAGAACTTCCGCTCGTCCATATGTCAGGCGCGAGCCGCGCCCACCTGTGAGGAGACTCGCGCCAGGGCGGATTCGAGCGCGCCGGCGAACTGATCGACATCCGACTTGGCGATATTCAGCGGCGGCGTGATGCGGATGCAGTTCGAGTACGTTCCGCCGCGTCCCACCAGGACGCCCATCTCGCGGCACGCCTCCATCACCTCGCCCGTCAGCGCCGGCGCCGGAGTCTTCTTCTCGCGATCTTCCACCAACTCGATGGTCTGCATCAGGCCCATGCCGCGCACATCGCCGATCAACGAGAACTTCGCCTTCATTTCCTGCAGCTTGCCGCTGATGTAGGCGCCCATTTCGGCGGCGTTAATCATCAGCTTGTGGTCGTCGATGAAGTCGATTACGGCTTTGGCGGCAGTGGTGGTGACGGGGTTGCCGCCGAAGGTCGAAATCGTGACCCCCTTCAGTGCGTCCGCGACCTCCGGCCGCGCGGTGGTCATGCCGATGGGCAGGCCATTGCCCAGGCCCTTGGCCGAGGTCATGATGTCGGGCGTGACGCCCCACTGCTCAATGCCGAACCACTTGCCCCCGGTGCGTCCCCAACCGGTCTGGACTTCGTCGCTGATGAACAGGCCGCCGTGCTTCTTCACGATGTCTTGAATGATCGGGAAATACTCCTTGGGCGGCACGATGAAGCCACCCACGCCCTGAATCGGCTCGGCGATGAACGCCGCCACGCGCCCGGAAGTGCTGGTCTTGATCAATTCCTCCACATCGCGGGCGCATTGCACGTTGCAGGTGGGATAAGTGAGGTTGAAGGGGCAGCGATAGCAGTAGGCGTTATGCGCGTGCACGAATCCGGGCTGCGGCACGCCGCCGATTCGCCAGGTGGCCTGTCCCGTGGCGGCCATCATATTGGCCGAACGCCCGTGATAGCTGTGGCGCAGCGCGATGATCTCGCTCGAACCGGTGTAGCAGCGCGCGGTGACGATCGCGGTTTCGTTCGCTTCCGTGCCGGAGTTCGTGAAGAAGGACTTGCGCAGCGCGCTGCCCGGCGAAATGCCGGCAATTCGCTTGGCCAGCTCCAATTGCGGCTCCGTGGCGAATACGGTCGAGACATGCTCCAGCTTGTCGATCTGCTCGTGAACCTTGCGGTTCACGGTTTCGTTGCAGTGGCCCACGCTGATGGTGACGATGCCGCCGAAGAAGTCCAGGTAGCGGTTGCCGTCGGCGTCCCACAGGAACTGATCCTTGGCCTTCTCGATCACCAGGGGGGTCTTGAAGTAGTGGAAGACCGAAGGGTACAGAAATTCCTTTTGCGCGAGGATGATTTCGTCTTTGTTCATGGAGGTCCCGAGGCTTCGTTATATCACGGAGCGCGGGTGGCTTCAATCGCGTTGCGGCGTGCGCGGGGTCAGTAGCTTTTCGGCAGGCCCAGCACGTTGTGACCCACAATGTTGCGCTGGATCTCGCTGGTCCCGGCGGCGATCGTGTGCCCGCGGGACCGGAGGTAGCCGTACAGCCACTCGCCGGAATCCGGAGCGTCCGGACTTTCCGGCGTCAGCATCCCGTGCGGACCCAGGATCTCCATGGCGAGCTGGTGAAGCCGTTGCGACATCTCGCTCCAGAACAGCTTCAGGAAGCTGCCTTCGGGTCCTGGAATGCCGGTCTGCGTGGCTCGCGTCAGCGCCCGCCACTGATTCAGCCGGAAGATCTGGATCTCGGCGTAAAGCTGGCCGAGCCGCTGCCGGATAACCGGGTCGCCGTCGCGGCCGTGCTCGCGCGCGAGCTCCACCATCCGGGCGAACTGCTGCTCAAAGGTCACGGAAAGCCGGGCGCCGTAAGTGGAACGCTCGTGCATCAGCGTTCCCAGTGCCACCTTCCAGCCGTTCCCCTCGCCGCCGAGAACATTTTCGACGGGCACACGGACGTCCTTGAAGTAGAGCTCGGTGAACTCGCTTTCGGCGGTCATCTGCTTCAGCGGACGCACCGTCACGCCGGGCGCATGCATATCCACCAGCAGGTAAGTAAGACCTTCGTGCTTGCCGCCCCCGGAGCCGGTGCGGGTCAGCAGCGCGCAATAGTCGGCCGCCCAGCCCCAGGAATTCCAGACTTTGTGCGCGTTGACAACGAAATCGTCGCCGTCGCGAATGGCCTCGGAACGTACCGAAGCGAGGTCACTGCCCGCTTCCGGTTCGGAGAAGCCCTGGCACCAGATGTCGTCCCCGCTCAAGATCCGGCTGAGGAAACGCTGCTTCTGTGCCGCGTCGCCGAAAGCGATGATGGTCGGACCGATGATGCCGATCCCCAGCACGTTGGCAAACTGGGGAGCCCGCGCGCGGGCCATCTCCTCCAGAAAGATGGCGTACTCGATCAGAGTCGCACCGCGACCGCCATACTCCTTCGGCCAGGACACGCCCGCCCAGCCGGCCTCATAGCACTGGCGCTGCCAGCGGCGCAGAAACTCGAACTTGCCGGTCATGTTCAGCGCGTTGTATTCGCGCTGCCAGTCCTTGGGAGCATGAGCCGCGAGCCAGGCGCGGATCTCGTCGCGAAAAGCGATTTGAGAAGGCGAAAGGTTCAGGTCCATTTCAGTTGTTCGCGGCGGTCCAGGTTTTCAGGCGATCCAGGCTGTGCAGGAAAGGCCGCAATCCGTACCACAGGAAGATCGCGGAGAGAACCTTTCCGATGACGGTGACCGATAGCAGGGACTCGCCCACCGCGGCGTCGCTGTGGAACACGTAATCGGTGAACAGCGCGACCGCCGTCGGGCCCAGGCCCAGGCCGATCAGGTTGTTGAGAAAGAGATAAATGGAGGAAGCTTGCGCGCGCATGGGGTTTGGCATCATCTGCTGGATGGCCGCCGGCGCGACGCCGAAGGGCGCGGCAGTGAGGAACGCGACCGGCCAGATCAGCGCCAGGAACCAGGCCGCGCTCTCCACGCGGTAGGCGACAATCGCGATGGGAAGCGAAGCCATGGTGACGTACAGCGCGACGCGCATGTTGGAATCCAGGCGTCCGCGGCCGCGCATCCAGTCCGCCATCCAGCCGCCGAAGAATATGCCTAACGTCCCGGCGGTGGCGACGATCAGGCCGTAGCTGATGCCGGCGTCGGACTCCTTGAAGCCGAAATGCCGCACCAGGTAGGTCGGCACCCAGGAGGATGCGCCGTAGCTGCCCATCGAGACCAGGCCGAACCCCAGGCCGTGGCAGACGAAGGTCCGCCAGTTCTCACCGATGTAGGCCACCACTTCGCGGAAGGGCACCGGCTGATTGGTGCTCTTCATCATCCCCCGGCGGAAGGGCTCGCGAACGGTGAACATGATGAGGGAGAGGAACACGCCGGGCAATCCCACGGCGAAGAAGACCAGTTGCCAGCCCCGGATCTGTCCCACCAGCGGGAACGTATACAGGTCCTGACTTTGCGTGAACTTGATCAGGATGCCGCCGAGCAGCAGGGCAAGCCCGCCGCCCAGGTAAATGCCCATTCCGTACACGCCCAACGCGGTGGAGCGGCGATGGGGCGGGAAGTAGTCGGAGATCAGCGAATACGCCGCGGGAGATAGCGATGCTTCGCCCACGCCCACGCCGATCCGCGCCAGCAGCATGTGGGTAAAGTTCTGGGCCAGCCCGCAGGCGGCCGTGAAAGCGCTCCAGACCGCGAATCCGATGGCGATGATGCCGCGGCGGTTTTTCGCGTCGGCCAGGCGGCCCAGCGGCATGCCGAACACCGTATAGAAGATGGCGAAGCTGAAGCCCATCAGCAGGCTCATCTGCGTATCGCTGATGCCCAGGTCGCGGCGGATGGGCCGGACGAGGAGATTCAGGATCTGCCGGTCAATGAAGGAGAAGACATAAACCAGGGTGAGGACGCCGACGACGTACCAGGCGTATCGCGCGGAAGGGTAAGGCGGTTCCGTGGATTCCGGACGAGTGGTGGATTGCATGCCGGGTGCGCCCATGATGCTTCTCAAAAAGCCCGGCCATCATATCATGCGGTCCGAAGGAGCCCCGAGCCGCGGGGTTCTGGGTGGGCTGGTGGGGCAAACCCCACACGATTGCGCGATCGCACCCGGCATCCGGTTGTTGGGGAGTCGTTAAGTTGCTGATTTTCGGCTTCGCAAGGATTGGCAGGGGATCTGCACAAGGGATGCCAACGAGTAAGTCTCTAGCCGACTTACCATAATCCGGCGGCGAGGCATGGCCTCGCACGCACCTCCTAGGCCCGCTCCTGCCAAAGCGGGCATGAAAGCCCCGCGGGCCCAGCCGCGGGGCTTTCGCCATTCAGGACTGTAAATTACCCCAACTTCGCGTCCATGCTGATCTTCGCGTTCAGCACCTTCGACACTGGGCAATTCTTCTCCGCTTCGCCTGCGAGCCTCTGATACGTCGCCTCGTCGATTCCGGGAATGCGGGATGTCACCTCCAGGTGGCTGGTGGTGATCGCGAACCCGGCGTCCTGCTTTTCGAGGCTGACCGTCGCCTTCGCGTCGATGCTCTCCGGCGTGAATCCGGCATTGCCCAGGATCAGCGAAAAGGCCATTGCGAAGCAGCCTGCGTGCGCCGCCGCGATCAATTCCTCGGGGTTGGTGCCGATTCCGTTCTCAAAGCGGGTGGCGAAGGAGTACTGGATGTTGTTCAGAGTCCCGCTCTGGGTGCTGATCTCGCCTTTGCCGCCCTTGATGTCGCCTCGCCAGACCGCGCTGCCGGTTCTTTTCATGAAGTAATGCCTCCACGGGATTCGATGCCGCCAGGCCGCGAAACGGCGCGAGAAAGCTGTTAACATGGCGTTTCTATGCGCGCCCGAGTACTGATTCCGCTCCTTCTCACGTGTGTCTTTGCACAGGCACAAGCACCCAAACCATCCGATCCGTATCTCAAAGA
>CAYOQB010000015.1:22078-23361 GCA_964406035.1 uncultured Solibacteraceae bacterium | reverse complement strand
GGCTCGGGTTTGTGGAAGTCGACCGACGGCGGCGACAACTGGACCGATCTGTCGCGCAACGACGGCATGCCCAAGGGCATGTTGGGCCGTGTGGGCGTGAGCGTCTCCGGCGCGAATTCCGACCGCGTGTGGGCGATCGTGGAAGCGGAGGAAGGCGGCGTGTTCCGCTCGGACAACGGGGGCCGCACCTGGACCCGCACCAACAGCGATCGCAACCTGCGGCAGCGCGCCTGGTATTACACGCACGTAGAGGCGGACCCCAAGAACGTGGACCGCGTGTACGTGCAGAACACTTCGCTCTACCGCTCCAATGACGGCGGGCGGACATTCACCGCGATTCCGACGCCGCACGGCGACAACCACGACATCTGGATCAACCCCAGGGACCCGGAGCGGATGATCGACGCCAACGACGGCGGCGCGAACATCAGCACCAACGGCGGCCGCACCTGGAGCCCGCAGAACAACCAGCCGACCTCTCAGTTCTATCGCGTCACGGTGGACAACGAGTTCCCGTACAACGTTTACGGCGCGCAGCAGGACAATTCGACGGTGCGCACGGCCAGCCGCGCTCCCGGCGGCATCACAGAGCGGGAGTGGTGGGATGTCGGCGGAGGCGAATCGGGCTGGATCGCGCCCGATCCCAGCAATCCGGACGTCGTGTACGCGGGCAGCTACGGCGGCCTGATCACCCGCTATGACCGCAAGACCGGCATCCAGCGCAACATCAATCCCTGGCCCGACAATCCGATGGGCTATGGCGCGGATGCGTTGAAATACCGGTTCCAGTGGAACTTCCCGATCCTCATTTCGCCGCACGACCCGAAGGTGATGTACGCCGCGGCCAACGTTCTGTTCCGCTCCACCAATGAAGGCCAGAGCTGGGAGGCGATCTCCGGCGACCTGACGCGCAACGACAGGACCAAGCAGGGCTCCTCCGGCGGGCCGATCACCAAGGACAACACTTCGGTGGAGTATTACTGCACCATCTTCACGCTGGCGGAATCGCTGAAGGCGAAGGGCGTGTTGTGGGCGGGCTCGGACGACGGGCTGGTTCATTTGTCGCGGGATAACGGCAAGACCTGGACCAACGTGACTCCGCCTCGCGACATCATGCCGGAGTTCATCCAGATCAATGTGATCGATGCGTCGCCGCACGATCCGGCCGTTGCTTACGTGGCCGCCACGATGTACAAGCACGACGACTACCGCCCGTTCCTGTACAAGACCAGCGATTACGGCAAGACCTGGAAGAAGATTGTGAACGGCATTCCGGAGAACGC
>CAYOQB010000015.1:4072-21978 GCA_964406035.1 uncultured Solibacteraceae bacterium | reverse complement strand
CAGCCCAAGGAAACGATCCGGATGCAGGGCGGCGGCGGGCGGATCTCCGGTCCCGTGGGCCAGAATCCTCCGGGCGGAGTGGTGGTTTACTACTCGTTCCAGGCGAAGCCGCAGGGCGAAGTCACGCTGGAGTTCCTGGATCCCGCAGGCAAGCAAATTCGCAAGTTCTCCAGCAACGAAGCGCCGGCGACCCCGGACGCGCCGCAGGGACGGCGTTTCGGCAGCGGGGGCAGCACCCGCGTGGCAGCCAACGCGGGCTTGAATCGCTTTGTGTGGGACATGCGCTATCCGGACGCAGCCGGGTTCCCCGGATTGATCATGTGGGCGGCTTCCACTCGCGGGCCGCTGGCGATTCCGGGAACCTACAAGGTGAAGCTCACCGCGGGCGGCAAGACTCTGGAGCAGCCGTTCACCATCGTGAAGGATCCGCGCGCGCCCACGACGCCCGAGGACTTCAACAAGCAGATTTCGCTGGGCCTGCAGATCCGCGACAAGCTGAGCCAGGCAAATCTCGCCGTCGTGCAGATTCGCGATGTCCGCGCCCAGGTGGACGGTTTGGCCGCCCGCTACTCCGACAACAAGGCGATTGTCGATTCGGCGAAGGCCCTGAACAAGAAGCTGACCTCCGTCGAAGAGGAGCTGTATCAGACCAAGAACCGCAGCAGCCAGGACCCGCTGAACTACCCCATCAAGCTGAACAACAAGATCGGCGCGCTGGCGGGCGTGGTGGAGAGCACCGACGTGGCGCCGACCGCGCAGAGCTACATGGTGTTTGAGGACCTGGCGTCGCAATTGAACGCGCAGTTGAAGTCTCTGGACGGCATCCTGAAGGGCGATCTTCCGGCGTTCAACAAGCTGGTGCGGGATCAGAACGTGCCCGCGGTGGTGGTGAAGGAAGCAAAGGCGGCGGGCCCCTCGCAGGAATGACGCCTTTCGCCGTGGATGCACGCAGGCTGGAGTCGCTGGAAGCGCGAGCCAACCGTGAAACCGCGCTGGCCCACATGCGCCTTCATCCGGAGGACCAGGCGGCGGTGGAGGAAATCGCCGGAGGCCAGGCGATCTTCCTTGGTGTTGGCTCGCCGCTGACGCAGATCATCGGCGCGGGCATGGCGGGCGCGGTCAGCGCGAGCGAGATGGACCGGCTGCAGGCGTTCTTCCGCGATCGCGGCGCGGCGGTGATGATTTCGCTGTGCCCCCTGGCCGACTTCTCGCTGTTCGAGCACCTCCGGGACCGCGGCTACCGGCTGCAGCATTTCGAGCACACGCTGGCGCGATCACTGGACTCGTTGATTCCGCTGCCGCCGCTGCCGGATGGAATCGATACCGCGGCCATCGGCGAGAACCAGCAGGCGGACTACGTCCGCATGGTGATGCGCGGCTTCGAGATGCCGGAATCGCCGGAACTGCTGCGGATGTTCCTCTCCATGGTGGCGGCGGAGGGGTCGTCCGGGTATCTGGCGGCCGCCGGCGGCGTGCTCGCCGGGGGAGCGGGGTTGCAGATGCACGATGGGGCCGCGCTGTTCGCGGGCGACGGAACGCTGCCGGAGATGCGCGGGCGGAGGGTGCAATCAGCTCTGATCGCGCACCGTCTGCGGGTATCCACGGATCGCGGCTGCGACCTCGCGGCCGCCTGCGTGATGCCGGGCAGCACGTCTCACCGCAATTACGAACGCGCGGGCTTCCGGGTGGCCTATACGAAGGCGATCTTCGCCGCGTGAGCCGGTCAAGCGGTGTTGCCTTCAATCTTGAAGGGCGTACAGGTAGAAGCCGCCTGTACTCCGTATGAGCTTCAAGTCTCCTGGGGGCTTCGATACCCACTCCGGGCGCCAGAAGAAGCGCTCTCGCTCGCTGAGCAGCACGAATCGAGCGCCGTACTGTTTCATGTATCGCTTCAGGAACTCGTCATTGGAAGCCGGAATGCTGAGGGACTGATTTCCCGTAAAGAGGCTGAAAAGATAGGGATGATCTCCGACGACCGTGGGTGATCCTCTGATAATTTCGACGTTCCACTTGCGGCTGATCTCGCGATAGGGAACGTTCCAGGCCTGGTCCGGGGAGCGGGCGTACCGGACCGCGGAGTAGGCGTTCGGAGCCATCACCAACGCGGTGACTGCCGCCGCGATTAGCAAGCTGGCGTAGTGAGTACGGGTCCTCACGCCCATCGTAACTTCTCGCGCGGTCAGGATGACCGATCTCCATACCCAAGCCCAAAACAGTGTGTAGGGAAGTATGAAATAGCGGGCTTCCATGTACGGCCCCAGAACAGAGAGAACCGCGAATATTGTCGCCAGGTAGAGGATGACACAGAGACTTTCGGGAGAAAACGCGGCCGGCGGTTTGCGAGCAACCAGCAGAAGCGCCAGAACGGCTACAAGCGTCAGCCCGAGCCGGGTCCCGCCGGCGCCCAACAGAATTCTCTTCAGGAACGGCACGGGCCGGCTCAGCCAGTTCCGCAACACTTCGGCCGGATGCGAGCGGAGAAGCTCGCTGGCGGACGCCGGCGGAACGGGCGAGTGCCACACCTTCCACGGTGTGCCCATCTTGTATTCGTAGTAGGCGTGCGTGGAAAAGATGAAGCCGCTGTCGCTCCGCAACGGAGCTCCCCAAGTGAGTGCCGTGAATACCAGCCAGGGGCTGCAGATAGCCAAAGCCGCCGCACTCAGGCTAAGAAGAAATTTGGACGCATCTCGAAACGGGAACTTCAGCAGGATGTATGCAATCACCGCCGGGGCAAGCAGCGTGGACATAGACCGGGTGAGCCACGCCAAACCAAGCACCAAACCGGCCAGACCGAAACCCGCCGCCGTGCGGCTTCGCAGCAGGACGCCGCAGGAGATCAGCGCCAGCAGACACCAAAGTGCATCCGTCATGGCAGCCCAACTGGAGACCCATGGTTCCAGAGACAGGGAAGCTAGCAGGCTGGCGGCTAGCGCGACTTTCCAGTTGGGACTGTAAGGCAGCAGAATCCAAGCGAGCACGCCAGTCAGAGCGACTCCGGCGAGCGCGGATACGAGGAACGCGGCGTCCGGGACATTTATCCAGAGCACCTTGCTGAACCCCGCCGTCAGGAGGGGAAACAGCGGATTCGCATTGTGAAACGGCATCGGCAGCGAAGGTGGATTGAGGAAAACCAGCCAGAGCGCATCCAGCACCAAACCTTTTCCGCTCAGAAGGTTCTGAGCCACCATGGCTAGGTAAGCGGAGTCGTGCGAAAAACCACCGGCCACGGCCGGATCAGCCGGCAGCAGCAGGATCCGCAGCAGCAGGTAACCGGCAATCCAGAACAGAATCCACCCGCTCGAACGGTTACCCCCAAAGCGCATGGTGCTAGTATGCACCAACGATCCCGAAAACCTAACGGACCTTCCGTACTAAGAGTTGGGGGTTAACTTCCCGCCACGGGCAGGCGGAACGCCACCATCTCCTCGCCGTTGCGCACGAGCAAGACATCGCGGGCGACCACCGGGTGGTTCCAGGTCTTGCCTTCGATCGCCGGCATGCGCGCGAGCTCGGTGAAGCCCTCTGGAGTCGCGCCCACCAGCGCCACTTCGCCCTCCTCGGACAGAATCAGCAGCGCATCCTGATCCTTCAGCAGCAGCATCTGGCCGTGGCCGTAGCGCCCGCCTTTCCACTTGCGTTTCCCGTCATTCAAGTCGATGCAGGAAAGGATGCTTCCATCAAAGCCGTAGGCAAAGCCATTGTGCACCACCAGGTCGTTGAAGTACGGCTTCAATCCCGGGGAGGTCCAGACCTCCTTCGCGGTCCAGCCGTCCGGCCCCTTGGCGATGGCCAGCCGCCGGATGCCCAGCGAACCCATCATGTCCGAGGTGGAGATCAACAGCGAGTCCTCGCCGGCCAGCGTGGGCTGCAGGATCGTCGCGCCCTCCCAGGCATGCTGCCACAGGATCTTCCCGTCCGCGGGCGAGAAGCTGGTTGCGCCATTGCCGCTCAGCATCACCACCTGCGGCACTCCGGCCAGGGTAAACAGGTGCGGCGAACTGTAGCTGCCGCCGATCTTGGGTCCGGTCCAGCGCGGCTTGCCGGTGGCCAGATCGTATGCCGCCACGCGTCCAGAAACCGCGACGATCAAAGCGTCGTCCACCACCAGCGGAGAGCTGGTGAATCCCCAGCCGGGAGTGGCCACGCCGATTTCCTTGGCCGCGTTGCGCGTCCATACGGGCGCGCCGGTGGCGGCGTCGAGCGCATTCAGGATGCCGGTTCCGCCGAAAGTGTAAACGCGGCCATTGTGGATGGTTGGCGTGCCGCGCGGCCCCGCGCCCGCGTTGGACTCCCAGAAGCGAGCTTTGTCGCGGTGGACCCACACCGGCTCGCCGGTGGCCAGTTGGTGGCAGACGACTACCTCAAACTCGCCGCGCTGCTCCTGGGTGTAGAAGAAATTTCCAGCGACAGCGATGGAGGACCAGCCCGGGCCCACCTTGCGCCGCCACAGCTCCGCCGGGCGGGAGGCGGACCAGCCGGTGTGGATGCGTACTCCGGTGACCACGCCGTCGCGATTGGGTCCGCGGAAGCCGGGCCATTCGGCCACACCAGGTATGACCGGCGCGACTTCGG
The DNA here is from genome assembly GCA_964406035.1 of uncultured Solibacteraceae bacterium. Taxonomy (GTDB): domain Bacteria; phylum Acidobacteriota; class Terriglobia; order Bryobacterales; family Bryobacteraceae; genus JAIEPW01. The sequence goes on along the minus strand of CAYOQB010000015.1, from coordinate 17,406 downwards.
GTTTCGCGGGAGAGGGGATCGCCGCCGGCGCCGGCTTCAGAACCGCTGCTTCCACCGGGACTTCCTTCGCCGGTTCGGAGCGCGGCGGATCGGACGGCGCGCTGGCCAGCAATCGCTGCTCGGGATCCTTGGCCCAGCGCCAGGTGAGCTGCGCCATGCCGTCGCCGGTGACGCCATCGGTGCGCAGCGCGGCGAAGATCCCTCCGCCCATCAGGATTGCGATCGCCATGGTGACGTAGCGCGCGGGCCCGCTCAGGTTGCGGCTGAGCACTGCCCACGCCACCAGCGCCAGGGTCAGCGCGGGGCTGATGTGCAGCCAGAACATGCGATTCATCATCCCGGTGGAGATGGAGGGATGCAGGAATGGATAGGTTATGCCCGCCGCGGCGATCATCAACACGATCGCGGCGATCCGCTCCGCCCAGGGGGCTCGGCTGAAGAACAGCCACCAGACGAGAATCACCACGCTGAACGCGATCGCGGCCAGCAGGCCCAGAATCCCGTTCTCCGGCGAAACCGCCGGCACTCCCAAGCGGAGCAGCCATTGAATGGCGGCCGCCGCGATGCCGGGCCAGAGCCGGATCCGCGCTCCGGGGTGTTTGTCGGCGGGTGTCAGTGTCATAGTCATTTGTTACGCCTTGAACTCACGCTTTGTTCCCTGTTTGCACAGACGGCCCGCGGGGTGGCTTTATTGCTTGGGCTGCGGCCGCGCGGGGGGCTCGCTGCTGGGTGGAACCATGTTTTTCAATCGCATATAGGTCGCGATGTTGCCATAATGCTCGGCTGTGTGCGCGATGTTTACCTGCAGCGCGCTCAGCCTCGGCATGTCCATGCCCGAGAGCTTGATGAGCTCGACCCCGGTGGCATCGGTGAGACCGGCGTATGCCTTGTCACAGTAAGCGAACGCCTCCCGGAGGGCCGCAATCAACTCTGCTTTGGTAGTTTTCGTCTTCTCGATCATCAGCGCCGGATTCTTTTCCCCCAGCGCGGCAGAACAGAAGCGGTAGTTGGCGTCGGCGACATGGCCGATGATCTGGCCGAAGCCGCGGACCACGTCGGTCGGCCGGTATGCGTACGCCTCCTCGGGCATCTTTTCCGCCGACTGCAGCAGCCACCCCTTGACCTGACTGAAGGCGATGCGGTTGAAAGCGCTCAGCGGGTCGGCTTGCGCGCCGAGGACAGTCAAGGGTGCAAGAAGCGAAATCAGAAGAATACGCATTTTTCTCTCCTTTGAAAAAACTCAATCCTCGCGCAGCAAACGCAAAGGATCGACGGACAGGGCACGCTGCGCGGGGATCCACGTAGCGACGATCCCCAGCAGCAGCATGGAGACAATGACGCCGGCCATCACCAGCGGATCGCGCGGCGTGGCCTGATACACGATGGAGGCGAGCACCTGTGTCGCCAGGATGCCGAGAAGCAGTCCGGCCACGGAGCCGAAGGCGAGCACGCGGACGGCCCGCCCGAGCGCGGCCGCCAGCACTTCGCGAGGACTGCCGCCCAGCGCGATGCGGATTCCCAGCTCGCGCAGCCGGCGGCTGACGGAGTAAGCGGCAAGCCCGAAGATGCCGGTAAGCGACAGCATCGCGCCAATGATGCCGAGGATGCCGAGCGCCGCGGCGGAGACGCGCGACGGGAACAGGACCAGGCTCAAGCCTTCGTCCCAGGTTTGGATGAAGGACGGCAGACCGGGATCGAGCCGGCGCAGTTCGTTTCGGATCGCCTGTGCGAGCGCGCCGGGATCGCCCTGCGCGCGAGCCACCATCGTGGTCTGGCTGGCGGGCGATTGCAACAGCGGCACGAACATCGCGGGTTTGGGATTCTCCGTGAGGCTCTGATACTTGCCGTCCTCGACCAGGCCGATCACCTGAACTCGAGTGCCGTCGCGGAGCTTGTAATGACGGCCGAGGGCGCGTTCCGGCGCGCCGAACAGGCGGCGCGCGAATTCCGGATTCACGAGGGCCACGGCGGGCGCATGCGAATCATCATGCCAGGTGAAGTCGCGCCCGGCGATCCGGGAGGTGCCGGCGGCATGGAAGTAGCCGGGGCTGACGCGATAGATGGCTGGACGGAGCGCGGCGTTCGCGGGACGAAGGTCGTTGGTATCTTCGCGGAAGATGGACGCGGTGCGAAGGTCGCCGTTGAACAGCGGCGGAACGTCCACCAAAGCCGCCGCGGTGACGGCGGGCAACTTGCCAATCTCCTCGATCATTCGCTTCTGCATCGCGGGAGCGGAATCGCTTCGGTAACCGGCCATCTCCAGGTTTGTTTCCACCAGCAGGACGTTGCGCGGCTGGAAGCCGAAGTTGCTGTTCATGGAGCGCGCCAGCCCGCGCACGGCGACCAGCGAGGACGTGACCAGCAGCGCGCAGATGGCGATCTGCGCGGCGACCAGCAGGTCGCGGCCGGTGATCCGGCGCTCCTGCGTGGAGCGCGCGCCGCTCTTCACGATGTCGTAGGGATCGGTCCGCAGCACCTGCCGGAGCGGCGCGGCGCCGAACAGCAGGCCGCTGGCCAGCGCCAGCAGCAGAGCCACCGCGTACACCTCGGGACTGGGCGCGAACGGGATATTCACCGGAAACTGCGGAAAAGGTGTCCAGTTCCGCAGCCAGCGCAGAAGCATTACGCTGCCCCACAGGCCGAGCGCGCCGCCCGCCAGCGAGATGAGCAGGGCTTCGGTGAACAACTGGCGGAGAATGCGCAGCCGGCCCGCGCCCAGCGCCACGCGCAGAGCCACCTCGCGCGCCCGGTCGGCGGCCCGAGCCGCGAACAGGCTGCCCAGGTTCGCGCAGGCGGCCAGCAGGATCAAGCCGGCCAGCAGCAGCAAAGCGGTCAGGAAGGCTCGAACCGGGCGTCCCATGAAGTCGCCATAGAGGCTGGGCCGCGCCAGGGTAAAGGTGGAAGGACCGTGCTCCTTGGGATAGGTCCGTTGCAGGTAATCGCCGATGGAATTGAGGTCGGCTGCCGCCTGCTCGGGAGTGACGCCGGGCTTGAGGTGACCGATCGTCAGGAAGACGGAGCGCAGGGCGCGGTCGTTGAGAGCTTCGGCCGCTGCCATCTGTTCCTGATTGACCATGGGAACGAAGAAGTCGGGCGAGAAGAACAGCAGAGTGCCGGTGAATTCCGGCGGCGCGACGCCGATCACCGTGAACGGGTGCTTGTTCACCTGAACGATTTTTCCAATCACGTTGCGATCGCCATGAAAGCGGCTTTGCCAGTAGGCGTGGGAAAGCACGACATACGGCGCGCTGTTGGGACCTCGCTCGTCGGAGGCATGGAAGAAGCGTCCGGCGTGCGGCTGGATGCCGAGCACGTCGAAGTAGTTGCCCGAGGCGGTGGTCACCCAGGCGCGGGCGGGCGTGTCGCCGGCTTCCAGTCCGGCCTGTACGATGCTGTAGGCCGCCAGGCCTTCGAAACTGCGGTTGCGATCGCGGAGATCGAGGTAGTCGGGATAAGAAAGATTACCAGAGCCGTCGCCGGTGCGATGAACGGAATAGAGGCTGTCCGCGCGCGGAACGTTCAAGGGATGCAGGACCACTGCATAGAATGCGGCGAAGGCTACGGCGTTGGCGCCGATGGCCAGGGCGATCGTCGCGAGCCCCACGGCGGTGAAGCCGGGCGCCTTGGCCAGCACGCGGATCCCATAGCGAATGTCCTGCAGCGTGTCATCCGCCAGCCGGACGCGGCGAGCGTCGCGGCATTCCTCCTTGCGCTGCGCCAGTCCATCCATGCGCCGGATGGCGGCTTCGCGAGCCTCGCCCGGAGACATTCCCTGGGCGGCAAACTGCTCGGTGACCCGCTCCAGGTGATACTGCAGCTCGTCTTCGAGCTCCTGTTCGACCCGGCGGCGGAAGAACAGCGATCGCAAGCGCAGCGGAACGGTGTACAGCAAGTGTTCCAGGCGCATGGCCTCAGGCCTCCTCGAGACGCACCACCTGGGTGATTGCCCGCGAAAGCCGGGTCCAGCTTTCAGTTTCCTTTTGCAGTTGCTTGCGGCCCAGCCGGGTAAGGGAGTAGAACTTGGCGCGGCGGTTGTTTTCGCTGGCCTTCCATTCGGCGGTGATCCAGCCTTCCTGCTCGAGTTTGTGCAGCGCGGGGTACAGCGATCCGTCGCTGACCTGCAGGACATCGCCGGAGACTTGTTTCAGGCGCTGGCTGACGGCCCAGCCGTTGAGAGGTTCCAGGGCCAGGATTTTCAGAAGCAGCAGGTCCAGCGTTCCCTGGACGAGGTCATTGGGGCGGCTCAAGTATTCTCTCCTCGGTTACCGAGGTTAGAATACCGCGAAGTCCTCTCGGTAAGCAAGGGGAAAACGTTAGGGGGTCGGCGAGTGCCGTCAAAAAGGGGCGCGGCGCCGGCGACAACGCATTAAGACTGCGTCACTCCCGGTTGGCCTCTCGTTCGTCAGAGGAACCTTTGGGATGAGCGTTCGCCGGTTGGTGTTGGCCATTTCCTTGCAGTGCTGCAGAATCCTGGCCTGCTTCGTCGGCGGCGGAACAGCTCTCCGGCAGCGGTGTATGCCGGTGCTCACCTTCTTCCCTCATCCAGGCGGGCCAGTTCAGGGCGTCCCGTTCCAGGCGTGCGAATTGCCTGTTGATCCAACCTTTTTCGAGTGTCATGATTTGGCTTCGTCCTCTGATTGCGCTAGCCCATGTTCTCTTAACTGCCTCAAAAACACGCGGGTTTCATCCTGCTCAGCGGCCAGCCGCGCCACCGCGGACGGCATATACTCCGGCAACCTCGGCATCGCCGTGGCGCTGTTCCATTGGATCATGGTGCCGTCCTTGTTCTTCCGTTGATTAGTTGCAAGTCCGAATAAGTCAGAATACCGCCTTGGGGCGACGCCGACAAAGGGCTCGAATCGCACTCTGCCGGAACAACCGTCAGCAGGGTCGACGACCACGGAGTCTGGATACAACTCCTGCACGAGGCTCTTCCGGTACGGTTCGATGTAGACCACCCGCGTGATGCCGGCGGCGACAATGTGCTTGGCGCAATCGTGACATGGGAAGGTCGTTGTGTACAGAGTGCAACCAGCGGTTGGGATCCCGTGCCGTACGCTGTCGGAGATGGCTGCCATTTCCGCATGTACGGCTCGCACGTAATCGATCGTCGCGAGGAACTGTGCCCCTTTCATCAAAGGACTGGGACCTGCGCGGAGCGCTTCCTCGACTAGTGCCGGAGTGGGTATCCCCGCCTTCGACGGATTGAGCCAGCCGCCGTCCTTCAAGCGATTCAGGATCTCGCCGAGGATGTTCTGCCGCATCCGGTCACTCGTGTCGTACCCCAGTCTAAAGTCACGGCGATCGTTATCATCGTCGCACCAATACGCGCCGCCCCCAGCTTTCGGGACCTCATTCATTCCGAACGCAACGACACTACCGTCGCGGCGGCAAATCGCCGCGCCAACCTGTCGCGCGAGTGAAGCTGACCGGAAGGCCGCGGCTCGCGCGAGGTACATTCCCTGTTCATCAGCCGTAGGTGTGATGAAGACATTCCCGAAGAGCAGCTCGATCGCACGCTGCACCGAAGCAACCATGGAAGCGTGATCAGTCGTATTGATGACGACATCGGCGATCGGAAACGTCTCTTCGATGTTTTGCCCGTGGTCGGTCCCTGTCTCGGATTCGTCGCGACGCAGCAAACGTTCGGAAGCGCTCAGGTGCTCGCCGATTTGATTGCTATGCCTGGATGTAGCAATGCGCGTGGCAAGATCGTGCAAGCGCCGCTCGCGTGGAGAATAGGCTGCGAGTACAACCAGAGAAGGGCCGTAGATTCGGCGGAGAATCCTGACTTCTTCCGGCCGCTTCAGCGAATTGAGCACGTGCGCGAACCGGGGAAGCGGGCTCGTGGGCTCCCCGGTTCTCTGCTGCCGGCACTCTTGAATGGCGAGAAGCCCCAACATAGCCATTGCGTCGTTACGGGCGAGCGTTTGGCGAAGCGCATTCCCGGCTGTCATGTGGGCTTCGATCATTTCGTCTCGAGGCCCGTCGGTGAGTTTTCTCCAGGGGTCGCCTGACAAATCCCGCATCAGCCTGCTCAGCCGGTATACCTCGCTTTGGTAGCGAACCTGGGCAAGGGCCGACCGCAACACCTCAGCGACAGCAGTTAAATCCGTACCCAGCGGCCCAACCAATCCAAAAACAAGTTCGCAAGCTGCTTGCGCGGCGCTCATAAGTGCAGAACAATTTGTAGCTTATTCGAGCGGATGAATGCAATCGCCGCACTCGCCTTGATTCCCGCGGGCAGGAAATCACCAATACGCGGGTCAGCAGATCCGCGCACGATGGCGAGAGAGAGTTGTTACGCCTCCGAAAATACCGGGCGGCTAGGCAGGCGTCTTCTTGAACCACGGCACAAACGCGCTGGTCGACTTCTGGTAGCGCCGGTATGCCTCCCCGCGCGATCGCAGCGCCTGAGCTTCCGTCGCCGGAATTCCGGTGACGCGGAACAGGAAATAAAGAATCATCGCCGGCGAAATCCAGGCGATCCAGCCGCCGGGCGAGCCCATGGCGAACGTCGCGTAACCGCACCACACCAGAAACTCGAAGAAATAATTGGGATGGCGCGAGTAATTCCACAAGCCGGACTGGCAGGTGAGACCTTTGTTGCGCGGGTCCTTCTTGAAAGCATCGAGCTGCGCATCGGCCGTCGCCTCGCCCAGAACGCCGGCCGCCCAAAGGGCCAGTCCGGCATACTCCCAACCGCCGAGTCCCGGCGCTGGGTTTACCGCTACCACGAGAAACGGCCACGACAAGGCAGGACAAAGCAAAGCTTGAAATTGAAAGAACAGCAGAAACTTGAATTCCAGGTTGGTCTTCCACTTCTCGCGCAGCGCTACGTAGCGTCCCTCTTCCGGCTTGCCGGCGATCCGCAGCAGCAGATAGCCGCCCAGGCGAAGGCCCCATAGGCCGGCCATCGCGGCCATCACCCACCGGCGCGGCGAGCCTCCCGGACCTTGAATCGCGTACACGAGCGCCACCAGCGCGATGCCGAAGGACCAGCCAATGTCCACGATGGACGCGTTGCGCAGCGGCAGGTGGATCAGCCACAGCACGGCCATCAGGATCACCGCGGCCAGGGTTCCCTGCCACAGCAGAGGTAGAGCGCTATTCCAATCCATGCAACCCGTTGGATCATACAACGGCCCGCGGCGATGTATTTTCGCGCTACGGGTTCTGGTTCTGCGCCGTGCCGTAGTAGATGCCGTTGAAGAGCATCTTGAAGGTGCCGTGCGGCTGCGCGCGGAAGGTGATCTCCGGTCCGAAGAGGAACAGTTTGCCCTCACCCACCGGGACTTCCAGCGCACCCGCGCCGCCCTCCAGGTATTGCTGTCCCCAAGCCCAACCGCTGCGCAGCGGCGCGGCGCTGGCGAACCAGGCCACCGGCTTGACGCCCCGCACCGCTGCCTCAGGCTGCACGCGGAACACCGGGCTGTTGTCGAAGAGGAAGTCGGCCTTGTCCCCCATGCCCCAGGCCAGCGGATGCCGGTTGTCGACCTTCATTTCGAGGATCGAACCGGGCACGTAGAACTTGTCGCGGCTCAGCGGACGCTCCGGCCCGTTGGCGGTACGCTCGGTGAGGTGATTCTGAATCGCGAAGCCGAGATGCCGCGCCAGCGCGGTGGAACTGCCGATGGTCAGCACGGTTCCGCCCGCCTCCAGAAAGCGCTTCAACTCCGGCACACTCTGCTTCACGGAGAGGCTACCGGTCATGGCCTGATACTCCGCGGGAATTGCGTCCGCGGAGGGCATGCGGTCGAGCTCGCCCGGGGCATCCCCATCGCGCGCCGGGATTGCGCCGCCGACGAAGACCAGAACGTCATACTTGCTGCGCAGATTGCCGGCGTCGATCGCCTTGGGATAGACCACTTCGAAGGGGAACTCCATCTGCTCGAACAGCCAGCGGATCCAGCCGGACGGCATGGAGCCGCCGAAGCGGTCCCACAGTCCGATGCGCACAGGCTTGAGCTTCATGGCGTCGCCGGCAGGCTTCGCAGCCACGGCAGTGAAGCTGAGCCCCAGGTCGCGGGCAGCCTTCTCGAGCACCGCGCGAGTGGAGGCTTTGGCGGGAATGTACATCGCCCCGGGGCCTTCGTTCGCGCCGTCCACCGTAACGGGGGACTTCATCCAGTACACGTCTTCACCGGCTTTCAACAGGCGGTTAACCGCGACAAACGAGTCGTTCACCTTGTGCGACACCAGGTATCCGGCGGGCGAAGCGACGCCGCTCATCCGCCCGGGCGCGGGCGTAACCAGGTCGGCGATCTTCTCCAGCGGCGCCTCGAAGCCGTCCAGAATGCGGTCGAACTTCACGCCCATCTGGTAAGCCAGGGTCCAGCCGGCGTTATCGTACGGCGGGGTCGGCGGGGAGCCCGGCGCTTTGAAATCGTTGGGGTGATCCTGCGGCTCAAACAGATCCAGAATGTGCGGGCGGAACGCCTGCGCCGTCTTCACCACGTAAGATCCGGCCGGATAGTTCTTCCCGTTCACCGTGAATGCGCCCGTGGCGCGGTGCACGGTGACGCCGGTCTTGATCAGCGAATTCATGAACTTGGTCGCCGTGAGGAAGTCGTCCTGATCGGCGGGCAGGATGTAGCCGCGGGGATCGCGCAGTTCCGGCTTGCGGACTTCGGCGTAATACTTGCCGTCCGCGCGAGTCTGTTCAAAGAACTGCCGCTCGAAGCGGCGCTGCTCCTGGTCGGACGCGCGATCCTTGCGGATCTGGGCCTCCACCGCGTCAATCTTCCGTGGAGTTATGGTCCAGTGGTCGCGGCTGCCGCGCTCGATTGAATTGCGGCCCATTTTGTAGATGTTGTACAGCCACTCCTCGCGATACTTGGAGGCGATGTCCAGCACGGCGCGGTTATTGGTTACCGAATAGTCGATCGACTGGCGGAAGTGCCACTTCTGAGGCGTGATCGGGTTCGGCTGGTCTTTGGTGCTCAGCAGCCGGCGCGGCACGAACGGAATCTCCATCGGGGTGGGGCTGCCAATGGTCTCCGTGAGGATGCCCACCATGTTGTGGAAGTAAGCGGTGGTTCGCAAGCCGCCATTGAACCAGACCGAGTAGCTCGCGCCTTCCCAGGCCACGCCGCCGGGCTTGTCCTCCTCGGCCAGGCGCTGGTGCATCGCGTAGCCGACGCGATTGGTGCCGAGCATCACCAGCGGATCGAAGTAGTAATTGAACGGATCGCGGAAGGGCGGCGCGAACAGAACCGCGCCGGCGGGACCGGTCTGGTGATGGTTGTACATGATCTGCGGGAACCATTCGCGGTACATCACGCGGTTCATGTTGGTGGATTCTTTTTGGGCCGACAGGTAGAAGTCGCGATTATTGTCGTGGCCCACGTACTTCTGATAGAGCCTCGGCGCGTAGACGCGGCGCTTCAGCGGATCCTTCTCACGCATGTAGTGATCCGCCACCAGGTCATGCCCGTCGGGGTTGGCATGCACGAAGAGGATGATCACGTCACGCAGGAAGCGCATGGTTTCGGGATCCGTGCGGCACACCATCTGGTACAGCGTTTCCATCAACTGCTGCGCGCCCAGCACCTCGGTGGCGTGCAAACCGCCGTCGATCCAGACAACGGCCTTGCCTTCCTGCGCCAGCTTGCGAGCCTCCTCGTCCGAAACGCCCTCGGCCAGCGCCAGCTTGCGGGCAATCTCCTTATACCGGTCCAGCTTCTTGAGATTGTCGGGCGAGGTGACGATGGCCATCATCTGCGGCCGGCCTTCCTCGGTTTTGCCCATCTCGACCAGCTTCATGCGGTCGGATTCCTTCTCCAGCTTCTGCCAGTAGCCGAGCAGTTGCTGGTAGTTCGCCAGGAAGTAATCGTCGCCGAGGTTGTGTCCGAACTCTTCCTTCGGCGACGTGATTTTGCGCGCTGTGGCAGGCGCCTGCGCCAGTGCGGCGACGGCGCTGAAAGCTGCGAGCAGGAACAGACTGCGGGCCCGGTGCGGATGCATAGATAAACAAGATGTTACACCGGGAGGGTGAGGTTACGCCCCGGGGCGAATCTCGCTACCGCCCGGTCCAGCAGGCGGGACGCTTCTCCAGAAACGCGGAGATGCCTTCCTGGGCGTCGGCGGCGAGCGCGTTCATGGACATCACTTCCTTGGCATAGGCGTACGCCTTGGGCTGGTCGAGGTCGATTTGGGCGTAAAACGCCTGCTTGCCCAGCCCCACGGTGAACTCGGAAGCCGCGCTGATTTCCTTGGCCAGTCGAAGGGTTTCCTCGCGGAGGGACTCGGGTGGCGTCACCCGGTTCACCAGACCCCAATCGGCGGCCGTAAGGGCGTCCACCGGCTTGCCGGTCAGCAGCATCTCCATGGCGCGCTTCCGGCCGATGGCGCGCGTGAGCGCGACCATGGGCGTTGTGCAAAACAGGCCGATTTTGACGCCCGGCGTAGCGAAAACCGCTTCCGAACTGGCGATTGCCAGGTCGCAGGTGGCCACCAACTGGCAGCCCGCGGCAGTGGCGATCCCCTGCACTTCGGCGATCACCGGCTGTGGAATGCTTTGGATCTTCGCCATCAACTCGCAGCACACGTCGAAGAGGCGGCGGTACTCGTTCACGTCGCGGCCGGTCATCTCCGAAAGATCGTGGCCGGAGGAGAATGCTTTGCCCTCGGCGGCGAGGATGACGGCGCGGATCTCCGCATTTTCAGCCGAGCGGTCGAGCGCGGCTATCAGCTCGCGCATCATGCCGAGGGACAGCGCATTGCGCCGTTCCGGCTTGGCGAGTGTAATAACGCCAACAGTCTCAACGGTTTCCACTCGGACAGGCTGTGGTTGCATCCGCGTTTTTCCTCTTGTAACCGGGGCTATAAACCATGTTAACTATAACTGGATCACTCAGGCGTCGGCTGTCATCTGATCTGTTATGGTCAAACGCCTCGGATCACTTTTGCAATTGGGAGCCATTCTGATGACGCCGCTGTTCGCCGCCAACAGCGTCCACGAGTTCACGATGAACAACATCGACGGACAGACCGCGCCGCTTTCCGCTTACAAGGGTAAGGTGCTTCTCATCGTCAATGTCGCCAGTCAGTGCGGATTCACGCCACAGTACGAAGGGCTGCAGAAACTCTACGCGAGTTACAAGGACAAGGGCTTGGTGGTCATCGGGTTCCCGGCGAACAACTTCATGGGTCAGGAGCCCGGCTCGGACGCCGAGATCAAGCAATTCTGCTCCCGCAAGTACAACGTCAACTTCCCGATGTACTCCAAGATTTCGGTGAAGGGCGGCGATAAGGCGCCCCTGTATGAATACTTGACCGGTGCGGGCGGAGGCGAAGTGAAGTGGAACTTCACCAAGTTCCTGGTGGACGGCGAAGGCCGCTTCGTGAAGCGTTTTGAGCCGCGCGTCGCGCCGGAGTCCCCCGAAATGATCGCCGCGATCGAGGCGGCGTTGAAGAAGTAGTCACCCGCGTTCGCGTTTTCAGGGCGTCCCGCAACAGCGGGACGCCTTTTGCTTTTCCAGTGCCTCCGCCCTAGGCGCCCGGATTCCGATTTGGTCTTGCCCTAAAAGAAATTTCTTATATACTGAAGAGTGTGGACCTTCTATGACTTCTGCAGTGCCAGAGGCGAGAACGAGTTTCACCGCTGGCTGTCCAGCGGCATACCGAAGGTGGCAAAAGCGAAGATCAACGCCCGAATTGCCACGCTTCGGGGCATGACGGTCTTCCCGGAGCAGTACTTCAGCGCTTACAAGGGTTGGGACGATCTGTATGAACTGAGAGTCGTCTTCGGGGGGGTTCAATACCGGCCCCGGGGCTGCTACGGCCCCGGGCGCATGGCGTTCACGTTCTTGATCGGCGGCGTGGAGAAGGGCAGGGTCCCCAGACGCATTTTGGAGGCGGCGGATGAAAGAAGACAGGTGGTCCTCAACAACCCAGGGCGAGTGTGCCCCCATGATTTCAGTTGATAAAACACGGGAGCAACTGCTTGCGTCCTGGCGGGACAAAGAATACAGGCAGGCCTTCATGGAAGAACGAGTGAGGTCGTCCCTGGCGCTTCAAGTCCGTGCACTGCGCGACCAACGGAACCTCACACAGGCTGCGTTCGGCAAACTGCTGAACAAGGCGCAGGCTTGGGTGTCCAAGCTGGAGGATCCTGAGTACGGAAAGATGTCCGTGGCGACCCTCCTGGAAGTGGCAAAGGCGTTCGACTGCGACCTGGAAATACGGTTCCGGCCATTCTCCGACACCCTTAGCCGGCTGCCAGCGCAAACGGCAGAGGACTTTCACGTTCCGAGCTTCGAGGAGGAGTTCGAGCCGGCAACGCCTAAGCGTTCTGGTGGTGGCGCGGATTCGCCTAAAACGAAGCGTGCTACGAAGCAGCACAAGCGCCAGCCGCCGATGGGGAAGATCCTGGCGGCAGGGGACCATCGCGACCGGAAACGCAAGACCACAGCCTAAGCATTCCGTGGGTTTCCGCGTGCCTGTTCTCTTTTTGGCGCATCCGCCCGGCGTGCCGTACCATGAAGGTTCATGGACAAGTTTCGGATTCGAGGCGGACGGCCGCTGCATGGGGAAATCGCGATCAGCGGGGCGAAAAACTCCGCCTTGCCTGCCTTGGCGGCGTGCCTGCTGACGGAAGAACCCGTAGAGCTGGGGCGCATCCCCCGCGTGCGCGACATCAAGACCATGGAGCAGTTGCTGGCGCACACCGGCGCGAAAGTGGAAGTCGCCAACGGCTGCACCCGAGTGGTGGCTCGCGACCTGGAGCGGCCGGAGGCTCCATACGAGGTAGTGAAAACGATGCGTGCGTCCAGCCTGGTGCTGGGTCCGTTGGTGGCGCGGACCGGAGTCGCGCGGGTATCCATGCCCGGCGGCTGCGCCATCGGCGCGCGCCCCATTGATCTGCACGTCTCCGCACTGGAGCGGCTCGGCGCGCGGCTGAAGCAGGAGCACGGTTACCTGGAGGCCTCCGCTCCGGACGGGCTGAAGGGCGCCCGCGTGGTGTTCGACCGCATCACCGTCACCGGCACAGAGGATCTGCTGATGGCGGCGGTGCTGGCGCGCGGCGAAACGGTGATCGAGAACGCCGCGCGCGAGCCCGAGGTGGGCGATCTTGCCGCTCTGCTGACCAAAATGGGCGCGCGCATCGAGGGCGCGGGCACCTCGACACTGCGGGTGCAGGGGGTCGACAAACTGGGCGGCGCCAGCCACACGATCATCCCGGATCGCATTGAGGCGGGCACGTTCCTGGTGGCGGGCGCGATCACCTCCGGCGACCTCACCATCACCGGCTGCGTTCCGGAGCATTTCCAGGCCCTGATGCTGAAGCTGGAACAGTGCGGCTGCCTGGTGGAACAGCGCGACGGGTGCTC
>CAYOQB010000015.1:0-3972 GCA_964406035.1 uncultured Solibacteraceae bacterium | reverse complement strand
TGATGCTGAAGCTGGAACAGTGCGGCTGCCTGGTGGAACAGCGCGACGGGTGCTCGGTTCGCATTCGCCGCGGCGGCAAGCTGACCGCCGTCGATATGACCACCGAGGAGCATCCCGGATTCGCCACCGACCTGCAGGCACAGTACATGGCGCTGATGACGCAGGCGGAGGGGATCTCGATTGTTACGGAGACCATCTTCGAAAACCGGTTCATGCATGCTCTGGAACTGGCGCGGATGGGCGCGCAGATCCGGATCGACGGGCGTAAGGCGATCATCGCTGGGCCGCGCGCGCTGTCCGGCGCGCAGGTGATCGCCAGCGATTTGCGCGCTTCGGCGTCGCTGGTGCTTGCCGGGCTTTGCGCCCAGGGCGAGACCTTGATCGACCGGGTGTATCATATTGACCGCGGCTACGAGAAGATCGAGGCCAAGCTGCGGGCGGCGGGCGCGGACATCGAGCGGGCGGCCTGACTTGCGGCTGGCCGGCAGGGCGATCGCCGTGTGGCTCGCCGTCATGGCGGCCGAGACGGTACACGGCATCCTAAGGCAGGCGTTTCTAGCGCCGCTGGTGGGCGACTTTCCCGCCCGGCGGATCACGTTCTTCAGCGGCATGGCGCTGATCCTGGCGATCGCGTGGTGGCTGTCGCCGTTTCTGGCGGCGCCCGATCGCCGCGCGCGGTTTTGGGTGGGCCTGCTGTGGGCGGTGTTAACCCTGGGTTTTGAGGTCGGGCTCGGAGTCGCGCTGGGATATCCGGCGGAGCGCATCCGCGAGGACTACGACCTCACCCGTGGCGGGCTGATGGGCCTCGGACTGCTGTGGATGCTGTTCGCGCCGGAGCTCGCGGCCCGGCTGCGCCGCGCATGGCCTGTGCGATCATAGTCAGAAATGACTCCGAAGGCGCATAATCCTGGGTTTTTGGCCGTTGTCAACGACGCGAAATCGCGAATCAAGGAGATCGATGTCGCGGGTTACCAGCGCATGAAAGCGGAGCCTCACGTCCTGGTGGACACGCGTGAAGAAAGCGAGTTCGCGGCTGGGCACGCGGCGGGCGCGATTCACCTTTCCAAGGGCGTGATCGAGCGCGACATCGAGCAGAAGATCCCCGATCCGGATGCGAAGATCGTGCTGTACTGCGGCGGGGGATACCGGTCGGCGCTGGCGGCGGACAACCTGCAGAAGATGGGTTATCGCAACGTGGTTTCGCTGGATGGCGGCTGGCGCGCCTGGGTGTCGGCCGGGATGCCGGTGGAGAAGTAGCGGCGGCCTTTAGAACAGCGCCAGGCTGGGACCGAAGACCTCGATCAGGCAGGCGTACATGGTGGCGGCGACGCTGAAGCTGAGCAGGAACGAGAAGAACTTGGTCACCTTGTGGTTCATGAACTCGAACCGCACCACCAACCCGAGCGCGATCCCCGAATAGAGCAGATACATATTCAGTTCCCGCGCGGTCATGGTGACGAAGGCGGTCATCGCGCCGAAAAAGATCAGCGAGAGGTTCGTGTCATGTTTGCCTTTGGCCAGCATCATGAGCACGACCACCCCGAAGGCTACCAGCAGCAGCGTCGACACGTTCAGTGGCGTCGGATGAAAATACATACCGCTTCACTCTCTCTTCAAAGGTTCAGAACGACCAAAGCAGACTGGTGAACCCGGTGTGAGCCCGGTAGTTCTGATTGGCCGAGAACTCTTCTGTATATCGGTAGTATTGGTATCCGGCATTAACCCGCAGGCGCTCGTGCAGGCGGATGGAGACGCGCGCCTGGGGCGATTCGTAAGAAAGCGGAAAGGTCTGCGCGGCCTGGAACAGCGGCAACGCCGATCCGATTGAGCGGAAAGGAGTTGCGCGGCCGTCGCCGGTGTCCTGCACGCGCGTGTAGCCCACCTGGAAATCCGCGCGTCGCCAGGAGGCACGGGCGGTCAGGTGCCCGGAGTGGATGTTGGAGAAAAACAGGCTCCGCTCGCCCTCAACTAACTGGAAGTTCAGAAAGTAGGCGATGCCGCCGGCGGTGTCCAGGTGGAGCTTGGAATAGCCCGAATCGATGGCGAACCACGGCTTCGGAGTCCAGGAGGCATCGGCGGCGTACTGCCGCGACCGCGAGGAGAAGGCGCTGAGCTGCACCGAGTTGAAGTTGTAGTTGGTCCGGACCAGGGCGGAGAGCCGGAGGGTCCGGCCACGGTAGTCGGCGCGCGCGCCGAGCGCGTGGTAGTTGCGATCACTGGTGGGCTGGATGGGCCGGTCCGCGCGTCCGATCTCGCCGTCGAACTGGATGGTGAACAGCTTCGCCGGCTTCAGCCGCACGCCGAAGATCCCGGAGTGGAGCTGGTTGGTTTGCTCCGAACGCTCCGGTCGCGGCGAGGGGAAGCCGGGGACCTGCACATCCTGAATGGATCCGATCAGCCGGTTGGCATAGTGGTAGCCGCCGAAGAATCCGACGCGGGGAGTCAGGCGGGCGTTGAAATCGGTGGCGTTGGCGAAAGTGCGGATGCCGAGGTACTGAAAACGCAACGTCTGGAAGGAGAGAGTCGCGTTGTCCAGCTCGCGATACGTGGAATCGCCTTCCATGCGGACGTTGTGGAACGCCGTGTGGTTGGTGATTGTGAATCGAGAACCGGGGAGAAGAGCGATGTTGAAATTGCCGGTGGCCACCGGCCGGCGGGCATTGCCGAAAGTGAGGATCTGCCGGTTGGCGGCGGCGCCGAAGCGGGCGGTGCCGATGGCGGTCTCATCGAGCACGAAGTCGCGCTGGCCGGCGGTGTAGGTGAATCGCCCGTTGACGGCGTAGAGCCGCTCGCCTTCCCGGAAGATGCCCACGCGCCAGTAGGGACTGTTGCCGTGATAAGGCTCGGCGCGGCGGAACGCGTCAAGGCGTGTGGTGTCCTCGGGATTTGCCCCTGCCTGGGACGCGGGGATGGTGTACAGCGAATCCTCGCGGAAGTTGTCGAGGCCGTAGAAGGCGTTCAGGCGGAAGCCGAGAACGCGCGCCTCTCCCCCGAAACGGAACTCATTGCGCTGGCGGCGGATGTCCGTGAACAGCGGAAACTCGTCGCCGCGCGAATCGAACAGCGCGACGGTGGACAGCGCCGGCCCGTCCTGCACGTTGCGCGTATAGCCCAGGAACAGCCGGAAGTTGGAATCCGGAAACAGCGTGAAGTCGTGATCCTGAAACCGGCGCTCCGTGTTGTGGGCGTGCAGGCCGCGGGCGATGGTCAGCGCCGGATTGAAAAAGTCGTTCAGCCACCAGCGGAAATCGTAGCGGTACAGCCGGTTCTTGCGGAGGCGGAAGATCACGCTCTGATACGGGTCGTTGCCCAGGCCTTGCGTGTTGGCCACCAGCTCGTCAAAGTAGCTTCCACGCCCGTCCTTCGAATACATGGCGAAGGAGCTGGAAAGCAGGCGGACCCCGTTGCCGAAGTTGACGTCGCTACGATATTTGCCGATGTTGCCGTCGACGGAGCGGAAGCGATAGCCGAGCTCCCAGCTTTGAACGATGTTGTAGTTGTGGAAGTCCGAGCCCCGGATCCGGCCGACGCGTTCGGCGGTTGGCGCGACGACGGGCTGCGCGAGCAGCGGCGCCGCGGCGCAGAGCAATAGCAGCGCGCGTTTCATCGCAGGAACCTCGAATCCGCGTTCGAGCCGTGGATGCGGACGTGGCAGGTGGTGCAGTTCTGGTATCGGGGGTCCGCCATGTTGTGCGACGGGGATTGCGTGGGGACGCCGTTACCGCTTCGTCCGAATCCGGGCGAGCCGTTGTGGCATTCCAGGCATAGCGTGAACACCACCGGGCGCTTCAGCAGGCGGGCGTTCATGGAGCCATGCGGGGCGTGGCAGCTTTCGCAGCCGTCGACGCGGACGGAGGCGTGCTCGAATACGAACGGCCCGCGCTTGTCGGAGTGGCACACCAGACAGGGCTGCTCATTGGCCAGCCCCTGATCCACCATGCGCGGGCGCGAGGCCATGCGCCAGGTGGGCGC
>CAYOQB010000014.1:32287-48696 GCA_964406035.1 uncultured Solibacteraceae bacterium | reverse complement strand
AGAAGGGCGTGATCGTGCGCCCGCTGAAGGCGTTCGGCCTGCCCCACTGCCTGCGCGTGTCCACCGGGACCAACGAGGAGACACAGACGTTTTTGGACGAGATCAGCAAGATCGCCATGAAGGAGGAGATATGCCACAGCTAGTCGCGGAACACACCACGGATGCAGTAAAGGATTTCCTGCCCATCAACGGCACGGATTATGTCGAGTTCTACGTCGGCAACGCGAAGCAGGCGGCGTACTTCTACCGCGCCGCGTTCGGCATGAGCCTGGTGGGATATGCGGGTCCGGAGACGGGAATGCGGGATCGCGCCTCCTGGGTGCTGCAGCAAAACAAGATCCGCTTCGTGCTGACCACGCCGCTGCGCCCGGAAGGCTTCATCGCGGACCACATCTACAAGCATGGCGACGGCGTGCGGGACATCGCGCTGTGGGTGGACGACGCGGAATCCGCCTGGCGGGAGACCACTTCGCGCGGCGCGGTAAGCGTGCGCAACCCGGAAGTGCTTCGCGATGAGCATGGCGAGGTGAAGCTCGCGTCCATTCAGATTTACGGCGACACCATTCACACTTTTGTCGAGCGCGGGAATTATGGCGGCGTGTTCCTGCCCGGCTTCGTGCCCCTTGCGCAGCCGGATCCGATCGCCCGCCCCGTGGGCTTGCTTGTGGTGGACCACATGGTGGGCAACGTCGGCTGGGGCGAGATGAACACCTGGGTGGAGTTCTATGAGAAGGTCATGGGCTTCCGCATGTTCAAGAGCTTCGACGACAAGGACATCTCCACCGAGTACACGGCGCTGATGTCCAAGGTGATGTCCAACGGGAACGAGCGGATCAAGTTCCCGATCAACGAACCCGCGCAGGGCAAGAAGAAATCGCAAATCGAGGAATACGTGGAGTTCTACAAGGGTCCCGGCGTTCAGCACATCGCGCTGCTGACCGGAGACATCCTGCAGACCGTGGGCAAGCTTCGTGACCAGGGCGTCGACTTCCTGCGTGTCCCCACCACCTACTACCAGGAACTGCAAGGGCGGGTGGGCAAGATCGACGAGCCCGTGGACAAGCTTGCGGAGCTCGGCATTCTGGTGGATCGCGACGAGGACGGCTACCTGCTGCAGATCTTTACCAAACCGGTGGAGGATCGCCCCACGGTGTTCTGCGAGATCATCCAGCGCAAAGGCGCCCGCAGCTTTGGCAAGGGCAACTTCAAGGCGCTGTTTGAGGCAATCGAGCGTGAGCAGGCGGCTCGGGGCAATCTGTAAGCCCTGGGGGGAAGGCCTTAGCACCCGGCTAGGATTTGCCAGGTAACCCCTTCCCTCTCAGTCAAAACTGTCGTTGAGACTAAAAACGGACTCACTCTAACATCCCCATAGGTACCCAAAGGGGATGAACAGAGCGATTCTCAAGTGCGTGTGGATTGCGGCGCTGGCCTGGCTGGCGGCGCCGGCCGCGGCGCATCGCATCTCGTTCAATCACGACATCGAGAACCCGCGGCCGAATCGATTCAACAGCTCGGACAGCGAGTGGGTGCTCTTTTCGGCTTCGGAAGGGGCCGACCTGCGCATCCTGAATCCCGGCGTTCAGGGGAACGGCACGAACGGGCTGGCGGTTTTCGGCGACACTCCGGGTTACCTCATCCTGGAGTTCCGGGCCCAGGCGTCGCGCGTGTCGATGATGGTGGGCAACGATCATGAGATACCCTCCGGATACGGACGCATGGTGGCGCGCCTGATTCTCTACCGCGGCAACGTCAAGATCGGCGAGGTGGAGCTGCTGCTGAACAATGACGACCGGCTGAACCAGAGAATCACCTTTGAGGCGCCCGACGGCGAGTACTTCGATCGCGCCGAGCTGATGTATGCCTACGAGTACGGCGGCGGCGCCGATCTGATCGAGTTCGTTGATGATGTGGATTTCACGTTGATCCAGCCGGACGCTATCCAGAATCCGGAACCACGCACAGCGGTTCTACTGGGGGCGGGGCTTCTCCTGATCGGGCTGATGCGCAAGCGCCGGACATCACTCCGCGCGTAGCGCTTCGGAGGGATCGATCCGGGAGGCGCGCACCGCCGGCCCTGCCGCCGCGAACACGGCCGCAAGTCCCAGAATAGCCGCCACGGCGATCAGCGTCAGCGGATCTCCCGATTCCGTCTGGAACAGCATCGACTTCAAAAAGCGGGCCAGCCCCGCGGCCGCGATCAGTCCCAAGGCCACCCCGAGCACCGCCAGCTTCATCGCCGATCCCAGCACCATGCTCAGGATATTGCCGCGCGACGCGCCCAGCGCGATGCGAATACCGAGTTCCGGCCGCCGCGCACTGGTGTTAAAGCTGATCAGCCCATAGATGCCGATGACCGCGATGGCCAGCGCGGCGGACGCGAAGACGCCGAGCAGCGTCAGGTAGAAGCGCCGCTCGCCCGTGGACCGGGAGATCAGTTCGTCGCCGGTGAAGATGGTAGTGAACGGCTGGGTGCGATTGACGCTCCAGATCCGTTCCTTGATCGCGGCGGTGAGCGCGGCCGCGTCTCCCGACGCGCGCACAACGTACATCAGGCTGCCATTGGGGTTCTGCGGATAATGCAGGTAGATCTCAGGATTGGGAACGCGGTCGAGCGTTAGTTGGCGAACGTCGCCCACCACCCCGATGATCTCGCATTCACCGGGCTTGCCATCCTTGTCCCGCTTGATCACCAGCAGCAGCCGCCGGCCCACGGGATCCTCTCCAGGAAAGTACTGACGCGCCAGTGTTTCGTTGACAATCACCTGGCAACCCGCCTTCTCGTGATCGGCTTCGGTGAACCAGCGACCCCGCCGCAACGGTACGCCCATGGTTTCGAAATAGGAGGTGCTGACCGTGGTGTGGTCCGCCGAGATCTCCTCGCCGGGGTTCGCGGGCCGGCCGGGGATCTGGAACCCCGCGCTTACATTGATCGCGTTGGGATGCAAGGGCAGCGCCGTTACCACCGCCGCCGAGGTTACGCCCGGCACCGCGCGAACCTGCTCGAGGGTCTGATTGACGAACTGAATTCGCCGTTCCGCCGTGGCGGCGCGCTTCCAGATATGGGCTTCCAGGGTCAGGATGCGCTCCGGGCGGAACCCGGGATCGATCATCAGGAGCTGGAAGAGGCTGCGGCCTAGAATGCCGGCGCCGGTAAGAAGCGTCACCGCCGCGGCAATCTGAACCACGGCGAGTGACCCGCGCAAAAAGTGCCGTGACTTCGACGCTGTGGCGCCGCGCGCGCGACCGGCGGCCAGATCCGTGTCGCGCATCGCCGGAAGCAACGTGCATACCGCGGCCGTGATCACGCACAGCAGCAGCGAATATCCCAGCACCGCGCCGTTCAAGCCCGCGAGTTCCAGCCGCGGGATGCTCCCGGGGTCCAACTTCTTGATACCGACAACGCCCCAGTGCGCGAGTGCGATTCCGAGCGTCCCGCCGGCCAGCGACAACAGGAGCACCTCCGTGAACAATTGCCGTGCCAGCCGCCCCCGGGTTGCGCCCAGGGCGGTGCGCATCGCGAACTCCTGTTCCCTTCCCGCCCCGCGCGCCAGCAGCAGGTTCGCGACGTTGGCGCAGGCGATCAGCAGCACGAAAGCGACAGCTCCCATCAGCATCAGCAACGCCGGGCGGACCGCGCCGAACATCTCGCCTTGATAAGAGTTGACCAGCACCCCGGTGGAACGGTTGGAGCGCGGATACTCCCGCGCGAGCTCCGCCGCGATGCGGCGCATCTCCTGGCTCGCGATCTGGACGGTGACTTCCGGTTTCAGGCGCGCGATCACCGTGCGGTAATTCGCGAACCGATCCTTGCTGTCGGCTTCACTCGGAACCCGCGGTGCGAGCAGGTCCTTGTCGCCGAGCTCGGATTCGGGCGGCATCACCCCCACCACCAGCATTGGCCTTCCGCGCAGGATCACGGTTCGTCCGATTACGCCGGGATCACCGCCAAAGCGCTGCCGCCACAGCGCGTGGCCGAGAATGATCACGTTCGAGGATCCCTGCAGGTAGCGATCGTCGGAGGCGCGGCGGAAGTCCTGGGGCTCGAACGCCCGCCCCAGCATGGGCCGCACGCCCAGTACGTCGAAGAACTGTTCCGTGACCAGCCAGGACGAATAACTCTCCGGCTCCCCGTCGCCGGTGAGTTCGTGGCCGTAGGGTTCGGCCAGCGCGATCGCCGAGAACACGCGGCTACGGTCGCGCCAATCCTGGAAATTGGCCACCGATACCTCTTCCTTCAGTCCACCCTTGGATTCGTCGGTCTGCCACAGGAACACCAGGCGCGCGGGATCGCTATAAGGCAGCTTGCGCAGCAGGACGCCGTGAAGCACGCTGAACACCGCGGCGTTGGCGCCGATACCCAGTGCGATGGTGAGCACGGCGGCGAAGGTGAAGCTTGGATTGCGGGTCAGCATGCGCCACGCGAACCGCAGATCCTGCCCGCTGCGATCGAGGAACGGGAGATTGCGGCGCTCGCGATACTGCTCCAGAACCGACGTCGTGTTGCCGAAATCGCGGCGCGCTTTGTCCATGGCCTCCCGTTCTCTCATGCCCGCCCGGCGATTCTCGGCGGCGAGCATCTGGATGTGGAAGTCGAACTCGGCGGACACATCCTCCGCCTGGCGAAATGTGGCGCGGAGACGGGACACAAACGCGCGAATGCCTGCCAACATGGGCGTCCTCCGGGATCAGGATGTCGCAGCCAACAGCCTTTTGATCGCCCCGGAGACCCTCTCCCAGTTCTCCGTTTCCTCGGCAAGTTGCGACTTGCCCGCGGGGGTAATCGAATAGTATTTCGCGCGGCGATTGTTGTCCGAAGTTCCCCACTCGGAGCGGATCCAGCCGTTTTGCTCCAGGCGCAACAGGGCGGGATAAAGCGAGCCCTGGTTCACCTGCAGCACGTCCTTGGAAATCTGCTGGATACGCTGCGCGATGCCATACCCGTGCCGCGGACCGAGGGTCAGAATGCGAAGAACGATCAGGTCGAGCGTTCCCTGTAACAGATCGGACTTCGAATCGGGCATGGAGTTCCTGTAGACAGCCTAAAGATGTCTCTGTAGATTGTCAACAGGAATGTGGCGGAAATCGTCCGGCCTGCGTCAGCCTGGAATTCCGGCCAGCATCCGCGCGAGTTCGACCGGGCGCGACACGAAGGGCGCGTGTCCCGCCTCGATGCGGAGCGGATCCACACCCAGGCGCTCGCGAGCAGCACGCTCCCACCAGCCGGGACTGATGGTTCGCTCCAAGGAGCAGGAGATATAAGCGCTGGGGACGCGAGGCCACTCGCGCATCGGTGTGACCTCGGCGATGGCGGCCTTCGCGTACATCAGCCGCACGGTGGAAAACGCCCACTCGGCGACCTGCGGGCTGCAGTCGTGGAACAGGAAGTCGCGGGCGAGCGACTGGTCCACAGCGGGGTTTTTTCCGACGAACTCCGGCACGTACATGTCCGGCCATCGCTGGAATTGTTGCGCGAAGCTCATGCCGGGAAGGGGCAGCACCGCAGCAAGGTACACCAGACGGGCGTTTGGAATCGAGGCAGCAGCCAGAGGAAGGAACAGCCCGCTGGCCGAGTGGCCCACGATCACCGGTTCCGGCAGGCCGCGCGCAGCCTGGGCGATGGCGGCGGCATAAACCATGCCGCCGGCCTCCGGTTGGTCCACGGGCAGATCCACGCAAACGCAGCGGTGGCCCAGGGGCTTCCAGTTCCCGCACCAGCAGATCCCACCCGTTGGGTCCCTGCGCGGAGCCATGAACAAGACAAAAATCGGCCATTCACGAACAGTAACGCACAAATCGCCTATTCGCCCGTAAACACCGTCTGCTCGTCCACGAAGCACAGCTTGTTGCCGAAAGGATCGGTGCAATAGAAGCTGCGCTCGCCCCACGGCTGCGTTTCAATTGGTCCAAGGTGGGCGGAGCCAGTGGCGCTCACCCGGGCATGGCAAGCTTCCAGGTCTCGCACCGCGAAATAGACATGATCCGGATTCGGAGTCGCATCCCACGGGTCTCCGTCAGCGCGGGGATCGAAACACGCCAGAATGACGCCTTCGCAGTCGAAATAGTGCCGTCCCGGCGACACGCGCCGGCCCGGCTGCTGGAGCACGGCTGAGTAGAAGGCGGCCGCGTGTTCGATTGAAGAGACGGGGAGAATAACGCGATACAGACGCGCCATGCGCCTCAGTCTACGAAAACGGCGACGCGGTGACAACGCCATCGCCGCGAGTAGCCGATACCCTCAGAGCCACTTCTTGTCCGCCCACGCCTTCACCCCGGCGGCGGTCAATTCCTTCAACTCGGCCAGCAACTCCGGCTCGGGCTCGTGCCTGAAGTTGAAGCAGGTCTTCCCCTGCATTCGTTTCTTCAGCGCGGGGGACATCCCATCGACCAGTTCCGGACACATATACAGGGGCATCAGATGGAAGCTGACGTACGCCTTGCCTGTCTTCACCGATCCGAACTCCAAAGGCGATCCTTTGTGTTGCGGAAACGGCGACGGAGACTTCGTGGCCAGGGTATAGGTCTCAGGTGTATCGGATTTCACGGCGAGCTTCCTGGAATGCCTGGACAGCAGCGGCTTCAGCGTGGCGAAAACAGAGTCAAACCCGGACGGCATGGGAGCATTCTAGCCGACCTCGTCGCGCCGGAGAATCACGCCCCGCCGTGGCGCCGCTTGCCCAGCTCGATTGGGATCGCCGCTTTCGCCAGCACGGTGAACACGAACGCGCCCATGGCCCAGATCCCGAGCCCGACCACCAGTTCCACCCAGGTGGGCAAGTACTCGTCAATCCGTCCCCACGGTTCCGGCACGAATCCCGGAATGATCGTTCCCAGACCCTTCTCCACCAGAATGCCGGCGAACAACAGCGCACATGCGGTGTACAGCCAGCGCGGCGATCGCCGCAGCGGGTGGATGGTCAGGATCACGGTTGCCAGCATTACCATTGCTACCGCCATCCAGATCCACGGCACCAGCAGGTTGTGGCCGTCGAGCCCGAAGAACAGATAGCGCGCTCCGCGCCCGTGCTCCGTCTGGCGATAAAACTCGGTGAACAACTCCGACCCGAGCATCACCAGGCAGACCTGCCCGGCCACGGTGACTACCATGGCGAGCTTATCCAGAGTCGCCTGTGCCACCGGAAACTGGGTGTTGGCCCGGATCGCGGCCAGGATCAGAATCATCAGCGCGGGTCCCGCCGCGAACGCCGTTGCCAGGAAGCGAGGTCCCATTAATGCGGTGTTCCAGTACGGCCGCGCCGGCAGGCCCGCGTACAGGAACGCCGTCACCAGGTGAACGCTGACGGCCCAGAGAATGGACAGGAACACCGCCGGGATGTACACACCCGGCCGGGGCTCGCGGCCCTGATAGTGCGAATACAGAATGTAGAACGGAACGGCCAGATTCAGCGCCAGGTAGCCGTTCAGCACCAGGATGTCCCAGGCCAGCAGCGAACTGGGGAAGTTGAAGATGCCGAGTCCGGGGATCAGATGCCAGAGGCGCGCGGGACCGCCCAGGTCCACCACCACGAAGCTGATCGCCATCAGCAGTGCGGCCACGGCCATCGCCTCGCCGATCAGCACCGCCTGCTTGAAGTCGTGATCCTTCAGGACATAGGTGGGCATCACCAGAATCACCGCAGCGGCGGCAAGCCCCACCAGGAAAGTGAAGTTGGAGATATAGAAGCCCCAACTCACGTGATCGTGCATGCCGGTGACACCCATGCCCTGGCGCAGTTGCACGCTGTAAGCGAACGCTCCGGCCAGCATGAGAAACGTCAGCAGGCCCATCCAGGCGTGATAGGCCGTCGATCCGGAGGTCACCTCCTCCATCGAATCGCGGAGAAAGCCGGTAAGCGCGGAGCGCTTCGGTTCGTCAATGGCGGGCACAACTCGCGAAGTAGCGCTCATCGGTCAGTCCATGAAATACCAAAACTTGGGTTCGGTGCCGAGGTCTTCCTTCAGCCGGAACACCTTCTTGTTCTTCAGCACCCAGCGGATCTCGCTGTCCGGATCGAGCAGGTTGCCGAAGATGCGCGCACCCGTGGGACACGCCTCCACGCATGCGGGATTGCCGCCGGCGCGCGACCGCTGAATGCAAAACGTGCACTTCTCGACGACGCCCTTCTGCCGTAAGCGGTTGCCCAGGTAGTGCTGATTGCGGTTCAGCTCAGCTTCCGGAACAACCGGATCGGCCCAGTTGAAACGGCGAGCATCGTACGGGCACGCCGCCATGCAGTAGCGGCAGCCGATGCACCAGTTGTAGTCGACCACGACAATCCCGTCAGGCTCCATCCAGGTGGCTTGCACCGGGCACACCTGCGTGCAGGGCGGATTCTGGCAGTGGAAACACTGCGTTCCGACATAGAAGTGCCCCGCCGCGGGTACCTCGTGGAAGTAGGCATCGTCGGCATGCTCAAAGCTGATCTGCCCATGCTCCATCTCGTGAATGCGGATGTACTGCATTCCGGAGCGGCGATCCTGGTTGTTTTCCGCGATGCAGGCGCGCACGCAGTCCATGTAGCCGCGGCACTTGGAAATATTGAAGGCGTAGCCGTAAAGAACGCCGGGCCGGGCGTCGCTGGCGCTGACGCGAATGCGATCCGCGTTCTGCAGCTCATGCAGCCGCTCCAGGCGGCGAACGGTGTCCGTCTTCTCTTCCTCGGTCATCAGACGGAAGTTGCCCTGGAAGTAAGCGTCCCAGTTGAGCTGCGCTTTCTCGCGGCTTTCACTGGAGGCGAACGGATTGGCCGAAGTGGCCGCGAGCCCCGCTCCAGCGGCCAGCGCGCCGGCGATGGTCAGCGTCGCGGTGCGGCGGTCCACCTTGCGTTCGAGCAGTTGCTCGATGCCTTTGTTGTTCAGAATGCGGAACGGGTTGTCGCTCATTTGGAATCCGTTCTGGAGACCGCGGGCCAGCGCGAGGGAAGCGCCGGCGTATGCGGGTTGTGGCACGAAGCGCAGTTGTTCACCACGCGTTCCGACGCCCACCCCGATGCGCGTTTCCCGTGAGAGCCCCCGGCCCAGTCGCGGGTCTGGGTCGCGTGACACTGCGCGCAGACCTGATAACTGTGATTGAGATCCACCGGCTTGCCCTGCAGCGTCCGCAGCGATCCCGCGTCCCCGGTCGCGTGGCAGGTGGCGCAGGACATCACATTCTCGCCGGCATGGCGCAGTTCCACATCCCAATGCGCCGCTTTCTTGCCCGCCTGCTTCAGGCGAAGCTGTTCCAGGGGCAGCGTGTGGCAGCTCGCGCAGGGGAACCGCTTCAGTTGCTGCTTGCGCTCGGCGACCGCGAACTCGCGCCCGCCTTCGACTCCTTCCACCGGAACGCTGGCGATGCCGGAGGGCTGCTTCGCCGCGGAGTCCGGCTGCGTGGCCTGTCTGGTGATTTCGAGCACGTGCGGATCGCTGTGCGGAGGCTGGACGCAACCCGCGAGCGCCAGGCTGAGCAAGGCAAGCAGGTGCTTCATCGCGGGCCTCCGGAAGACGGACGATTGAAGTCACCGGATGACGCGCCGGGCGCGGCCACCGCCGCATGGCATTGCCGGCAGTTGACGCGCTGCGGATGCGTGGACCGGATCTCCGCCACCGCCGCCGGCCCGCCGTGGCAGGCGCGGCAGTTGTCTCGCATCTGCAGCCCGTGCGGAACGGCGGGCGGGCTGCCAGGCAGCATCGTCTGCCGCGTCTCGGGCGGATGGACCGTCTGGAAGTCGCTTCCGCGAAACTCGCTCTTCGCCTGTTCGCTTACATGGCACTGCAGGCAATTCAGCAGATCGGGATGAGGCGTCACTGGAGCCCAGGACTTGAACTGCTGCACGTAACCCCCTTCCGCATGGCAGGAAAGACAGCCGCGGCCCCCGTAAGTCCGGGGGTCCAGCAGGGCGTGCGGCACCGGCGGCGGAGCGCCATCATACGCGCGGCGCGCGTAGAACGATTGCAGGCTGCGATTGGCGTTCTTGCCCTCCGGTTCCCAGCGGTATTCCCGAGCATCCGCCGGATCGCGGAAAACTCCCGATTCCAACGGCAGTTCGGGGATGGCCGGGCTGGAGGCGGCGGGGACCACCGCCGCGTGCTGGCTCTCCACCACCGCCTCACCCAGCACGAAGACAAACGACGCCATCAGCGCCGTGGCGATCGCAATCCGGATATAGCGCAGCCGGTCCGGCATGATCAGGCCCTTTCCACCTTCACCGCGCACTTCTTGTAGTCGGGCTGCTTGGAGATGGGACAGAAGGCGTCCAGCGTCAGCTCATTGATCAGGATTCCTTCGTCGAAGAAGGGCACGAACACATGACCTTCCTGCGGGCGGCCGCGCCCGTCGATCTGCGCGGGCAGCGTCAGCGTGCCCCGGCGCGAGGTCAGCCGCACGCGATCCCCGTTGCGGATTCCAAGCTTCTTCGCATCCGCCGGATGCAGCTCCACGTAGGCGTTCGGCACCGCCTTATGGAGAATCGGAATGCGACGGGTCATCGAGCCAGTGTGCCAGTGCTCCACAACACGACCCGTGTTCAACCAAAAAGGGAAGCTGGCGTCCGGCGCCTCCGCCGCGGGCTCCCACGGCCGGAACCAGATCCAGGCGCGGCGGTCGGGCTTTCCGTAAAAGTCGATGGGATCGCCGTTGACTGCTTTCGCGGCGGGATCGTAGCGCGCGTTGTACCGCCACTTGGTCTCCTTGCCTCCCGGACAGGGCCACATGACGCCGGGGTTCTCGCGCAGCGCCTGATAGGAAGCCATCTCGTGCTTGGCGTCGTGATGGAAGCTGGTGTACTCCTTCCAGATCTCCGGAATGTGATTCTCGTAAGTCCAGTTGAAGTGCTTGCCCAGTCCCAGGCGCCGCGCGACTTCGATCAACTGCCACGTGTCCGACATCGCCTCGCCGGGAGGCTTCAGCATTTGGTCCCAGTGCTGCGTCCGCCGTTCCGAGTTGCCGAACATGCCCTCGCGTTCGATCCACATCGCCGAGGGAAGAATCACATCCGCGATGTCCGTGGTGGGCGTGGGATACACATCGGACACCACCACGAAGCGCCCCTCCTTTTGCGCGCCTTCGCGATAGCGCTTCAACTTGGGCATGGTCACCATCGGGTTGGTCACCTGGATCCACAGGAAGCGCAAGTCACCGCGATCGAGCGCCCGGAACATCTCCACCGTGTGGAGCCCGGGCTTGGGCTGAATGTTCTCCACGGGAACGCCCCAGATTTTCGCCGCCATCTTGCGATCCGCTTCATTCGTGACGTCACCGTGGGGAAGCCGATGAGTCAGCGTTCCGACTTCCCGCACGGTGCCGCACGCGCTCGGCTGGCCCGTCAGTGAGAACGGACCGTTGCCGGGTTGCGAAATCTTCCCGGTGAGCAAATGCAGGTTGTAAACCAGATTCTGAATCCACGTCCCGCGCACGTGCTGATTCATGCCCATGCACCAGTAGCTGACCACCTTCTTCCCTGGATCGCCGTACAGCGAAGCCAGATAGCGGATGTCTCGCGCGGGCACCCCGGAGATCTTCTCCACCTTCTCCGGCGTGTAATCATCCAGCCGCTTCACGTACTCATCGAAGGTGATGTTGCGGTTCTCGTCGGTGAACTGGAACTTGTCCTCGAGACCGTAGCCGATCCCGGTCTTGCCTTCATGAAAGCTGACATGGCGGTCGAGGAACGTGCGGTGGATCCAGTTGTTGCGGATCATCTCGTAGGCGATGGCGTTGGCCAGGGCGAGGTCGGCGTTGGGCTGGAACAGGATGCAGCGGTCCGCCGCCATCGAAGTGCGGGTCCAGCGTGTTGCCAGGTCGATGATCTTGACGCTGGCGTTGCGCAGGCGGCGATCCAGCATGCGGCTGAACAGCACCGGATGCATCTCCGCCATGTTGTTGCCCCAAAGGACGAAGACGTCGGCGTGGTCGATGTCCTCGTAACAGCCCATCGGCTCGTCCAGACCGAAAGTGGTCATGAAGCC
The DNA here is from genome assembly GCA_964406035.1 of uncultured Solibacteraceae bacterium. Taxonomy (GTDB): domain Bacteria; phylum Acidobacteriota; class Terriglobia; order Bryobacterales; family Bryobacteraceae; genus JAIEPW01. The sequence continues at coordinate 36,753 of CAYOQB010000014.1, read as the reverse complement.
GGTGACCGCGCTCGCCATGCACAGCCGAGCGTTCGCCTCCACGTTATTGGTGCCGATGGCGCCTTTGAAGAGCTTCGAGGCGACGTAGCCGTCGGGAATGGTCCACTGCCCCGAACCGTAGATGCCGGCTGCGTTTTTACCGTGCTTGTCGATTGTTTCCTTCAACTTGGAAGCAACCAGATCGAGCGCTTCGGCGATCGGAACGGGGGTCATCTGGCCGTTTTTTCGGACGAATGCCCGGGTCAGCCGGTCCTTGCCGTACAACGCGATCACGGAGTGGTAACCCTTGACGCAGCACAGTCCCTTGTTGACCGGGCTGGCCGGATCGCCTTTCACCGCCACGGCCCGGTTCTCCTTGATCCCGACCAGTAATCCGCACCCGGTGCCGCAGAACCGGCAGGGCGTTTTCTTCCAGGTAAGTCCTACACTGGAAAGCGTTTTCGGCGTCGCCGCGAAGGCCACGCCGGGCACAAGCTGACTGGCCGCCGTAACCGCCGCCGCCGCGGCCATCGATCTAAGCGCATCTCGCCGGGTCATCCGATTTCCTCCTCCGCGTACGCGGCTACCAGGGCCAGTCCATCCAGTTCGGGGATCGCTAGCAAGCGTTCCTCAAGGGCCTTGTCGGACGCTTCCTCGGGCGTATCGGTGATTAGAATCAACAGTTCCCGATTCTCCGCCGGCTCCACCGCACACCCCGGAAGCGCGGCCAGCTTTTCGGCCAGCACCTCTCCGGAGCCCTCTTTCGGATACGCCAGATAGCTCTTGATGGGCATAACGCTGAATTCAGTTTAGGGAATGAGGGCAGGCCGGTCTGTGACTGAGGTCACCGCGCCGGGAGAGGGTGAAAGCGAATTGTTTTCAGAAACTTACAGGGAGGGAGAAATGCGAAGCGGGGAACTGAGTTCAGCTCCCCGCCGCCGCGTCGTTCGTGTTTGACCCTGGTATTGCGACTTCTTGGTCCCCTTCGCTTCGGGGCTCCTCGAGCATAGCATAGGGCTCGATGGTGCGCCAGAACTGCGAAAAGCGCTCCAAACGCACGGTTCCGGTGAACTCCAGAAACGGCTCGTACGCCAGAACTTCCAGTTGGATGTTTTTCGCCAACTGCTGCTGGATCCGTTTCAGGCGTGGGCTCGGCGAGGCGATGGTCACTATTCTCTCCGCCGCATGCTCCCGCGCGAATGCCAGGATCTCCTGCACTGCGTCACCCTTGCGGATCACGGCGGGCAGCTCCAGCAGGCACTCGTAGATGAACACGTACCGCTTCAGGCTCATCACCGGGCCGCCACTGTCGAACACGAAGATGGACGGCGCCTCCGGATAGGCCATGTAGGCAGGACCGGTGGGATGGAGGCAGTCCTCGTGGACCCAGATAATCGTATTCATTGGATTTGAAAGAGCTTCTGGCTCAAGTCCTCATAGCTGCCTTCGAACGGGCAACTCCCGTACTGAAGACACTGACGGCAATACAGGCCTTCGGTGTGACGCTCCAGGTTCTCGCGGTTGAAGAAATAGGGCTTGTTCGAGAAGGTGCTGGCCACCCACTGCCAGGAGAGGTTGTTCGACGCGGGATCGCCGTCGAGCAAATGCTCCAGGAACCACTCCGCGCCCGCCTGCCACTTCACCTTGCGCCAATGGATCACATAGGACGCCAGCCACATCCGCGCATGGTTGTGCAGATACCCGCCGCGGCGCAGCTCCCGCGAGAAGGCGTCGATGCAGGCCAGACCCGTGGTGCCGCGCTTAATATTAACGGGGAGTTCTTCTTCGTATTGATCCGCCGCGAGCCCTGTCTTGTATTCCTCGATATCGTCCCAGACTCCGGCGCCGAGCGTCTCGTACAGGCGCTGCCAATACTCCCGCCATGCCAACTCCATAATGAACTTCGCCGCGTCCTTGCGATGTTCCGCGCGCTGCAGCGCGAGATCCCGCACTTCGCGCAGGGTGACGACTCCGTGCCGAATATAAGGAGAAAGATAAGTTACAGCGCCTGTAATATTATTGCGGGTCGCGCCGTACTTCTTCGGGTCGATGTTGTCGAAAAGTTGCTCGGCTGCCTGGCGGCCGCCCCTGGTCTCCGATACGAATGTCTCGAAGTTCGCGGTTTCCGGGAACATTCGCGCCACATAGTCGATCAGTTCCTGGCGGTCTTCAAAATTTCTTCTCAGATCCTGGCTCACCACCGGTTCCCCCGATTTCGCCGGCAGCGTTTCAGTCCGGTAACAGACCTGCTGCCAGTCTCCCGCCGATTCCCTCCTTCCGGTTCCGGAAGCGGGCTGGCAGTGCGTTGGGAAGCTCCCTTCCCACGGTTGATGGATGCGGGGCGGGGTTCGCCGATCTAGAATGTACGTAAATATTGACAGCAGTTGGTGCTTAGCGCACCTTTTCCGCGATCGACTTCGCCTGCAGGAACTGCAACAGGTAATCCGGACCACCGGCCTTGGAATCGGTCCCGCTCATGTTGAATCCGCCGAACGGATGAGCGCCCACCATGGCGCCGGTGCACTTGCGGTTGATGTACAGATTGCCCACGAAGAACTCCTCGCGGGCTTTCTGGATCTTCGCCGGATTATCGCTGTAGACCGCGCCGGTCAGCCCATACTCCGAGTCGTTGGCGAGTTGAATGGCGTGATCGAAGTCGCGCGCCTTGGTTACCGCCAGCACGGGACCAAAAATCTCCTCCTGGAAGATCCTGGCCTTCGAATCGATATCGGCGATCACCGTGGGACGTAGGAAATAGCCTTCGCCCGGCGCGGGTTCGCCGCCCGCGACCAGGCGGCCTTCCTTCTTGCCGGACTCGATGTAATCGAGGATTGATTTCCGCGCGCTGTCGTTGATGACGGGACCCATGTAAGTCCCGAACTCCTCCGGCGTGCCGACGCTCAACTTCTCCACCTTGGCCTTCAGCTTGGCCAGGAACTCGTCGTAGATCTTCTCGTCGACGATCGCGCGGGAGCAGGCCGAACACTTCTGACCCTGGAAGCCATAGGCCGACATCCACACGCCATCAACGGCCTTGTCGATGTCGGTTTCACGATCGACGATGATAGCGTCCTTGCCGCCCATTTCCGCGACGACGCGTTTGATCCAAATCTGTCCCTTGCGGGGCTTGGCCGCGAGCTCGTTGATCCGCAGCCCCACATCGCGGGAACCGGTGAAGGACACGAAGCGGGTCTTGGGATGCTCCACCAGCAGGTCGCCCACCACCGATCCCGAGCCCACGCACATTGCGAAGCTCTTCGGCGGGAACCCTGCCTCGAGCAGCACTTCGGCGAACTTCTGCGCGATGGTCGGAGTGTCGGAGGAAGGCTTGATCACCACCGTATTGCCGGCCACCAGCGCGGCCACGGTCATGCCGGTGAGGATCGCCAGCGGGAAGTTCCATGGCGGAATGATCACCCCGGCGCCGAGCGGCAGGTAGCGCATCTCGTCCTGCTCGCCGGGCATCTGCACCAAATCCGGCGGGTTGGCCAGCCGTTCCATCTGGCGCGCGTAATACTCGCAAAAATCGATGGACTCGCTGACGTCGGCTTCCGCCTCCGGCCAGGTCTTGCCGGCTTCCAGCACCAGCCAGGCGTCGAACTCGAGCTTGCGGCTGCGAATGATCTGGGCGGCGCGCACGGCCATCAGGATGCGCTCGCTTACGGGCACGCGGCTGTACTCGGAAAAATACGCGTGCGCCGACTCAATGGCCAGCGTCGCGAGTTCGCGCGTGGCCTTGTGGTGCGAGCCTACGATCTCGGAAGGCCGCGATGGATTTTGCGACTTCAGCAAGTCGCCCGTTGTATGGGATTCTCCATTGATCCACAACGGGTATTCGCGCCCCAGCTCGGCGCGAACCTTCTCCAGCGCCATGCGGGCGGATTCCTGAATCTGGGGGTTGGTGAAATCGAGAAACGGCTCGTTCTGAAAAGCAGGCAAAGTTGCGGCGGGTGCGGCGCTCATAGTGTGTTCCTTGTAAGAAGAATCAGCCTTCGACCAGGCGCTTGCCCCGTTCGAAGATGCCGGCCGCCTCATCGGCGATGCCGCGTCCGCGATCGAACAACTCGCGGCCGCGATCATAAACATCGGCGCCGTACTCGTTCAGCTTGTCGCGTCCTTCCCGCGCCGTGGAGGCGATGCGGGAGCGGGTTTCGCTTCCAGAATAAGGAGCATAGAGAAGCGCTACGGTGGCGCCCAGCGCGGCGCCGGCAAGGAACCACAGGGCGTTCGACTCTCGAGACCTGGCCATGATGAAATCTCCTCGAACTCCGATTGTATCGCGCTTGGCCTAACGCCTTTTGGTATATGCTCGAAGCATGCCGGAGATGGTGACCGTATATCGATCCGCGGAAGCGGGCAAGCGCCAGGAAGCGGCCGACATTCAGGCCATGCTGCAGGGCGAGAATCTGGATGCGGAAATCTTCGATGACAACGCCCCCGGCGTTCCCGAAGGCGCGATCGAGGTCCGGGTTCCCAAGGGACAGGAA
>CAYOQB010000014.1:0-32277 GCA_964406035.1 uncultured Solibacteraceae bacterium | reverse complement strand
CTGGCGCTTCCTGAAGTTCCGCATGGACTCCTACATCGCCGCCAACCCGCTGCCACCACTGAACGAGTCTCACGATCTCGATCTGGTAACCGTTTTCAACCAACCCGCGGGCGCTTCGCAGGAAAGCGAAGCGATGATTATAAAGGGTTTGCTGGAGTCGAACGGGATTTACGCGGTGATCACGGAGGGCGCCATGCTGCCCAACACATCCGCCCAGGTCCGGGTCGCCAAGGACCAGGAGCAGGAAGCGCGGCGCATTTTGGCCGAAGCGCAGGCATCCGGAGCGCAGGCGGCTGAGGAAGCGTCGGGAGCGGCCACCGAGGAGTAAGCGCAACTCTGGATATTGCGGCGGAGTTGCACCGGCTCGGGAAAAAGAGTAACAATGCCTCCGATCTGAGCGCCATAATCACTCCGGAGCTTCCGCACATATGAAAACCGCTGTTCTCGCGCTGCTTGCCGCCTCGGCTCTGCTTGCCCAATCGCCCGCGGACCTGATGAAGAACATCCGCTTCCGCGAAATCGGACCCGCCTCCATGGGGGGTCGCATCAACGATGTCGCGGTGGTGGAGTCCGACCCCCGCATCGTCTACGTCGCCACCGCCTCAGCCGGGGTGTGGCGCACCGTGAATTCGGGCACCACGTGGGAGCCGCTGTTCGACAACCAGTCCGTTCACTCCATCGGCGACATCGCCATCGCGCCCTCGGATCCATCGGTGATCTGGGCCGGCAGCGGCGAATCAAACAACCGCCAGTCTTCGAGCTGGGGCAACGGCGTCTACAAGTCGACGGACGGCGGCAAGACCTGGGCGCACATGGGGCTGAAGGAAACGCACCACATCGGACGGGTGCTGATCCACCCTCGCGATCCCAACGTGGTCTATGTCGCGGCGGCGGGGCGGTTGTGGGGTGCGAATGAAGAGCGCGGCGTCTTTAAGACCACCGACGGCGGCAAGACCTGGACCAAGGTGCTGTTCGTCAACGCCGACACCGGCGTCAATGACCTCGCCATGGATTCGCAATCGCCGGATACGCTGTACGCGGGCGCCTATCAACGGCGGCGCACCCCGTGGGGATTCAACGGCGGGGGACCGGGCAGCGGGCTCTATAAGTCCACCGACGGCGGCGCCACGTGGAAGAAGCTGAGCACCGGATTGCCTGAAGGCGACATGGGCCGCATCGGCGTCAACATCTACCGCCGCAATCCCAACATCGTCTACGCTCTGATCGAACATGCCCGCGGCGGCATTTACCGCAGCGAGAACAAGGGCGAGACCTGGGTGAAGATGAGCGACACTAACCCGCGCCCCATGTACTACTCGCAGGTGCACATCGATCCGAACAATGACCAGCGCGTGTGGGTGCTGGGCGCCGATATGTTCTATTCCGAGGACGGCGGCAAGACCTTTGTCACCAACCGGGTGCAGCGCATCCACGGCGATTATCACGCGCTGTGGATCAATCCCAACGATTCCAATCACATGTTCACCGGCTCCGACGGCGGGCTGCACTTCAGCTTTGACGCGGGACGTAGCTGGATCTTCACCAACAACGCGGCGCTGGGCCAGTTCTATGAGATTGGAGTGGACATGCAGCGGCCCTATCGCATCTGCGGCGGTCTGCAGGACAACAACTCCTGGTGCGGTCCCTCAATGTCCTTCGAGGCGCGCGGCATCTCCAACGATGAATGGTTCCAGGTGGGCGGCGGCGACGGCTTCTATTCGCAAATGGACCCCGAGGAGCCGTGGATCGTGTACGCGGAATCGCAGGACGGGAACCTGTTGCGGCGCGACCTGCGCACGCACGAGTCGCGTTCCATCCGGCCTCGCGAAAAACCCGGCGAGGCCCGCTACCGCTTCCAGTGGAACTCTCCGCTGGTGATCTCCAAGCATGATCGCAAGACGCTGTACTACGGCGGGAACTTCGTCTTTAAGTCCACGGATCAGGGCAACTCCTGGAAGAAATCCTCGCCGGAGCTGACGAGCGGGATGGATCGCGACAAGCAGCCGATCATGGGCAAGCTGCCGGATCGGACCATGCTGTCGCGCCATGACGGCGTGCAGGCGTTTCCGGCGTCCACCACGCTGAGCGAATCGCCGATGCGCGCCGGAATCGTGTGGGCGGGCACCGATGACGGCAACCTCCACGTCACCCGCGACGGAGAAACGTGGAAGAACGTGATCGCCAATGTTCCCGGCGTTCCCAAGGGAACCTACGTCAGCCGCGTGATCGCGTCGAAGTTCGCCGAAGGCCGCGCCTACGCCACTTTCGACGGGCACCGGGGCGATGACTTCAACATCTACATCTACGTAACCGAGGACTTCGGCGAGACCTGGAAGCCGATCACCAACGGAATTCCGAAATCCGGCGGGGTGATCAACGTGATTCGCGAGCACACGCGGAACCAGAACCTGCTCTTCGCCGGCGGCGAATTCGGGCTGTACGTCAGCCTGGATCGCGGCGCGAACTGGTTCGAGCTGAAGAACAACCTGCCGCGCGTTCCGGTGGACGACATCGTGGTGCATCCGCGCGACAATGACCTGATCCTGGGGACGCATGGCCGCTCCATTTGGATTCTGGACAACCTGAGCGCGCTGGAGCAGATGTCGCCGCAGGTGATGGCCAGCGACGTGCACGTGTTCGATACCCGGCCGGCCACCATGTGGAGGCTCGCCAACCGCCGCGGCAATACCGGGCATCTTTATTACCTGGGCCAGAACCCGCCTTACGGCGCGACCGTGGACTACTGGCTGAAGTCGAAGACGGAAGCGCGCGATCTTCGCGTGGAAATCCTGGACAAATCGGGGAAGGTAATCCGCACCTTGCAGCGTCCCTCCGGCGATGCCGGCTATAACCGCGCGGTGTGGGATCTGCGCATGGAGCGTCCGAATCCGCCGACGGAAGAGGAACGCCGCTTCCTGGAGGAACTCGGCGGCCGCGGCGGACGCTTCGGCGGCGGCGGCGGACCTCTGGTGGATCCCGGCGAGTACACGGTGCGCGTCACCGCCGCCGGCAAGACCATGTCCAAACCGGTGATGGTGGAGGAGGATCCGCGAATCACGTGGTTCTCCCCGGCGGATCGCCAGAAGCGGACCACCACCATCTCCGAGCTGTACCAGATGTCGAAACAGGCGGACGCGGCGCAGCGCCGCTTCAACGCGATCTCGAATTCGCTGCGCGCCACGATCGAGGCGTGGAATCGCCCCGGCGCGCCCGCGCTGCCGGAGAACGTCAAGGCGGCGGCCGAGGATCTGCGCAAGAAGGTCAACGACATGCGGTCCAGCTTCGGCGGCGGCTTCGGCTTTGGCGGCGGGCGCGGCGGACAGCAGCAGGCGGCGATTCCAGCGATTGGCGCGCGGCGCGGTCCCGGCGGGGCCGAACCCGCGGGAGAACCGCTTGGCTCCGCCGGCCCTCCGCTGGTCTTCACTCCTCCCCCGGTGGGCGGGCGGATCAACCAACTGCTGAATACGCTGGACAGCTTCTCGGCCGCGCCCACTGACCCGCAGATGCAGGAGCTGGCGCTGCTGAAGACCGATCTGGCGGAGCTCAGCGCGAAGGTGGACAAGCTGGCCAAGGAAGACGTGGCGAAGTTCAACCGGCTGGTGCAGGAATCGGCGATGCCGGTGATCCCCACCGGGCAATAACGGTCAGCTTTCGATGCCCATCTGGCTGAGGCGGTAGCGCAGCGCGTTGCGCGTCAGCCCAAGCATGCGGGCCGCATGGCTCTTGTTGCCGTCGGCCCGCTTCAGCGCTTCGCGGATGATCGACTGCTCCAGTTCATCCAGCGTCATCCCGTCCGGCAGAAACAAAGGTCCCGCCGCCGGGGCGCGGCGCGAGGTGTCGAAGCGAATGTCGGCCGCCTCCAGCCGGTTCGCGGAACACAGGACCATGCTTCTTTCGAGCACGTTCTGCAGCTCGCGGACGTTGCCAGGCCAGTGATATTCCAGCAGGCGATCCAGCGCCTGCGGGCTGATGGCGCGCACCGGACTGCCGAGGTCCGACGCCAGCTTGGCGATCAGGTGGTCCACCAGGTACGGGATGTCTTCCTTGCGTTCGCGCAGCGGGGGAATACTGAGGGGCACGACATTCAGGCGGTAATACAGATCTTCGCGGAAGGTGCCCTGTTCCAGCGCTGCGCGGAGATCGACATTGGTGGCGGCGATGACGCGCACGTCGATATGCCGGGTGCGGTTGGAGCCCAGCCGTTCGAACTCGCGCTCCTGCAGTACTCGCAGCAGCTTCACCTGAACGGACGCGGGCACGTCTCCGATTTCGTCGAGAAACACGGTGCCCCCGTCGGCGAACTCGAACTTGCCGGGCTTGCTTTGCGACGCGCCGGTAAACGCTCCCTTCTCATAGCCGAACAACTCGCTTTCCATCAGGTTTTCCGGGATGGCGGTGCAGTTGATTTTGACGAAGGGCTTGCCGGCGCGCGGGGAGTGATGATGGATGGCGCGCGCGATGAGGTCCTTGCCGACGCCGCTCTCCCCGGCCAGCAGCACGGTGGCGCGGGTCGGCGCGACGCGGGCCACCTGGGCGAAGATATCCTGCATCGCCGCGCTGTGGCCCACGATGTTGGCGAAGCGATAGCGGGCGCCCAGTTCCTCCCGCAGCTCTTCGTTCTCGCGGCGCAGATCGCTGACCTCCAGCGCCTTCGCCGCCACCGCGGACAGATGATCGAGGGAAAAGGGCTTGAGCAGGAAATCGGCCGCGCCTGCTTTCATAGCGTGCACCGCGTTCTCCACGGTGCCGAAGGCGGTCATGACGATCACGGGGGCGCGCGAGTTCTGCGCGCGAAGCTGGTCCAGAAGGTCGAGCCCGTCCTTGCCGGGCAGCTTCAGGTCGGTAAGCACCAGATCCGCGTCGGGGTGCTTCAGCGCTTCCTCGGCGGAGGCCGCGCAGATCGTCTCGTAGCCCGACGACTCCAAGTGCATCGCGATCACCCGGCGGAGCTTCTCTTCGTCCTCGACAATGAGAATGCGTTGCGGCATGCGGTCAGTTCCTGTTCTCCTCGCGGGGGCGGTGATCGACAGGGAGGAGCACGCGAAACACGCTTCCCTGGCCCGGCGTGCTGTCCACCGCGATGGCGCCTCCATGTTCACCGACGATCTTGGACACAATGGCCAAGCCCAGCCCCGCGCCGCTGCTCTTGGTGGTGAAGAACGGGTTGAAGATGCTCTCGCGATGCTTGGGATCGACGCCCGCGCCGCGATCAATCACCGAGAGCTCCACCTGTTGCCCGGCCTGGCGTGTTTTCACAGTGATGGCCCCCTGGGGCGGGCTGGCCTCCGCCGCGTTCAGCAAGAGGTTGTAGATCACGCGCTGCATCCATTCGGGATCCATGTCCGCGGGCAGGACGTCGGGGGAGTAATTCTTGTAGACCGTGATCTCGAACGGCGGCTGGCGGCGATCCAATTCCGCGATCGCCTGATCGGCGACATCCTGGATGCGCGCCTTCACCAGCCGCAGCGGCAGCGGCCGCGCGAACTCCAGAAACCTGGTGATCAAGGAATTGGCGCGGCTCACCTCGGCGGTGATGTATCCGGCCATCTCGCGGGCCACCGTGTTCTCATCCGCGACCTTGCGCTCCAGCATTTCCGCTGAGACGCGAATGGTTCCCAACGGGTTCCGCAGTTCGTGCGCCAGGCCGGCCGTGAGTTGGCCCAGCGCGGCCAGCCGTTCCGAGCGTTGCACCGCGGCTTGCGCGCGCTGCAGGTCGCGATCCGCGGTGGCCAGTTTCTCGGCGGCAGCCTGGTAACGCTGCGCCGCGCGCCGGTTCTGCTGCGCGAGCCGCTGCGTCAGGAAGCCGACAACGAATAGAAACAGCACGCGCATGGTGAGTTCCTGAATCTGATCGAGCGGGATGAATTGGCGATCCCAATCGAGGAACAGCAGGAAAGAGAGGTATGCGGCGCCCGCGGTGACGGCGGTGGCGGCGGCGCCCCAGGGGCCGAAGCTGGTGGCGGCGGAGATCACCGGAACCAGCAGCAGAAGATAGTAGCTGGAAGAGACGCCGCCGGTCAGCCCGATCAGCAGGTACGCGAAGACAATCTTCGTTGCGGTGAGGCCTGCCGCGGCGCGCGCGGCGCCGAGCGCCGGGACTCGCGATTCCAGAATCTGCAGCGCCGCCATTGCGATCAACAGCGCCGCGACCGCGGGACCGCGCTCCGGGCCGAACACCGCGAGCGTGGCGAACAGCGCGGTCCAGGCGATGTCGGCCGGAAGGAATCCCAGGCGGTTGCGGCTTTCGGGCGCTTCGCTCACCACTGTCATCTTAGCGGTCGAAGTGTGACACAATAGGGGTTCCGACCCCGCATGAACCCGAAATCCCCAGATTTTACGCCCGAACTCGCCGATTTGTCGGCTGAGACTTCGTTCGGCGATATCCTCTCCGAGTTCGAAGCAGCGCAATCGCCCGGCCCCTCCGGACCCATCCCCGCCACCGTCGTTTCAGTGTCCGCGGACGCGATCTTCCTGGACCTGGGCCGCAAGAGCGACGGCGTGCTGCCACTCGAGGAGTACCGCCGCATCGCGGGCGCCGATCCGGTGAAAAGCGGCGACATCCTGCACGTCAACATTGCCGGGAGAGACGAAGAGGGCAATTACCGGGTTTCGTTGATCAAGGCGGAGCGGCCCCGGGACTGGAGCGCCCTCGAAGCCGCCTTCGAGGAAAAACGCACCATCGCCGGCATGGTGATGGAAGTAGTAAAGGGTGGATTGCGGGTGGATGTGGGCGCGCGCGCCTTCATGCCCGCCTCCCGCTCCGGCACGCGCGATCTCGCCGAGATGGAAAAGCTGGTGGGGCAGGAAATCCAGTGCCGCATCACCAAGCTGGACACCGCCAAGGAAGACATCGTTGTCGACCGCCGCGTGGTTCTGGAAGAAGCGGTCGCCGAGGCCCGGCAGAAAGCGATGGAGCAGTTGCAGGAAGGCGCGGTGGTCAGCGCCACCGTGCGCAATGTCACCGACTTCGGGGCTTTCGTCGATCTGGGCGGGTTCGACGGGTTGCTCCACGTAACCGACATGGCCTGGCACCGCGTCGCCAAACCGTCGGACGCGGTGAAGGCGGGCGATTCGCTGCAGGTCAAGATCCTGAAGATCAACCGCGAGACGCGCAAGATTTCGGTGGGGCTGAAGCAGTTGCAGCCGGATCCGTGGACGCTGGCCGCGGAGAAGTTCCGCGCCGGCGATCGCGTGCGCGGCGCCGTGACGCGACTTACCGACTTCGGCGCGTTTGTCGAGATCGATCCGGGCGTGGAAGGTCTGATTCACCTTTCCGAGATGTCCTGGACGAAGAAAGTGCGAAAGCCCGCCGATGTCGTGCAGGTGGGCGAGACCGTGGAAGTGGTGGTGCTGAACGTCAACCCCGGCGACAAGCGGATCTCGCTGGGTTTGAAGCAGGCCCTGGGTGACCCGTGGGAGACCGCGAAAACCAGGTTTCCGGTCGGCTCCGTGGTGGAGGCGCCGGTCACCAGCCTCGCGAAGTTCGGTGCTTTCGTGGATCTGAGCGAAGGCATCGAAGGCATGATCCACATTGGCGATATCAGTCGCGAAAAGCGTCTGAACCACCCCAATGAAGTGCTGCAGGTAGGTCAGACGGTGAAGGCTCAGGTGCTGGAGTTCGACAAGGACAAGCGCCGTATCCGACTGGGAATGAAGCAGTTGGAGCCGACATCGGCGGACGAGTTCATCGCCGAGCACAAAGTGGGCGACGTGGTGACCGGCCGCGTGGTGGATGTTTCGGGCGACCGCCTGAAGGTGGAGCTGGGCGAAGGCGTGTACGCCACCTGCCGGATGAAAGCCGCCCAGGAGGCGTCCGGCTCGCGGCAGGCTCCCGCCGCGGATCTCGGCGCGTTGACAGCGATGCTTTCCGCCAAGTGGAAGAGCGGCGGCGCGGCGGGCGGAGGCGGCGGGACCGAAGCCGTGCGCGCCGGCCAGATCCGCAGTTTCAAGCTGACCAACCTGGACGCGGCGCAGAAGCGAATCGAAATCGAGCCGGCCTGAGAGGGTCTCGCTACTAAGCTCGTGAATCCGGCGATTCGCCCCTAATGGATGGGGGTTCGCCCCAGCCGCAAAACCCCGGAAATTCCATCGCGCAAGACGTTTTCCCCGCGGAAGCGTCTATCATTACGTTGAAAGGGAAGGGTGGAGCCGCACAGGCCGTGGCCTTGAATCCGGCCTCTCGAACGGATGAATCGGCGCTGATCCGGGCCGCGCAGAGCGGTGACCCGGCGGCGTTTGAGCAACTCGTCCGTCTGTACGACCAGAATGTTCTGCGGCTGGCCCTGAATCTGTTGCGGAATCCGGAAGACGCGCAGGATGTCTACCAGGAAGCGTTCCTCCGGGTGCACCGCAATCTCCATTCTTTCCGTTTCGACTGCAGCTTTCATACGTGGCTGTATCGCATTGTGACGAACCTTTGCCTGGACCATTTGCGGAAACGCAAGGTCCGGAAGGAGGAGCCGACTGTGCTGGCGACGCCCGATGGTCCGCTGGACCGGATGGACACGGTGCAGGAGGAGCGGGTGGACGGCGACCCGCAGAGGCACCTGTTCAGCCGGCAGTTGCGGGTCCGGGTGCGGGAGATTCTGGAGCAGTTGACGCCGAGAGAGCGAATGGTTTTTGAGTTGCGGCATTTCCAGGGGATGCGCCTGCGGGCCATCGGGGAAACTTTGGGAACGACCGAGGAGGCGGCGAAGAACTGCCTGTTCCGGGCCACGCAGAAGATGCGGGCTGCTTTGGGAGATTTTTTATGAACTGCGGATCTGTGGAGAAGAATCTGGCTCTGTTCCTGTACGGCGAGTTGAGCTTCGACGAAGAAGAAGCGGTGCACGCCCATCTGGACGAGTGCGAGGCTTGCCGCAAGGCGCTGGCCGCCGAGAAGGCGTTGCACGCGGCCGCGGATCGGCAGGAACTGGAGCCTTCGCCCGCGTTGCTGCGGCAGTGCCGCGAGAATCTGCGCATTCGCGTGGCCGAGGAAGCGGCCTACGCGGGCCTTCGCGCGGAGCCGCGCCGGCCCGCGTCCTTCTTCAGCTTGTTTGACGGACTGGCGGCGATGTTCGCGATCCCGGTGGCGCGCTGGGCGATGCCGCTGGGCGGCCTGGCGCTGCTGGCGGCGGGCTTTTTCAGCGCCCGCCTGACTTCGCCGGTGATGTCGCCGCAGGTGGCGCGGCTGGCCTCGGAACCGATGAGCGCGCGGGTGCGCTATGTCGAGCCGGACAACCAGGGACGGGTGCAGATCGTGGTGGACGAGACCCGGCAGCGGGTTTTGAGCGGCAGCATTGACGACGCGCAGATCCGGCGATTGCTGCTGGCCGCCGCCAAGGATCCCGCCGATGGGTTGCGCGTGGAAACCGTGGGCATCCTGAACCAGCGATCCGCGGAGGCCGATTTCCGCCACGCCCTGGTGCATGCGCTGCAGCATGATTCGAATGACGGCGTGCGGTTGAAGGCGCTTTCCGGGTTGAAGATGTATGCGCACGAGCCCGATGTGCGGACGGTGCTGGCGGAGGTTCTGCTCCGCGACGGAAATCCGGGAATCCGGGGCCAGGCGATCGATCTGCTGACGCAGCCGCGGGCCGCGGGCGCGGCTTCCGATCCCAAGCTGGCCGGAGTTCTGCAGGACATCCTGCGCCAGGCCAGCGACGGGTATGTGCGGCTCCGCTGCGAGCGCGCGCTCGAGGAAATGAAGGCGTCGCGCGAGACTTACTAGTTCGTTGAGGAGACGGTGTTGGTGAAGTTGTACTACCTGCTTTCCCTGGCGGCGGCCGCCGCGCCCTTGGCGCTGTGGTCGCAGGGTTCGCCGCCGCTCAAGAAGGAAGGCTCTTACTGGGTCCGGCGGACCGTGAACTCCGCCAGTTGCAAGCCGAACGGACGGCTGCAGGTGAACACCCGTGGATCGGTGACCGTGCGCGGCACCGACAAGACGATGATCACCTACACGCTGACGCAGAAGGCGCGCGCCCGATCCGCCGAGGATGCGGCCCGGGCCTTGGGAGACGTGTATTACACCGCCCGGTCCAAGGGCGATTTGACGACGCTGGTGGTGTTGAGCGAGGAACGTCCGGGACTGAGCTCCCACTTGGATATCGCGGTGCCGCGCAGCCTGGAAGAGGCGATCATCGAAACCCAGTCGGGCGATGTGGATGCCGCCGACCTGGACGGCATGGTGCGGGCCACCACCGCGTTCGGGCGGATTCTGCTGGACCGGCTGTCGGCGGCCGCGGTCGCCCGCACCGGTGGGGGCGAGATCCGCGTGGGCCGCGTTGCCGGGAATCTGCGGGCATGGTCTTCGGGCGGCTCGGTAAGCGTCGAGAACGCCGGAGGCGAAACGTGGGTGGAAACGGCCGGCGGCGAGATCCTGATCCGCGAAGCCGCGGGCCCGGTTTTCGCCACCACCGAGGGCGGCAATATCAACGTCTGGAAGGCTTTGCAGGCGGTGCAGGCGCGCTCCGCTTCGGGCCTGATTGAAGTGATCGAGGCCGGCGGCCTGGTGACCGCCGAGACCAAGGCCGGCTCGATTCAGGTGGGGTCGTCCAAGGGCGTCCGCTGCCAGTCGGCCCAAGGTACCATCCGGGTAAAAGCGGTGTCGGGTCCGCTGCGCTGCGCGACGGCGGCGGGCAGCATCCTGGCCGAGTTCGCGGGCGGCGTTCGCCCCGAGGAATCCTTCCTGACCGCCGGGCGCGGTGACATTACCGTGCTGATTCCGTCCAATTTCAAGGTTTCCGTGAAAGCGCGAAACGATTCGCCGGAGCTGGTGGGACGGATCGTGTCGGATTTCCCGCAGGTCCGGGTGAAGACGCTGGGGTTTGAGCCCACCCGGCCAGCGGTGGCGGAAGGCGCGATCAACGGGGGCGGACCGTTGCTGCGGATTAACGCGGCGGGCGGCACCATTTTTCTGCGCCGCCAGAAGTGATTTTGAGAAAGGCTGGATGATGAGATGAGACGCAGTTTCCTCTTCCTGTGGCTGGGCTGGACCGTGGCAGCCGGGGTCGCCGTGGCGCAAACGCCCGCCCCCGCTCCGGGCGCGAGGACGAAGGTGATTCCCGCCGGGGTGCTGGCGGGCAGCTACCTGGGCGTGGGCATCGCCGAGATCGACTCCGAGCGGGCCAAGATTCTGAAGTTGAAGGACGAAAGCGGAGTGGAGATTACGCGCGTCGACCCGGAGAGCCCGGCCGACCGGGCGGGGTTGAAAGCCGGCGACGTGGTGCTGGAGTTCAGCGGCCAGAAGGTGATCGGCATCGAGCAGTTCTCGCGCCTGGTCCGCGAAACGCCGCCGGGACGCGAGATCAAGTTACAGGTAAGCCGTGACGGCAACGTGCAGGTGATCGCGGCCAAGGTGGCCGCCCGCAAGGTGCGCGCCTGGGGAGGCGAGCCGGTAACGGTAATCGCCCCGGGCATGGAACTGCCGCAGCTGCGCATTCCGGATATGCCCAAGTCTTACATGTCCTGGCGCAGCGCCGTGCTCGGCGTGGAAGCAGAGGCGCTGGACGGGCAACTGGCCGAGTACTTCGGGGTGAAACAGGGCGTTCTGATTCGCACCGTGACCAAGGGCTCGGTAGCGGAGCGAACCGGCCTGCGCGCCGGCGACGTGATTGTGAAGGTGGATGACAGCCGGGTGGTGACGCCGGGAGACATCAGCGGCACCATCCGCTCGCTGGGGTCCAAGCGGACCTTCCCGGTCGTCATTGTTCGTGACAAGCGCGAAATGACGGTGACGGTTACGCTGGAGGCCGACGGCGTCAAGCCGGTGAAGATGTAGCCGCTTTCCGCTCCAGCGCGTGCATCTTCAATAACAGGTCAACTTCCGCCCGCGGCAGCCCCAGCAGCGCGGCGATGTGCGCCGCCGACTCCCCCAACTTCGCCAGGCGCAGGGCTTCCGCGCGCCGGGTGCGGTTCATGCCGCCGCGGATCTCCACCCGCGGGGCGTGCTCCGGTTGCGGCTGGGGATTGCGGGCGGCGCGGTGCAGCGCCTCGACGGACCGCCGCAGCTCGCGGAGTTCTTTTTCGAGACGCGCGTTCGACTCCGGCCTCTGCCCGGCGCGTTCGCGAACCGAGGCGGCGACAAGCACGCGAAGCAGAATGGCGGCCGCGACTACGGCCACGATCAGCAGCACGAGAATACCGGCGATCACCAAGCGTCATGTCCTCCTTTCAGCACACCGGCTGTCCACTCAGTCGAGCACCCGCAGCCGGTCCTGGCGGCTGACCACTTCCTGGATGCGAACGCCGAAGTTGCCTTCCACCACCACCACCTCCCCGCGGGCTACGACACAGTTGTTGACAATGATTTCCACCGGCTCCGAGACGGAGCGGTTCAGCTCGACAATGGATCCGGTGGTCAGCTTCAGGACTTCTTTCAGCGGCACCTGCGCGCGCCCGAACGAGACCCGCACGGGCAGTTCGACATCCAACAGCAGATCGAAGGTACGCGAGGCCTCAGCAGCGGCCGGGTCGCTTTTTGCAGCCGGCGCGGGGGCCAGGGGAGCGGGCTCCGGCTTCGAGCGCAGGCTGTCGGTCAGCTCCGGGGAGAATGCGAAGAGCAGTAACGCGGCGGGCTCACCCTCCCGCAGGTGAATCGCCGCCTGCGTCCAGGGAGCGCGGGGATGCTGCGCGGCGGATTGGGGCGGGCTGGGCGAAAGCTCGCGACCGATGCGCGCGGAGGCGGCTCGCGCCAATCCGCCCACTGCCTGGCTGACCGCCTCGAGGAAGGTGGAGCGCACCTCGGCGGGATCGATTTGTTCGACACCGGCGGCCTGGAGGATCGCGGCGCCGATCGATTCCGAGCTCTGGTCGGAGGCGGCGTAGAGGATTTCCGCCCCGGCCACGCCGGAAAGCTTCTGCCGCCAGACGAAGTCGCCGCCGGCCGAGGCGGCCTCCGCCGCGATGTCGATGGCCGGGCGCTCCCCGGTCATCATCTCGAAGACGAGCGCAAGCTGCCGGGCGAGTTCGTCCAGCAGCCAGCGGAGCGTATCTGCCTGCGTATCCGCCACGTGCGAGCTGCCTAGGCGCCCCCTTTACGCACCGGCCAGCGTTTCTCCAGGTACGCCCGCAGCCGCAGAATCGCCTGGCTCTTCAACTGGGAGATGCGCGATTCGTGCAGGTGCACGATCTTCGAGATCTCCCGCAGCGTGAGCTCCTCGTGGTAGTACAGGCTGAGCACGGTTTTCTCGATGACCGGCATCTTATCGATAGCCGAGGCGAGCAGCCGCTCGAGCTCGGCGCGCTCCGCCAGGCTGGAGGGCCAGCTTTCCTCGGCGTCGGATATGTAGCGCAGCAGGTCCCGACCATCTTCGTCGGGCGAGGCGGTCTCCAGGCTGCCGAGGTTGACGCCGCGCACCTCCACCAGCCACTCGTGGTACTCGTCGATGGTAAGCGAGAGCTCGCGGGCGATCTCGTCCTCGGCCGGCATGCGATGAAGCTTTTGCTCGAGCACGCTGATGGCGGCTTCGATCTGCTTGCAGCGCTTGCGCTGCTGCCGCGGAGCCCAGTCCAGGCCCCGGAGGCTGTCGAGAATCGCCCCGCGGATTTTGTACTCGGCGTACGTCTTGAGCTTGACGTTGTGAACCGGGTCGAAGCGGTCGATGGCGGAGATCAGCCCGACCACGCCGGTCGAGATCAGATCCTCCAGGCTGACGCTCTCCGGCAGGCGCTCATGGATCCGGCGGGCGATCAGCCGTACCTGGGGAAGATGTTCCAGAATCAGGCGCTCGCGCTCCTCGGCGGCGCCTTGCGCGGTCTCGTAGGTCCGGGTGGCGGAAATAAGCTCCTCCTTCACCACTGCTCCCTGGCGGCGAGTTCCACCCCGGCCGCGGGATCGGCGTCGCGATGGCCCAGCCGGGACAGCAGCGCGTCCGCGGAGGCAGACTCCAGATCCTCCGGCATCCGCTGCCCGGTTCCCAGGAAGGAGATGGGCATCCGGCAGTGGAGCGCCAGGGATAATACGGCGGCCGCGCCCCCGGTTTCCTCCACCCGTGTGAACGCCAGCCGCGAGGGACGAAAGGGGGCGAAGCGCCGCAGGGCCTGCTCCAGCACGGCCGGTCGGGCGCCGGCATCCAGCACCAAATGCACGTCGATGTCCAGCCGCGAGCTGAGCCAGGAGGCCAGGTCTTCCGCGTCCGCAGAGTCGCATCCGGAGAATCCGGGAGTGTCAATGAGAACCAGACTTTTGGCGTGATGATCGAGCAGGGCGTGTTCCAACCCGGCGGGTGTTTCGACGACGTCCACGCCCACGCCGAGCACCGCGCCGGCGACTTTCAGTTGTTCCGCCGCCGCGAGCCTTTGCACGTCAATGGAGAGCAGATGGGTTCTGCGCCGCGCCAGCAGTCCGTATCGGGCCGCCAGCTTGGTCAGCAACGCGGTCTTCCCCGAACCCGGCGGCCCAACCACCGCGACGGCGTGCGGCTGCTGCTCCGGACGGAAACCGCTGTCGAAGGTCAGATGGGACGCAAGCCACAGTTCGATTGCCTGCCAGATCCATTCGGCTGAGGCGGTTGCCGGCGAGGCGGCTTCGAGCACCCCGCTGTGCTCGATTAGTTCCGAGGCGGTCGCCGGCGCAAAACCGCAATCGAGGAGCTGCTGGAACGCTGCCCCCGCCGCGGGCGGCCAGGGCTTGCGCGGCAAGAGCCTCTCGACGCGCTGCGCCAGGCGGGCCAGCTCCTTGCGGAGCGCCCGCGCGTCCGCGTCCCGCACCGTCCCCGCATCCGCGCCTTTCGCCGGATACTCGGAAGGCGGGGGAGTCTCGGTGGACAAAGGCGCCAGTCCGAAAACAACCTCGTACTTGCCCAGATAGCGCGCTTCCGGTGTCGCGGGCCGCGCGTCCAGGATCATCGCTTCGTCGCCCAACTGCTGCCGCGCCAAGGCGACCGCCGCCTCCACGCTGCTGGCGAAGTACGACTTCAGGCGAAGGGATCCGGCGCCGGGGGGCGGGATCCGGGGCCTGGATTCCGTGGCCGGTTGCGTGGGCCTGCGAGCCGGGCTAAACAGGCTTTTCGCATCCCAGCCAGAGACATTGCGTGCGAACTGAATCAGCCTCCCCCGGAAACCGGGCGGACCGCCGCGCCCGCTCACTGGATCACCCCCAGCGAGGTGACGCGAACACCCGGCGGAATTTCACTGTGCGAGAGCACGGACACTGACGGAAACTGGTTCTCCGTGATCTGCCGCAGGAAGGAGCGCGCTCCCGCGCTGGCGAGCAATACCGCCGAGCTATCGGGACCGCCGAGGCTGCGGGCAACCCGATCGCCGATCTCGCGGATCTTCTGGGGCGGCAGTTGCAAGCTGGCGCCATGCTCGGTGTACTCCACGGCGGCTTCGATGGTCTGCTCCAGTCCGCTGTCGATGAGATAAGCGGGAAGGTCGTTGGCGGCGGAGAGATGCGGCTTCACCAGCACCCGGCGCAGCGACTGGCGGACGAACTCGGTGAGCAGCACGGGATTGCGCGTCATGGCGGCGGCTTCGCCCAGCGCCTCCACGATACTGGCGCCGTCCTTGACGGAGACGCGTTCGCGTAACAAGTTCTGAAGCACCCTCTGCACAACAGCGAGCGGTAGCAATTTGGGAACCAAGTCCTCCACCGCGCGCGGATTCTCCTCGGCGACGCGGTCGAGCAGCTTCTTCGCTTCCTGCCGGGTCATCAGCTCGTGGGCGTTGCGGCGGATCAATTCGGCCAAGTGAGTTCCAAAGACACTCAAGCCGTCGACGACGGTGTAGCCGGCGGCGCGGGCCTGCTCGGCGGCTTCGAGCGGCACCCATTGCGCCGGAATCCCGAAGGCGGGCTCGCGCGTGGGGACCCCGGCGATGGGCGCCGTGGCTCGCGCCGGATGGATTGCCAGCTCATGATTTGGCAGCAGTTCGAACCGCGCGGCCTCCACTCCGCGGAGTTGCACCGTGTACTCGCCAGGCCGCAGCGCCACGTTGTCGGTCACGCGGACGGCGGGAACAATGAACCCCAGCTCCGCGGCCAGTTGCCGCCGGATGCCGGCGATCCGCCGCAGCAGGGCCGAGTTCTGACCGCCCTCCACATAACGGACCAGCCCCATGCCAACCTCGACCGACAATGGGTCTACCCGCAGCAGCGACTCCACCGGCGGCGCCTCCCGGGCGCCCGGCGAAGCGCCGGCCGCCTGCGCCAATTCCGTGCCTGCGGCAATTTCCCGGCGCAGTTTCCAACCCAGTGCGCCGACGCCGCCGCTGAGCGCCAGAAAGGGAACCGCCGGCAGCCCGGGAAACGCGGCGAGCGCCGCCAGCACCCCGCTTGCCAGCAGCAGCGGCTGCGGCTGGCTGAAGATCTGCACCCGGACATCCTGGCTGAGGCGGGCTTCGGAACTGGCGCGGGTCACGATCAGCCCTCCCGAAATGGAAATCATGAGTGCCGGAATGACTGTGACCAGACCGTCTCCAATGGTGAGCACCGTGTACGTCTCCAGTGCCTTGCGCAGTTCCATTCCGTGCTGCAGCACTCCGATCAAGAAGCCGGCGAGAATGTTGATCGCGGTGATCAGTATGCTGGCCACGGCATCCCGCTGCGTGAAGCGCGAGGCGCCGTCCATGGCGCCGTAGAACTCGGCCTCGGCGGCAAGCTCCTTGCGCCGCCGTCGCGCTTCGGATTCGTCGATCAAACCGGCATTCAGATCCGAGTCGATGGACATCTGCTTGCCGGGCATCGCGTCCAGGGTGAAGCGCGCGGTGACCTCCGAAATGCGGACCGCGCCGTGATTGATCACCACATATTGAATCGCGATCAGCACCAAGAATATGACCACGCCGATGATGTAGTTGCCCCCCACCACGAAGTTTCCAAAGGCTTCAATCACTTCCCCGGCGGCATTGGTCCCGCCGCTGCCGTGGATCAGAATCAGGCGGGATGACGAGATATTGAGCGCCAGACGGAATAATGTCATCAGCAGGAGCGCGGTCGGAAAGACGCTGAACTCCACCGGGCGGGTGATGTAGAGGGAGACCAGCAGCACCACCACGCTGACGGTGATGTTCGCGCTGATCAGGATGTCCAGCAGCAGCGGCGGGATGGGCGCGATCATCGCGATCACGATCCCCAGCACCGCGAGCGGCACCGCGGCTTCGGAAAGCGATCCCGGCGATGCGGCGAACGGCCCTTCCGGGAGGACCACCTTCCCCTTGCGTTCGGCCGTGGATGGAGTCATGGGAACTGGAGCCGCGGGCTGGACGCGCGACGCCGCCGGTGAATCCGTAAGCAACTCAGCCGCCATTTACGCGCGCGGCCCGCGGACCTGCAACAGCCGGTAGATATACGCAAGGATCTCGGCCACCGCGCGATACAGATGGGGCGGAATCTCCTGGCCGAGCTTGACGCTGGAGTACATCGCCTGCGCCAGCGGCGGGTTCTCCACGATGGGCACCTGATGCTCCAGCGCCTTGCGCCGGATGCGCGCCGCAAGCCAGTTCTTTCCCTTGGCCACCACGCGCGGGGCCGTTCCCGCCTCAACGTCATAGCGCAGCGCCACCGCGTAATGCGTCGGGTTGACGATCACAACCGTGGCCGAGGGAACATCGCTCATCATCCGGCGGCGGCGCGCGTCCCGCTGCAGGCGGCGGATGCGGGCCTTGGCTTGCGGATTGCCCTCCTGTTGCTTCAACTCTTCCCGGATCTCCTGTTTGCTCATCCGCAGTTGGCGGAAATACTTGTGCCGGCGGCGAATGAGATCCAGGATCCCCAGCGCCAGAAACACCGCCGCGAATCGTTCCAGCAGGGTCTTTAGAATGTTGCCGACCAGCGCGGATGCTTCCCCCAGACTCGCGCGGCGGAGCTGGGCCAGGCTCCCCACCTCATCGAGCGCGAGCACCCATACGGTGTAGAGGAACAGCGGCAGCAATATCGCCGCCTTCAGGAATGCCGCGATGTTGTTGGCGAACAGGCTGCGCAAGCGTGGTCCCGGATTGAGGCGCTTGAGATCCGGGGCCAGACGCGCCACCGCGATTCCTCCGCCGCTGACGCCCATCTGCACACCGATCGCCGTGACCGCGAGAAGCGCCGCACCGGCGAGCAGCGGTTGGCCCACGTGCCAGGCCAGCAGGCGCATCAGGTCGGCCGCTTTTTCCGGACCGATCTCGGCCGGCAGGAACGCGCTCCGCAAGCCGGTCCGGACCCATGCCGTGAGGTAGCGGATCGACTCGGGCGCGAAGGTGATTGCCAGCGTCGCGAAGGCGGCGAACTGCGCCGCGGAAACGAGTTCGTCGCTGACCGGGAAGTTACCCTCCCGCCGCGCCTGCTCCAGCCGCCTCGGGGTCGCTTTTTCCGTGCGTTCCGCTTGCGACATTGCTTTCTAGGGCGGCATCAGCCGGACGAGCAGCGGTCGCAACGACTGCCGGGCTTGGGCCCAAAGGCGCCAATCCGAGGAAGCGAGCGTCGCCATCATCGCCAGCGTGACCAGAATCTTGACCGGAAACGCCAGGGTCAGCAACTGCAGTTGCTGTTGCAGTCGCCCCAGCAAGGCAAGCGACACGTCCAGAATGAACAGAATCGCCGTGAGGGGAAGGGCCAGGGCCAAGCCTGCCGAAAACATACGGCTGCCGAGCATCGCCACGTCGGCGAAACTGCCCGGCAAGTGGAGAGGTGGGTTGGTGAACGACGCCCCCAACGCCAGCAGCAGGTCGCGATCCAGGCCGGCGGCGAAGAACGACAGCCACGCGGAGAGATAGGCGGCGACCAGCAGCACGCCCGAGTCCGCCTGACTGCCCGGATCCACCGTCGAGGCGAACGAGAAACCCGCCTGCAATCCGGCGACCTGCGCGGCGAGCTGAAACGACTCCAGGAACAGCGTGGTCACCAGGCCGAGCACCAGCCCGGTGGTGAGTTGCGCGGCGGTCGACGCCGCCATGCTCCAGAGAAGGTCAGCATGCGGCGGCGGGCTCGGCCATACGGGGAACAGCGTGAGCGTCAACGCCAGCGCCAGCACGGCTCGCACGGTGATATCCGCCGCGCGGAAGCCGGGCAAGGGAACGAGCGCGACCCATCCCGCGACACGGGCCAGAGCAAGCAAAAACCGGAACAGGTGCTCCTGCAAAACGAGGTCACCTGGCATAGCGGCCCAGGTCCGAAAGCAGTCCGGCCGTGTAGCCGATCCAGTGCTCGATCATCCAGGGGAGCGCCAGCAGAAGAGCGGCCAAAAACGCGCCCAAACGGGGTAACGCGCTGAAGCCGGAGTCCTGGATCGAAGTCAGAATTTGAACCAGACTCACCAGCGCGCCGGCCAGGAACCCCACCCCCAGCAAAGGAAGCGCGAGCCAGAGCGTCTCGAGAAATGCTCCGCGAAACAGATCGGCGACGGTCATGTAGGTCATCCCGGTGAACCCCCCGCGCAAGAATGCGTACTCATACGGCGAAACTCCGCACCAGCGAACCCACCACCAGGTTCCACCCGTCCGCCAGCACGAACAGCAGGATTTTGAAGGGCGCGGCGATCATCACCGGCGGGAGCTGCACCATCCCCACCGCGAGCGTGACTGATGCGGCGACCAGGTCGATGATCAGAAAGGGTAGGAACAGGACCGCGCCGATCTGAAACCCCGCGCGCAACTCGCCCAGCATGTAGGCCGGCACCAGCACATCGAAGCCGAGAGCGGACGGGTTCTCCGGCCGGGGCAGCCGCGATATCTCCACAAGCATCGCCAGGTCCTTCTCCCGGCTGTGGCGGAGCAGGTGGCTCTTGATCAGCGGCGCGGCGCGCTCCCAGGCCTGTCCCGGCGTCGATTCGCCCTTTTGCAGCGGATCCCAGCTCACCTTCTGGATCTCGCCCAACAGAGGCTGCAGTACCAGCAGCGTTAAAAACAGGGCCAGTCCTACCAGAACCTGATTCGATGGGGTCGTCTGCGTACCCAGGGCCTGCCGCAGGAAATGGAGCACGATGATCAGCCGCAGAAAGGGCGTAGCCGACATCAGGACCGCGGGCAGCACTGTTAAGGCCGTCAGCAGCAGGAGAACTTGGATCGGGCTGCTGAGCTGGCTGCCGACACCCGCGCCGCCATTCAGGCCCAGGAAGGTTTCCGCTGCGCTCGGAAGCCTCGCCGCCAGCAATAGAATCCCCAGCAGCTTCACGCGGTGACCTCCTCCTCCCGCCGATCCGCCTTGCCGGAGCCTTCGCCCGGCAGGCGGGTGATCCGGACCACGCGCACGCCGGTTGCATGCGCCGCCAGGATCAGCAGTTCCCCTCCAGCCCGGACAGCATGCAGCGAATGCTGAGGCGTGAGGCTCAAGGAGTCCGCCGCCTCCAGTACCCGGCGGCTTTTTCCGCGCTGGGGAAACGCCCAGATCCGCGTCCGCGAGCGCTTTCCGTAAAGCCACAGCCCCAGGGCAGCGCCGGCCAGGAGCACGCCGGCAATTGTGCGGATGAGGTCCATCACCGCGTTTGCCTTCCCGCTCGGTTGTGATCATTCATCATCGTTGAAATCCGTGATGCGCACGCCGACAATCTCTTCCAAGACCACGATTTCCCCCGACCCGATCAAGGAGCCGCCCACCAGCAGGCTGATATTCTCCCCCGCCGACCGCGACAACTTGATCACCGTGCCGGGCTTGAGCTCCAGAATCCGCCGCACGGTCATCACTCGGCGGTCCAACTCCGCTTCGATGCTGAGCGGCACGTCTCCGATATGCGCGATGGATTCGAGGGCGGTCATGAAATCCGCTACCGCTTCAGATTGATCGTCTCCTGGCTCACCTCATCCACCGTTGTCACCACACGGGCATTCGCCTGGTAACCGCGCTGGTAAACAATCAGGTTGGTGAACTCGCGGGCGATATCCACGGTGGAGCCCTCCACCGCGCCGCCAACGACCGTGCCTCGTCCGCCGGTATTCGGCAGCCCGACCGCCGGAAGAGCCGTTCTCGCGCTGAGCTGGAAGGTGTTGTTGCCGGACGCAATCAGGGATTCGGGGTTGCGGATTGTAACCATCGCCACCTGACCCGCGACGATCTGCTGCCCGTTGGAGTACTGCGCCAGAATCTGACCGCCATTGGCCAAACCCACGCGGATCAGATTCGCCGAGGGAGATCCATCCTGCGAGAGCGCGGAGACTGTGGACTGCTGCGCATACTGGGTGATTCGGGGAGTTTGTCCGTTCAGAAGGCTCCAGGTGATTTGCATATCCGCGGCGCCGCTCAGCAGTCCGGTCACGCTGAGCACAGGCGGCGTGTCCGCGGCCGTCGGCGATGTCATCTGGCCGTTGCCGTCAAAGGTGAGCGTACCCGTCACTGGTGTGAACGGCGCGCTCAGGCTGCTGTCGGGGAACGCCGCCGAGTACTCCCATTCGTTCGGGTTCGCCCCCTTGGTGAAGGTAAACCGGACCACATGGGACATTCCCAGCGCGTCGAAGACCTCGATGGAGGTGGAGTATTGTTCCGGGGGCGGCCCGGCCGAGGCAGCCGCATTCAAGTTCAAGTCCAGCGACACCTCGCGAGTCGCCACAGGCGCTTTAAGGGTCCCCACTGGAACGACCACATCGGATACCGGCTGGTTTGTGTCCACTCGCCCGTTCGTGCTCGCCCAGCCCTGCACGCGCTCGCCCGTTGCGAGTGTCAGATTGCCTCCGATATCCACCTGGAGGTTGCCGCCGCGGGTGTACAGAACGCGATTTTCGGCGGTTTTCACTACAAAAAAGCCATCGCCCTGGATGGCGGCGTCGAGCGGCCCAACACTGGTTTGGATCGCTCCCTGCGAGAACTGCCGGAGCGTGAGCGGGCGGCCCACACCGAAACCGACTTGGGTTTCTCCCAGACCTGCGCCCAGCGATTGCGTCACCAGATCGAAGAAGGAAACCGCGCTCCTTTTAAACCCCGGCGTGTTCAGGTTGGCGAGGTTGTTGCCCACGACGTCGATCGCGGTTGTGTGCGCGCCGAGTGCGGACAAAGCTGTCGAGAACGATGTAAACATAAGGGTCTCCTGGTTGTAATCTCTAGGTGCGCGGCGGAGCTCCGCCGGCGGGCGCGCTTGTCGCGCCGGGCTGTTCCAGCGCCTTGCGGATCGCCGCCAGGTCCTCGCGCATGGCCAGCGACTGCTCCAGACCGGTGAACTGCGCGAGTTGCGAAATAAACTGAATACCGTCGGCCGGATCGAGCGGATTCTGATTCCGCAACTGCGCAACCAGCAATTGCAGAAACACCTCCTTGTTGGCCAGCGGATCCTTCTGCACCGGACCGGGCCCGGCCTTCCCGTCCTCCGACAAAGCCACGGATCGGTTATTGCTGCCGCGTTCCAGCGGAAATGTGGTCACATCAATCCTTTCTTCCGGCGATGAAGATCGGTTCAAAACCGGACACAGGGGGGCGCCGATGGCCGCTTGGTACCACGCCCGGCCTCCGACTCCTCCGATCTCTTCGCTCCCTGCCGCCGGAATCCGGATTCGTTCCGGGCGCGTCTCTTCGCGGGTCCGGATCCCGCGCTTCGCTCCCTCGGAGCTCCGGCTCACGGGAGGACGGCTCGTAGGACGGCGACGCCGGCGTCACCTCGAACCCCGCGCGCTCAAGGTCCACGACCAGCTCCGGCAGGTGAACCTCCAGATGATTCCGGATCTCTGGGCTTGCCGCGCGCACGGTAACATCCACCGTGCCGTTTCGGTCGGCCAGTTCCACCCAGACGCCGCCCGCCTGCGGCCACCGCATCGCGAACTCCGTCTTGCCCTTCGCGAACTCCGTCTTGCCGGCATGCTGTAAATCGTCACTGGGCGGGGCCTCGGCACCCGGAGTTGCCGGGGGACCCGATTCCTTCCATGCAGAATCCCGGTGCGCCGGCGCGATGCCAGACTCGGCGGGTATAACGACCGGCGCGGAGCTCCTGTCCTCAAAGTTGTAGAGAGTTTCGCGCGGACGGTCTGCTGGCGCTGGTTCGGGCTTTTCTTCCGCCGGGAAGGATGGCGCCGCGCGTTGGGGCGGCTCCTGAGGAGTCCGGTCCCGTTCCGGGTTCGGGGACCGCATGCTCAGATTGACTCGAAACGACTCCGGTTCCGGATCGTCCGCGAGGAGTTGCGTATAAGCGATCTCCGGGTCGCTGTTCGAGAAGTCCAGGGATCGCCCGACCGCCGCAACGGTTTCCCTTAGCTCGGTGGGCGGGGGCTGCGGTTGCGCGTCCTGCAATAGTTCAACCGAGCGGGTCTCTGGAGCGGGCGCAGCCGGGACGGCACTCGGCGGACTTGTCGAGTTGCCTGAATTCTTCTGAGCGCCGTCGTCCGCCACGGCTTGCGGCGGAGCGGCCGGTGTCGTTTCCCGAGGAGCGGGCGCCACCCAGGCGCGCTCCGGCGGCACGGAGAATGGCACCACGTCGCTCTCCGTTTTCTTTTCCGCCTTCCTCTCCGCTTTTTCCCCCGTTTCGTACTTCCTCCTGCTCGGCTGTTCCCCGTGCTCGATCGCGAGACGCCGCTGCGGGCCGGGGGCGGCAGTATCCAATTCAAGTTCTTCAACTTCTTTCGGCGGCACGCTCGTTCGTGGCCGCTCCACCGTCAGTTCAGTTGGAATTGCTCCGGGGACGGCGATGTCGATCGGTCCGAGTTTCGGATGGGGCGCCCCTCCAAGCCCAGCGTTGGGCTCGGTCGGGGACGGATCCGGACGCGGAGGCACATCGGGCTGCACCGTGGGTGTTGAAGGGAACTGCGCCGCTTCAGGAGTTCCTTCCGCGCGGATCTGCACGGCGGGAAGCAGTGGTTCGCTGCTGCGCGGCGTTGTAACGACCGGCGGGGTGACCGACACGCTGATTGGTGCACTCAGCCATGCAGGACCTTTGGACGATACCGGGTGGCGTACCACAGGCCGCAAGTCTGGGAGGGCTTCCGCCACAACGGCGGCGACCTGGACCGCGCGCGCGAAGCTGACAATAGCCGCCGCGTGTGCGCGGTCCTGCCAGCTCCATGGCACCGGAGCGCCAAAGCTCATCTCCGGCTCGGCAGATCGCCTTTCCGATGCTTCGAACGGATTCTCCTGCTTAGGCTCATTCTCAAAGTCTCCCGAAGCTGGCGGTCCGGGAGTGATTCCCGCCAGGGCGGAGAACATTGCGTCAGGCCAGGGAAGGACATGCTGAATGGGCGGCCATCCGGACGACGGGAGCGCCGGTCTCTCCAAAGGGGTGCCGCCAGGAACGCCCGCCACAAGTGGATCCCCGTCGAGGTGCAACCAACGCGAAGCATCGACGAGTTCGAGTGTCACGAGCGGGACTGTTGCAGATCATGGGCCATCGCATGGCAGACCCGATGGTGCTGATCTCCCGAGCCTTTCGCAAGGGTCGAGGGCCCGCGGGCTTGATGCGGAAGCCAGTTTTCTGCCACCAGTGCGACAAGTTCATGGCGCGGCCCCGGTTGCTGCGCTCACCGATGGCCTTCAAACGCAATGCTAAAGGACTCCCCAGTCTGGCCCCGCGCGTGCAATTACGTCAGACAGCATGGACGCGCTTCTCATCGCCGCGGCAAGCGGACTTCGCTCGAGAATGGAGTCCCTGGATCTGCTGGCGAACAACCTGGCAAACGCCGGGACGCCCGGCTTCAAGACGGACCGCGAAGCATACTCACTTTATTCCAGCGATGCGGCTTCCCAGGGAAACGCAGCGGCCGGGTGGATGGACTGGACGAAGTCGCCGTTGATCGAGTCGAGTTGGACCGATCACCGCCAGGGCGCTTTGATCCCCACGGGCAGTCCTTTGGACCTGGCGCTCGATGGACCGGGTTGGCTGGCGGTGCAGCACCCGAACGGACCCCGATACACACGGAGTGGAAACCTGCGCCTTTCCGCCGAGGGCGATCTGGTGACCGCCGACGGCTTTCCGGTCCGCAGCCGGGAAGACGGCCGGGGGATTCGGCTGAGACCGGGGGCGGCCATTGAAATCGATGCGGCGGGCCGCATTCGCCAGCTCGGCGCCGTAGTTGGCCAAGTCGAGATCGTCGACGCCGGCGAAGAACAGGTGGCCAAGCAAGGCCACACCTACTTCCGCTTCCTGCCGCAGGGCTCTCCGCCGCCCGCGGCGGACACACGAGTGCGTCAGGGTTATCTGGAAGGCTCCAATGCCAGCGCCTCGGAGTCCGCGACGCGCCTGATCAGCATCCTGCGGCAGTTCGAGATGCTGGAGCGCGCGGTGGCCCTTGGCCAGGAGATGAACCGCCGGGCGGCGGAGGAGGTGGCTCGCGTCAGTTGACGCTGGCCCACGGGAGGAAGCAAATGATCCGAGCCTTATACAGCGCCGCCAGCGGGCTGAACGCGCAGCAGTTGAACATCGATACGATCGCCCACAACCTGGCGAACGCCAACACCACGGGTTACAAGGCGCGACGTACCCAATTCCAGGACCTGCTCTATCAGAATCTGCTGCAGCCGGGAGCTGCGGCGGGGTCGCAGACGGTTGTCCCCAGCGGATTGCAACTGGGCCTTGGTACCCGCCCGTCGTCGAACGCCATCGTGTTCTCGCAGGGTAATTTCCAGATCACCGAGAATCCTCTGGATGTCGTGGTGCAGGGCCGGGGGTTCTTCCAGATCCGCCGGGCAACGGGCGAGACGGCATACACCCGTTCGGGGGCGTTTCACCGTGATCGCGACGGGAACATGGTCACGGGCCAGGGCGATCCGATCGAGCCGCAGATCACGATTCCGGCCGAGGCTACGTCGGTGACCATCGCGCCGGACGGCACGGTCAGCTACGTCCAGCCGGGGCAGACCGCGGCTCAGATCGCGGGCCAGATCCAGCTCGCGAACTTCGCCAACCCGGCGGGACTGAACGCAATTGGAAATGGGCTATTCCTGCCGACCGACGCGAGCGGGGACCCGGTAATCGGGATTCCCGGCGGGCAGGAGGGGCTCGGAAGCCTGCAGCAGGGCTATGTGGAAGCTTCCAATGTCAGCGTCGTCGAGGAGTTTATCAGCATGATCGTTTCGCAACGCGCCTATGAGGCAAATACCAAGGTGGCCCGAGCCGCCGATGAGATGTACCAGCAAATCAACAACGTGACGCGATGATCGCTCTGATTCTGCTCCTCGGCATCGACGGCTGTGCCAGCGCACGGGGCGCCTGGCTCACCTCCGGCGAAGCATCGGCAGTCGTGCGGGAATTCGCTGCGCTGCCTCCCGAAACAAAGCTGATCCGCGCCCCCGATCCGGGAGTCGAACGGCGGATTTCCGGTCCGGAGTTGCAGTCCATCGGCCGCCGCCATGGAATAGCCGTCGCCGAAACTGGGGGGTTTTGCTTGAAGCGCACCACGAGAGCGATTCCCGAAGCGGGTTTTCGCGACGCATTGGGTCGTGCGCTTTCGCCGGGTGGCCTTCCGTTCCGGCTCCTTGAACACAGCCGGGAGCACCTGCCGGAGGGACGGCTGGTGTTCCGCGCTTCGCGATTGCGCGTCCTCGATCCGGCGGAGGGGAAGGCGCATTGGCGCGGCGAACTCAAGGATGACGAAGGCCGCTCATTCCCGGTCTGGGTTGAGTTGCAGTTCACTGGGCGGGAGGACTATCCCGCGGCCCGCCGCGACCTGCGTGCCGGCGACACGCTCCGCTCCAGCGACATCGAATGGAAGTCGCGACCGCTATTGCCGGGACGGTCCGCGCCCGGCACCGATTGGGAGGGGCAGGTGCTTCGCCGCAGCGTGCGGGCCGGGGAGGCGATCTCCAATTCCGTATTCCGGCCGCCGCCCGCCGTCTCGCCGGGCGAACCCGTATCGGTCGAGGTCGCGTCGGGATCGGCTCGTCTGATGCTGGAAGGGAGCGCTGAAACGGGCGGGCGGCCCGGTGACCGCGTCCTTGTCCGGAACCCCACCAGCGGGAAAAAGTTCCGGGCCAGCATTGTGGGACGCGCTCGGGTGCGAGTGCAGATCGCGGAAGGAGAACGATGAAACAGGCAGCGCTTCTTCTGCTTGCTGGGACCGTAGCTTGGGCGCAACCCGCCGACCGCTACCCGGCCGAGGCTCAGGCCCGCGCCATGGGCGCGACAGCGCCGGGCGCCTCGCCGGGATCGCTGTTCCAGCCAGGCGCCCGCCTTGCCGACCTGGCTCGGGACTTGCGCGCGACCCAAATCGACGACATCGTTACGGTGGTTGTGCTGGACCGCGCCACCGCCGTCACCCGTGGCGCCACCACTACACAGCGACAGTCCTCGGCGAATGCGACCATTCCCGCGATTGCGGGTACCTACGGAGGCCTGCTCGGCAACCGCCTCACCAATCTTCTGGGACTCTCGGGCGAGCAGCAGTTACAGGGGCAGGGCCTGACCAGCCGGGAAACGAACCTGGCCACCACTCTGACCACCCGAGTTGTCGCTGTCCTGCCCAACGGCAACCTGCTGATCGAAGGCGTGAAGGACATCCAGGTCAACTCCGAGCGGCAGCAGATCAGCGTCCGCGGCGTCATCCGTACGGCCGATCTGAATCCCGGCAACGCCATCCGATCCGACCGCATCGCCAATCTGGAGATCAGAGTCAACGGGAAAGGAGTGGTGGGAGACGCGATCCGGCGTCCGAACCTGCTGTATCGCATTCTCCTCGGCATTCTGCCGTTCTAGCTCATGACGCACGGCAATTCATTCCTCCTCGCGATCTGCTTCGCCCTCTGCGCGCGAGCGGATGTCCGCCTGAAAGAGCTGGCCGCGCTCGAGGGCGTCCGCGACAATCAATTGATCGGTTATGGCCTCGTCGTCGGCTTGAACGGGACCGGCGACAAGCGCCAAACCTTCTTCTCCGCGCAATCGCTCACCAACCTTCTGGAGCGCATGGGCGTCACGGTGCCTCCGCAGGCGATCCTGGTTCGCAACATGGCGGCCGTGATGGTGACAGCCAACCTCCCCGCGTATGCTCAGCCGGGACGGCGAATCGATGTCACGGTGGGCGCCATCGGGGACGCGCAGAACCTGCAGGGCGGCTTGCTGGTGCTGACGCCGCTTCGCGCCGCGGACGGACAGATCTACGCGGTCGCGCAGGGCTCCGTGGTGACCGGGGGATTTGCGGTGACCGCTGGGGCGGGAAACGCACAGGCGGTGAATCACCCCACCACCGGCCGGGTTCCCGAAGGGGCCATTGTCGAGCGCGCGCCGCCCTCGGTTCCGCCGGCGGCCCGCCTCCGGCTCCAGCTTCGCCAGGCCGACTTCACCACCGCCGCGCGCATAGCGGAGGCAGTGAACCAGCGATTCGCGCCGAACGCTCCCCCCATCGCGATCGCGGAGAACTCGGCCGCGGTGGTGGTGGACGCTCCCCCGAGCTATGCCAACCGTCCGGTCGAATTCATAGCCGACCTCGAAACCTTGCGGGTCAAGGCCGACCGCGCGCTGAAGGTGATCGTCAACGAGCGCACCGGAACGGTTGTCATGGGCAAGGACATACGCATTGCGCCCGCCGCCATCATGCATGGAGCGCTTTCCGTCGAGATTCAGACCCAGTTCCAGGTCTCGCAGCCGAACCCCTTGGGCGAAGGCCGGACAACGGTCACCCCGGACGTAAGTGTCCGCTCACGGGAGGAGAAAGCCAGGAACATCTTGCTCAAGGACGGAACCACCGTGGAGGAGCTGGTGCGAGCTCTGCAGGCAATCGGCTCCACGCCGCGTGACATCATCGCTATCCTGCAGGCGCTGCGAACCGCCGGTGCCCTCGAAGCCGAGATCGAGGTGATCTGATGCAGCTCACCAGGATCGGTCTCACGCCGAAGGAGGCCTCGAATCCCACCCAGCCCACGCAGGTCCGCGACACCGCCCAGCAGTTCGAGGCGTTGCTGATCGAGCAAATGCTGCGATCCGCTCGCGAATCGGGCGGAACCGAATCGGACAACGCGCTGCTGCAGGTAGCGGAGCAGCATTTCGCGCAGTTGATCGCCGCCAACGGCGGGCTCGGCATCGCCAGGCTGCTGGAGGGGGCGCTCCAGTCGTCCACTCCCGCGCAAAAGAGGAGTATCATCACACCAGCTTTGGAGGCGATTCGGTGAAAGTCGACTCATTCATCCCTTCGGGAGCGGGACCCGACCCGGCGCGCCGGCCCGCCGAAACCGCCAGCGTCGGACGCGTCCAGGAAACGACCCGCCGTTCCCCCGAAAGCGCCGCAGATTCCGTCGAGCTGTCGCCGTTCGCCAAGGCTTCCGTGGAAAGAGAAGCCCTGGTGGAGCGGCTCCGTCTCGAAGTTGCCACCGGAGCCTACTCCGCCGATCCGATCGCGATCGCCCGCCGGCTTCTCGACGACTCCCTCGCCTCTGACAGGTAACCCGTCCGGCGGCATATACTGATCCTCTACCAAAGCAAGAGGATCCTATGCGGCTACCCATCAGCTCACTTCTATTCACGGCACTGCTCACCGCCCAAACCGCCGACCTCGCCCGGCTGAAGTCCGAAGCGGCGGCCGAGGTGGACTCCATGCGCAAGCTGACCCAGGAGATGGTCGACTCCATCTTCAGCTTCGGCGAGCTCGGTTTCCAGGAATTCGAGACCTCACGCTACGTCACCGGCATTCTGGAGAAGAACGGATTCCGCGTGGAGCGGGGCGTCGCCGGAATGCCCACCGCTTGGGTCGCCACCTGGGGCTCGGGAAAGCCGGTCATCGGTTTCATGACCGACATCGACGGCATCCCGCGCGCCTCGCAGAAGCCGGGCGTGGCCTATCACGATCCGCTGGTCGAGGGCGCGCCCGGCCACGGCGAGGGGCACAACTCCGGCCAGGCGGTGAATGTCACGGCCGCCCTCGCGCTCAAGAAACTGATGGAGAAGCACAAGATCTCCGGTACGCTCCGCCTGTATCCCGGCGTAGCGGAAGAACTGGTGGGAGCCAAGGCGTTCTTCGTCCGCGCAGGCATGTTCAAGGACGTGGACATCGTCCTCGGCTGCCACGTATCGAGCGACCTCTCCACGGCGTACGGACATACCGGCAACAACGGACTCGTGTCGGTGATGTACACCTTCAAGGGCGCCGCCGCGCACGCCGCCGGCGGACCCTGGCGCGGCAAGAGCGCCCTGGACGCCGTCGAGCTCATGAACATGGCCTGGAACATGAAGCGCGAGCATCTCCGCACCGAGCAGCGCTCGCACTATGTCATCACCAATGGGGGCGACCAGCCGAACGTAGTCCCCAGCGAGGCCCAGGTCTGGTATTACTTCCGGGAGCTCGACTATCCACACATCAAGGAAATGCACGAGTTCGGCAATACGTTCGCCAAGGCTGCCGCTTCCATGACTGGCACCAGCTACACCGCACGCGTAGTCGGATCCGCGTGGCCCAACCACTTCAATAAGGTCATCGCGGAAACGCAGCAGAAAAACATCGAAGCCGTGGGCATGCCGCAGTGGGATGAGGCGGACCAGACGCTCGCCAAGGCGCTGCAGCGGGAAATCGGACAGAAAGCCGAGGGCTTGAAGGTGAAAGTGGAGCCGCTGAAGCCGCCCGCTCCCGCCCGCGGCGGAGGCTCGGACGACATCGGCGACATCTCCTGGGTGGTACCCACAACTTACCTTCGCTTTCCGGCGAACATTCCCAATCTTCCCGGCCACAGTTGGGAGAACGCGATCGCCATGGCCACCCCCATCGCGCATAAGGGATCCACAGCGGGCGCGAAGGTACAGGCCATGACCGCCCTCGATTTTCTGCTGAAACCGGAGTTGATCCAGCAGGCGTGGGACTATCTGAAGAACGTTCAGACCAAGGACACTCAATACCAACCGCTCATCGGCCCCGATGACGTGCCCGCCATCGAACTGAACAAGGAGAAGATGGAGAAGTTCCGGCCGCTGATGAAGAAGTATTACTACGATCCTTCGAAGTACCCGACGTACCTGGATCAGTTAGGCATCAAGTATCCGACCACGCGGTAACCAATGCGACTCACCTGCCTGCTCCTGCTTACCGGTGCGCTGCTCGCGCAGCCGCCCCAACTCGACTCGCTAAAGAAGGAAGCCGTCGCCGAAGTAAACGCCCGCCGCAAGCTGATTCAGGAGATGGTGGATTCCATCTTCAGCTTCGGCGAGCTCGGCTTCCAGGAGGTGGAAACGTCGCGTTACGTCACCGGAATCCTGGAGAAGAACGGCTTCCGGGTGCAGCGTGGCGTCGCGGGAATCCCCACTGCCTGGGTCGCGGAGTGGGGTTCCGGCAAGCCGGTGATCGGCTTCATCACCGATCTCGACGGCATTCCCAAGGCCTCGCAGAAACCAGGCGTGGCCTATCACTCGCCCCTGATCGAGGGCGCCCCCGGTCACGGTGAAGGACACAACTCCGGGCAGGCAGTGAACGTCACGGCGGCTCTTTCGCTGCAAAAGCTGATGACCAAGTACAGGATCCCGGGCACGCTGCGACTCTACCCGGGCGTGGCGGAGGAGCAGCTTGCCACCAAGGCGTACATGGTGCGCGCGGGCCTGTTCCGCGACCTCGACATCATGTTGGGCTCGCACGTCGGCAGCGGCTCCAGCACAAGCTGGGGCGCGGGCGAATGGTCCGCGGGACTGGTCTCGGTTCAATACACGTTCCACGGCGCCGCCGCGCATGCAGCGGGCGCGCCCTGGCGCGGCAAAAGCGCGCTAGACGCAGTCGAGCTGATGAACGCCGCGTGGAACATGAAGAAGGAACACCTCCGCCCCGAGCACCGCCTGCACTATGTCATCACCAACGGCGGAGACCAACCCAATGTCGTTCCCTCGGAAGCGAGCGTCTGGTACTACTTTCGGGAGCTCGAATATCCTCGCATCAAGGAACTGCACGAGTACGCGCGCACTTTCGCCAAAGCCGCTGCCTCCATGACCGGCACCACCTACACGGAGCGCATCGTAGGCGTTGCCTGGCCCACTCATTTCAACAAGGTCGTCGCGGAAGTGCAGCAGCGCAACATCGAAGCCGCCGGCATGCCCCAGTGGTCGGACGCGGACCAGGCGCTCGCCAAGGCGCTGCAGCGCGAGCTCGGTCAAAAGGAAACCGGGCTCGAAACCAAGGTCCAGCCACTGCGCGGCCCGAATCCGGGCTCGGGCGGCTCCGATGATATCGGCGACATCGCCTGGGTCGTGCCCACCGTCTACTACCTGTATCCGGCCAACATCCCCAACCTGCCGGGACACAGTTGGGCGGACGCGGTCGCCATGGCGACGCCGATCGCCCACAAAGGATCCACCACCGGCGCGCAGGTGCAGGCGATGACCGCCCTCGATTTCCTCCTTCGCCCGGAACTCATCCAGCAAGCCTGGGATTACTTCCGCAACGTGCAGACGAAGGACATTCAGTACCAGCCACTGATCGCTGCCGAGGATCAGCCCGCCATCGAGATGAACCGGGAGAAGATGGAGCGATTCCGGCCGGAGATGAAGAAGCTGTACTACGATCCCGCGCGTTTCA
>CAYOQB010000013.1:0-51292 GCA_964406035.1 uncultured Solibacteraceae bacterium | reverse complement strand
GCGGTGAACATCTTGTTCATGGACCCGAGATTGAACTTGGTATCGGTGGTGTTGAGAATCCTGGCCTCCCGGTCGGCCAGACCCCAGGCGCCGGTGAAGACCGGCTCGCCATTGCGGGTCACCATCACCGCGCCCGAGAAGCGATGCTCGGCCACGCGCTTTTCGATCTCCGCCCTGGCGGCGGCGATCGCGGCCTGCTGGGTCATGCGCGCGGAGGGCGGCGGCGGGGCCGGAGCTTGCGGCTCCTCGTCTTCGGGCCGCACGCTGATGCTGACGATGCGATGCGGCGGCGCCGGCTCCACCGCGATCTCGATCCGCACCGGGATGCCAGAGCTTTTCTCTTTCAGCGCGGCCTGAATGCGAGCCGGTTGTGAATCGAGAATTTTCTCTAAAGTGAAGCCGCCGCTCTGCCGGCGAATGTTCTCGCCGCGTTTGACGCGGTCCTCCACGCTCATGCCTCCCCCGGCCATGCGGTCGTGGTGGAAAGCGGCAAGGTCGCCGCCGTTCATCGCAGTCAGCCAGTCGGCCAGTCCCCTCCCGGCGGGCGTATCGGGAGCCGCAACCTGAGCGAGCAGAAGTAGCGTGGGGAGTAGTGCAATCATGATCTTCACTCTACAGGCTGTTTCGCGTGGCAGGCGCGGAAAGTTCCCGCGAAAAGCAGCGTTTTCGCGAGTGTCGGGTTCGCTTTCATCCAGAAAGCTTCCCCAAGAAAATCAAAACCGCCCCGGCGCCATGCTGGACGCCGGAGCGGCTGATTTATGGAACAGGACGCGACTACTTCTTCTTAGCCGCGCCAGGCTTCTTCGGCGGTGGAGGCGTCTTCTTGCTGGCCGGCGCGGGCGCGCCCGTCCAACCCGTGACCTTCGCCCGTTCCACCTCGAAGGTAACCATGAACGGATCCTTGGTGAAGGACTTGGCGACCCCTTCGAAGCCGATTTCCCCGCCCGGCTCCATCTTGCCGCGGAGCGGTTCGTCCAGGTTCAGCGTGACGTCGCCGGCTTCCCCGCCGCCGATCGACAGCACCAGAGTCTTGGGATTGGTCTCGGGAGTTGCCGACACCAGCTTGCCTCTGAATTGCTTCACGCCTTCCACCACCGTGCCGGGCAGGTTGCTATCCTTCATTCCACCTTCGAAATAGTTCTGACCGTTTTCGCCGGTAAGTTCCTTTTGGATGGTGCGCCACAGGAACAGCATCGGGTTGGCCTTCTTGAACTCTTCTTCGTTGGCGGCTTCTTCCTCGATGATTTCCTTCAGGCTCTTGATCTTGAAGCCGGCAGGCGGCATCGCCGACGCCTTCGCGGCGGCGATCACTTCAT
This sequence comes from uncultured Solibacteraceae bacterium, assembly GCA_964406035.1. Classification (GTDB taxonomy): domain Bacteria; phylum Acidobacteriota; class Terriglobia; order Bryobacterales; family Bryobacteraceae; genus JAIEPW01. The sequence goes on along the minus strand of CAYOQB010000013.1, from coordinate 49,976 downwards.
CAACGCCTTTCTCCGAGCCGTGGTACTGCTTATAGACTTTGTTGAAGTAATCCTGATAGGATTTGCGCGCCGTCGCGTCCACCGCTCCGGGCCCGTCGTAATAACCTGCCCGCGCGAAGTGGAACAGGCTCGGCCCGATCTTCTCGCCGCGCTGGGCGATCATCACCGTTCCCAGCCAGGCCGAAACCTGCGAGTTGTTCGGCTCCAGGGTGAGGGACTTGGTGAACGCTTCCTCGGCCTTCACGTTGTCCTTCTTCTGCATCTGCACCCAGCCCATGGTTCGCTGGGCGAAGGTGTTCATCTCGCCCTTGCCCTTTTCCCATTGCTCCGGCGTCACCTGCTGCGGCTTCTTATCCGCCGCGTACAGCTTGTCCAGGTTGCCCAGGATGGTGGTGATCGCCATTTCCGCGTCGTTCAGGTACTGCGGTTCCGGCGGCACGATCTGATACACCGCCACCGACATCGCCGACAGCGCCCCCAGGTTCAGCGGATCCGACTTCAGGATTTCCTTGGCAATGGCGAAGACGTCCTTGGGCCGTTGCAGTTGCTGATAAGTGCCGAGATAGAGTCCCAGCCGGTCCAGGGCGAACTCGGACTCCGCGTAGGCGCCCTTCCACTTGTCCAATGCAGCCAGGCGGGAGGCCGGGTCAGCAGCCTTGGTCATGGCCTCGTAGAGTTCGTACTCCGTCCGATCCTTCCACTGCTTCTGTTTTTCCTGGGCGAAGCCCGCTACCGCGAGCCCGGCCACAGCCGCTGCGATGGTCAACTTGCGAAAAATTGCAAGCACTGCAACTACCTCCAATCGAATCCGTTGGTTGTGAACTGCTCCGGACAGCCCAAAGACACTGCCGCGCCGATGCCAGATTCGGCTTCTGCGGAGTATACCGGAATCCCGCTCAAAGTCGCAACCGTCCTGACCCGTTGGACGCCAAGTTGCCCCTCTGTGTTTCCATCGGCTTTCACACTCCTGTATTCTGTCTACTCGGGATGCGGATCTTTGACCTCAGCGTTATCTTTTTGTACCTGGTGGGGATCACCTGGTTCGGGGCTCGCTTTCGCAGCTCCCAGAAAACCCTCAAGGATTACTTTCTGGGAGGCAAGGAGGCGCCCTGGTGGGCCATCGCCTTCTCCATCGTCAGCGCCGAAACCTCCACGCTGACCGTGATCGGAACCCCCGCGCTCTCCTTTCAAGGCAATTTTGGCTTCCTGCAGGTTGTTCTGGGCTACTTACTGGCCCGCGTCCTGATCTCCGCCCTGTTCCTGCCCGCCTATTTCCGCGGCGAGATGTACACCGCCTACGAGCTGATGCGGGTCCGCTTCGGCGATCGCATCCGCAAGCTGACTGCCGGTACATTCCTGATTCTCCGTACCTTAGCGGAAGGGGTCCGGGTCTTCGCGATCTCCATCGTCATCTCCATCATCCTCAGCACCGGGGAGTTTGCCTCCATTCTGCTGATTGTGGCCCTGACGCTGTTCTACACCTTCGAAGGCGGCATGACCGCCGTGATCTGGACCGACGTGGTACAGATGTTCCTCTACGTTGCAGGCGCGATTGTCAGCTTCTATGTGCTCTTGGAATTGATTCCGGGCGGCTGGCCGGCGGTGCTCGCGACTGCCGGACCGGAAAAATGGCAGATTTTTGATTTCCGGTTCTCGCTTAGCTCCGAGTTCTTCTCCCGCACTTACAGCTTTTGGGCCGGGCTGATCGGCGGCTGCTTCCTGACCACCGCCAGCCACGGCACCGAGCAGTTGATGGTGCAGCGTCTTCTGGCGGCGCGAAACGAAAAGGAGAGCCGGCTGGCGCTGTTTTCGAGCTGGGTCGTGATCGCTTTTCAGTTCACGCTGTTCCTGGTCATCGGCGTGTCGCTGTTCGTGTACTACCAGACCAACGCTCTGACGCCGCCCGCCAAGGCGGATCGGATTTATCCCGAGTTCATTTGGAATCACCTGCCTCCCGGCGTGTCGGGCCTGGTAATCGCGGCCATCCTGGCGGCGGCGATGTCGAACCTGAGCGCGGCGCTGAATTCGCTGGCCTCCACCACGATCATGGACTTCTACAAGCCCTTGTCCAGGAAGCAGCGCAGTGATTCCGAGTACCTGCGGCTGGCGCGTATGGTGACGCTGGTGTGGGGCGCGGTTCTGGTCGGGGTCGCGTTCGTCGCCCAGAATATTTCCAGCGTGCTCGAAGCGGGCCTGGGCATTGCCTCGATCTTGTATGGCTCACTGCTGGGCGTGTTCCTGCTGGGGCTGCTCACCAGGAGGGTGGGCGAAATCGCGGCCATGGCCGCGATGGTGGCCGGCACCGGGCTGATGCTTTACATCCGCTTCTTCCAGCCCCAGATTGCCTGGACCTGGTACGTTCTGATCGGAACTTCGGTGACATTCGCGACCGGACTAGCGGTGTCGTTCCTCTACCCGGCTAAGGAGAAATCGATTGCCTGAATTGAAACGCGGGCTGGGCCTTTGGGGCGCGGCATCCATCGTGGTGGGCACCACCATCGGCAGCGGCATTTTCCTGGTGCCGAAGAACATGGTGCTGAATGTCGGATCGCTCGAGATGGTGTTCTTCGTCTGGGTGTTCGGCGGCATTCTGTCGATTTTCGGCGCGCTGACCTATGCGGAGCTGTCGGCCGCGCTGCCGGAAGCCGGAGGCGAATACGTCTACCTGAACACCGCCTACGGGCCGTTCTGGGGCTTTATCTACGGCTGGACCCAGCTCTGGGTGGCGAAGGCCGCCTCCATCGCCACTCTGGCCACGGCGTTCTTCTATTACCTGGCCAACTTCATTCCTGGCCTGGACGGCGTAATGGTCAGCAGCAGTTTGCCTCTGGGCCCGAACGGCGGTCCCCTCGAAGTGCGTTACGGGCAGATCCTGGCCATGGCGGTGATTCTGTTTCTTGGCTTCGTCAACTATCTGGGCGTTCGCGTGGGCGGAGGCGTTCAGATTGCAGTCACCATTTTGAAGATCCTGCTGATCGCCGGTTTGATCGCGGTCGGGTTGAGCTGGGGCGGCGAGCGCGGCGCGGCGGAGCCGCTGGCGCAGGCCAAGGGCGGAATCGCCGGATTTTTCGCGGCTCTGGTTGCCGCCTTGTGGGCCTACGACGGCTGGAATAACGCGGGAATGGTCGGCAGCGAAATTCAGCGGCCGCAGCGCAACCTGCCCATCGCCCTGATTGCCGGCACCCTGACCATCATGCTGGTTTACATACTGGCGAATTGGGCTTACTTCCACGTACTGACGCCGGCGGAAGTCGCGGCCAGCGACCGCGTTGCCGCGTCCATGATGGACCGGGCCATGGGATCGGGCGGCGCGGCCATTGTCAGCGTGGCGGCGATGCTGTCGATTTTCGCCGCCCTGAACGGCTCCATCCTCTCAGGCTCGCGAATTCCGTACGCGATGGCCCGCGATCGCTACTTTTTCCATAAGGTCAGCACCGTACATCCCAAGTTCCACACCCCCTCGGTGTCCATCGTGCTCATGAGCCTGTGGTCCAGCCTGATGGTATTGAGTGGACGATATGAAGAACTCTACACTCTGGTGATATTCCCGAGTTGGATCCTGTACGGCATGACCGCCGCCGCCGTCCTGGTGCTGCGGCGAAAAAGGCCGGATTTAGAGCGCCCCTACCGCGTGATTGGTTACCCCGTGGTGCCCGTTATATTCGTGCTGGTAGCGGCCGCCCTGATTTACTCCACTCTGCGCAACTCGCCGCGGGAGTCGCTGATCGGATTGACTCTGATTGTGGCGGGCATCCCGTTCTATTTCTACTGGCGAAACCGCCGATAGGGGTGGGGAGGCCGTCCAAAAACACCGTCGCGAAAGCCGAAAACAGACCCAATTCAATTTTTGTTCCGTTTTCAGAACAAAACTCTTGAATTTCGTATCCGATTGGGGTACAAACTGAGAAGACCTTGCTGTGCGGGGCTTCCGTGTTCGGTTTTCGGAACGTCCCCGGGCAAAACCAGCGTTGTCCTTTACGCAAATTTACGGAGAGCAAACAAAAATGGACCTGACGAAGATGCTGGCGGAATTACGCCAGGAGCGCGAGCAGATCGAAGAGGCGATCATGAGCCTGGAGCGCCTTGCGCGTGGCCGCGGCAAGCGACGGGGACGGCCGCCCGCCTGGATGCAGACCGTAAAGCGCCGCGGACGCCCCCCAGGGAGCAAGAACAAAGCTACGCTGGCCAAGGCGCCGGCTGCCTGACCACGATCTCTACTGCGTGCGGGGCTGGCTGCTGAGCACAGCCCCGCCCGTACCCCTCCCTCCCCTTGTACACTCAATTCTGAGTGTCTTCCAGAAAACTGACCGCACACGTTAAAGCCGCCGGTTGAGCGTCGAAATTGAGTCCAAAGGTTTTGGACCAGGTTTTGCGCAAAATTCCGCGGGTGGCCCACCCGGACCTTCTGGTCGGCTTTGAAACGTCTGACGATGCAGGCGTTTACCGGCTTTCCCCGGAGTGTGCCCTGGTGCAGACGGTGGATTTCTTCACCCCCATCGTCGATGATCCCTTCCTCTACGGCGCCATCGCCGCCGCCAATTCGCTCAGCGATATCTATGCCATGGGCGGGCAGCCCCTGACCGCGCTTTCGATCCTCTGCTACCCCGCCGCCGGCGACCTGGAAGTGCTAAGCGAGATCCTGCAAGGCGGCGCGAGCAAGATTCACGAGGCGGGGTGCCTCATTCTGGGCGGACATAGCGTCGCTGATGACGAGATTAAGTTCGGTTATGCTGTCACCGGAACCGTTCATCCCGGAAAAGTCTGGACCAACGCCGGCGCGCGCCCGGGTGATGTCCTGATCCTCACCAAGGCGATCGGGACCGGGGTGATCAGCACGGCGTTGAAGCGCGGCATCGCGCGCGACGCCGATGTGGAGGCAAGTATCCAATCGATGCTGCGGCTGAACCGGGATGCGGCCTCCGCCCTGGCCCCGGGCGAGGTGCATGCCGCTACCGATATCACAGGCTTCGGGCTGATCGGTCATGCGCGGGAAATGGCCATCGCGAGCAATGTGACCATCGAGCTGAACTCCGAAGCGGTCCCGCTGCTCCAGGGCGCCCGCGAATACGCGCGGGCGGGAGCCATCCCCGGCGGCTTGAAGAACAATCGCGAGTTCGCGGCGCCGGCGGTGGAGGGCACGGCCGACCTGGATGGGCTGCTGTACGATCCGCAGACATCCGGCGGGCTGCTCGTCGCGCTGCCCGAGCCGGACGCTCGGGAAGCCTTGGGGCGCATGGAAGGGGCTCACCTGGTGGGGCGGGTGACCGAGCCCGGTGAAAAGAGAATCCGATTGCTATGAACAACCCGGTAATTATCGCGCTCGACGTGGAGAGCGCCGTCGAGGCTCGCGTCCTGGTGAACGCGCTGGGCGATGCCGCGCCATTTTACAAGGTGGGCCTGGAGTTATATGCCGCCGCCGGCATGGAGTACGTCCGCGAGTTGCTGGGCGGAGGCAAGAAGGTCTTCTTGGACCTGAAGCTCTATGACATTGGCGAAACGGTGAAGCGCGCGGTGGCGCAGGTGGCCAGGGCGGGGGTGCAGTTTCTCACGGTGCACGGGAGCAAAGCGGTGATGCAGGCGGCGGTTGCGGGCAAGCAGGGTGCTCCCCTGGATCTCCTGGCCGTGACGGTGCTGACCAGTTTCGACGAAACCGATCTGCGCGACCTCGGCTATCCCTGCGCCGTTTCCGACCTGGTCCAACTGCGAGTGCGGAAGGCGGTGGAGGCGGGGATCGACGGCATCGTGTGCTCGGCGCTCGAAGTGGCGGGGGTGCGCGCGACGGCCGGGCCGGGCATGAAGCTGGTGACGCCGGGAGTGCGATCGGCCGGTTCGGCGAAGGGCGATCAAAAGCGGGTGGCGACGCCCTCCGAGGCGTTGCGGAACGGCGCGGATTACCTGGTGATCGGCCGGCAGGTGACGCGCGCGGCGGACCCTCGCGGCGAACTCCAGAAGATTCTGGCCGAGATCGGCTGAGCGGCGCGACCAAGCCGCCGGGCTTGCGTCCATCCTTATCATGCGAGTTCTCCTCATACTGTCGCCCTGCCTGCTATTCGCGGCGGAGCTTCGCCTCACCCACCTGGGCAACGCGGGAATGCTGGTGGAATGCGGATCCCGCGCGGCGATCGTGGATGGGCTCTTCCGGGAGGGAGTGCGGGGTCATGAGCGCATTCCGGCCGCGCTACGCGAGCAGATCGAAAGCGCCGCGCCGCCGTTCGACCGCATCGAAGTGATTCTCGCCACCCATTCCCACGCCGATCACTTCGACGCGGCGGCTGTGGCGCGGCATTTGGGGGCGAACCCCCGGGCCCGGTTCGCGGGCGTACCGGAGATGGCCTCGCTTCTGCCCCCGGGACGCGCGGAAGCGATCACCCGGCCGGCGAAGAGAACCTTCGGGCCGTTCGAGGTAACCTTCCACGACCTGCCGCATCAACGCCCGGTTCGCACCGTGGTGGAGAACACGCTGCACGTGATTCGCGCCTGCGGCCAGACCATCGCCTTCACCGGCGACGCTACGCAGGAGTTGAGTTTCTACGCGCGCGCCCCCAAGGTGGACATCCTGGTGGCGCCCTACTGGTTCGTGACCACGCCGCAGGGACGCGCGGTGGTGGAGCAGGTGTTCCAGCCCCAGGACGTCTGGGCCGTTCACGGCAACACGACGGCCGAGGAGTGGGTCCCGAAGGTGCGGGAGGCGTATCCGCGGGCGAAGATCGGCGCTGCGAAGCAGGATCAGCAATAGGTGCGCAGCGCACTCGCTGAACCACACAACGGCTTGCGCCGCCCGCTATGATAGGCTCGTATTGTGCGGATTGGGCTCCGCGCCCTCCCGGTCGACAGGTGAACCCATGGCAATTGCTGGCATTAAGGATTCTTTGAAGGAACGCGGCGTCCGGCTGACTCGGCAGCGCCAGATCCTGCTCGACCTTCTGGACAAATCCGGCAAGCACCTGGATGCCGAGAGTTTGTATCAACTGGCCAAGGAGCGCGATCCGAAGCTGAACCGGGTCACCGTGTACCGCACCCTGAAACTCCTGAAAAAGGGCGGGTTGGTGGACGAACTCGACCTGATGCACTGGTCCGGCGAGCAGCATTACTACGAAACGCGGTCCAAGCAGGAGCACGCGCACGTGGTGTGCCTGCGCTGCGGACGAGTGGAGGAATTCTTTGGCGACGTTCTGCAGAAGTTGAAAAAGCAGATCGAAACCCATTTCGGCTTTGCCATCGCGGTAACCCGCACCGAGATGGGCGGATACTGCGCGCACTGCCAGGTGTTGCGCGCGCAGGAGTTGGCGGCGGCTTCCGCGCCCGCCGCTCCCGCGGAGACGGCGGGCCACCGCCATTCCCGGAAGAACTGATCCGCCTGTGTCCGAGTTCTCGATCCCCTCCGGACCTCCCCCTGATTCCGCGAACCTGCCTCCCGCGAATTTCGTGGTGATCAGCCCTTCCGGCGGGCGCGTGCGCGTGCCGGTGGCGCCGGTTCCTTTTCACATCGGACGCCACGCCGACAACCAGCTCATCCTGCGCGACAATCGCATCTCGCGGGTCCATGCCCGCATCGTCTACCAGGACGGCCGTTACATCCTGGAGGACCAGAACAGCCGCCACGGCGTCTGGGTCAACGGCGTCAAAGTCGCCCGTCACGTCCTGCACAGCTCCGATCGGGTCGAGTTCGGGATCAGCGAAAGCTACAAACTGGTCTTCACGGTCGACGGCGATGAGTTGCAGCGGATGATCGACCAGGTGCAGGGCAGCGAGTCGCAGTCCGGCACGGGCAGCCTGGCGAAACTGCGGGCGCTGGTGGAAGTGGCGCGAGCGCTGCAAAGCTCGCTGTCCATCGACCAGGTGCTCACCGCGGTGGTGGACGCCGCGCTCGCGGTCACCGGTTGCGAACGCGGCTTCCTGATGCTCTCCGCCGAGCAGGGCCTGGAGATCAGCGTGGCGCGCGACCGCCAGGGCCGAACCCTCTCCGAGGCCGATCTTCGCGTACCCCGAGGCTTGATCCTCCACGCGCTGCAGCACCGGCGCGAGATGCTGTCGATGAACTTCGACCCCACCGGGCAGCTCTCGGAGGCGCCCACCGCCACCATCGCCGACCTGGAGCTGCGCGCCGCCATCTGCGTCCCCCTGGTGCGCATGAACGTGGGCCGCAGCGACGAGACGCAAGCCAACTCCGCTCGCACCAACACCGTCGGCGTGATCTACATGGACTCCCGCAGTTTCCAGGGAGACCTGTCCGCCGGCAATCGCGAGCTGCTGCAAACGCTGGCGCTCGAAACCTCCACCATCCTGGAGAACGCCCGCCTGCTCGACGAAGAGCGGAAGCGGATGAAGCTGGAGGATGAACTGGAGATCGCCCGCGGCATGCAGCAGGAACTGCTGCCGCCGGTGCTGCCGGAGTCCGGCTGGCTGAAGGCGGCGGGCAGCAGCATCGCCTCGGCGCAGGTGGGCGGCGACTATTACGATGTCCGCCAGATCTCTTCAGGCAAGTGGGCGGCGCTCGCGGCCGATGTGTCCGGCAAGGGCGTCAGCGCGGCTTTGGTGGCCTCCCTGCTGCAGGGCACTTTCCTGATGGCGGACGGCGCGCCCGGCGAGATCGAGCGCATGTTGCATCACCTGAACCGCTTTCTCCTGGAGCGCACCCGCGGCGAAAAGTTCGCCACCATCTTCCACTGCGAGATCGACGAGTCGGGCCTGCTCACCTGGTGCAACGCCGGCCATTGCGCCCCGCTGCTGGTGCGGACGGATGGACGCGTGCGCAGCCTGCAATCCACGGCTACGCCCGTGGGCATGGTGGAAAGCGCGCCGTTCCAGAGCCAGACCTTCCAGTTGGAACCCGGCGACAAGATTGTGATCTATTCCGACGGCCTCACCGACAGCGCCAACCCGCGCGGTGAGTTCTTCGACGCGGCCCGCCTGCGGACCCTGGTGAAGGACTACGCCCGGCTGGGCGCGGCCGAACTGCACAAAACCATCCTCGCGGCCATCGAGTCGTTCGCCGAAGGCCGTCCGCCCGACGACGACATCACCTGTGTGGTCCTGGAGTACGGGAGCTAGCGTTTCCCCAGTTCCGCCGATTTCGCGAGATCGGCGTCGCCTCCGGCCGCATCCCCCGCGAGCTTCTTCGCCTTGCCGCGATTCGAGTAGGCGTTGGCGTAATTCGGATTCAACCGGATGGCTTCATCGTAGTTCGCGATCGACTTCTTCAGGTCGCGGAGCATGAAGTAGGCGAATCCCCGCGCATTCCATAGCTGCGGCAGCTCCGGCCGCAAGGCGATGGCGGCGTCGAACGCTTCCACGGCCTCGCGGAACTTGCCCTCGCTGGTCAGGCGGCGTCCGGCTTGATTCAATTCCTCGGCTTGTTTCTTGGCATCGCCGGAGGCGGGCGGGGGCTGGGGCTTCGGCGCGGGTGTTGCTACCATCACGGGCGGAGCCGCCGGGACCGGCGCCGGCTTGGGAGCCTCCGCCTTGGGAGCTTCCGGCTGGGGAGCGGGCGGCGCGGGCTCTGTCTTCACCGGCGCCGCGGGCTCCGGCTCCGCGATTTTCTGGGTCTGCCGCTCGCGTTCCCGCTCTTCCAACGCGGCCCGCGACCGCGCCAGCACCGACCTCGCCTCCTCATACTGCGGGTTCAGCGCGAGCGCCCGCTCCAGGTCGGGAATCGCCTTTTCCGGATCGCCCAGCAGGAAGTACGCGCTGCCGCGGGCGAGCCAGGCCTCGGCCAGCCTCGGGCTCAGCTCGATCGCCCTGGTCCGGTCCCGCAAGCCTTCCTCATGCCGGCCGAGCTCGTGGTAAGTTCCGCCGCGCGCCAGATACGCCTCCGCCGCCTGCGGCCGGCGGCGAACCGCTTCCTCGCGATCCGCCAGCGCCGCTGGATGATTTCCGGTCACCGCGTGGATGCTCGAGCGTGCCAGGTACAGGTACACGTCATTGGGATCGAGCGCGATCGCCTGCGTGAAGTCGTCGATCGCTTTCTGAATCTCGCCCAGCTTCGCTCGCGCGGCGCCTCGGTAGGTAAGCGCCCGGACGTGATTGGCGCGCAAGCTCAGCGCCTTGTCGAAGTCCTGCACCGCGCGCTCGAAATCGCCGATGTCGCCGTAGCAGTAGCCCCGCTCCACGTAGTAATCCGGATTGTCGGGCTTCAGCTTCACCGCCTGATCGAAGTCGTCGATTGCGTCGCGGCGCTTGTTCATCGCGGCGAAGGCGCGTCCCCGTCCGAACCAGGGCGCGGGATCGTCCAGCCGCAACTTGATGGCGCGGCTGTAGTCGGCCACCGCCGCGTCGTGGTTCTTTAATGCGAAGTTCGCTTCGCCCCGGCCGAAATACACACTGGAAACCTCCACGCCGCGGGCGACCGCTTCATTGAAGTCGGCCAGCGCCTCCGCCGGCTTCTGCAATTTCAGGTGTGCTTCGCCGCGCAGCCGGTACGCCTCGGTTTGCGACGGCTGCCGCCGGATCGCCTCGGCGAAATCCGCCACCGCTTGGTCGTACGCCTCCAGCCGGAACTGGATGCGTCCGCGGGCGAAGTACAGCGACGCCTGCGGATCGGCCGCGATCGCGTCGGAATAGGCTTGCAACGCCTCCTTCCAGCGCGCATCGTTTTCCCAGCGGGCAGCCGTTTCGGCCAACCGCTGCGCCTTCCGGGCATCGGGTTTCTGCCCCGCCATCCGGCCGGCGGCGAGAAGAAGAATCGCAAGCAGGACCAAGCGCAGTGGCATCGGCTTTGGAGTTCAGTTTGGCACAAAACCAGGCTTCATTTGTGGGGCGATTTACAATAAAGGAATGCGGTGGCTGGTTTGCATCCTTGCCCTCCTGGCGGCGGCGGGCGCCGAGGCGCAATCGAAGAAACGCGGCGCTCCACCGCGCGAGATCGTCGTCAAGGAGAAGGTCCCCGGATTTCCGCTTACCGCCATTCGCATCGAAGGCAACAAGCTGTACAGCGAGCGGCAGATCCTGGACGCCGCCGGACTCCGCGTCGGCGACATGGTGGAGCAGCGCCACTTCGACGCCGCCCGCGACCGTCTGGTGAACTCCGGCGTTTTCCTCAACGTAGAACTCGCCTTCGAGCCTGACGCCGCGAAGAAAGGCTACACCGGCGCGATCCGCGTTGTCGAGGTCGAACAGGTGTATCCCTACCGCTTCGAAGATCTGCCCGCCGAGGAGACGACGCTGCAGTCGCTGATCTCCTCCGTCAGCCCGCTGTTCGGCATGAAGATCCCGGGTACCAAGGAGGTGCTGGCGGCGACCACCAAGGTGCTTACCGATTACCTTAAGCCCAAGGGGTTGGAGGCGGACGTGGTGGCGAAAATCGAGGCCGACGGTCCGGATCACCTCGCCATCGTTTTCCGCCCCGCCACGGCCAAGCCGGTGATCGCGCAGGTGAAGTTTGTTGGCGCGCAGGCGGTTCCCCTCGCCAAGCTGGTGGAATCGCTCTCCGCCGTCGCCATCGGCGTGGCGTACTCGGAGAAAGCGCTGCGCCAGTTGCTGGATGCCGCCATCCGGCCGCTATACGAGGCCGAGGGCCGGTTGGTGGTGGAGTTTCCCAAGGTCGAAGTGACGCCCTCGGACAAAGTCACCGGTCTGGTGGCCGAGATCACGGTGAAGGAAGGCCCGGTGTTTCAGTTGGGTAAAGTGGCGATCGCGGGCTCGCCCCTCGACTCTGCGGAATTGCTGAAGATCGCCGCCTTTCGCCTGGAACAGAAGGTCAATTTCGACCAGATCGAGGAATCTCGCAAGCTGCTGAACGAACGCCACCGCCGCGACGGTTATCTGAAGGTCACCTCGACGGTGGAGCGCAAGTTGAACCTGGAGAAGAACATAGCGGACCTGGTGGTGCGCTTCGTCCCGGGCCCGCGCTACACCTTTGGATCGCTCACGCTGAAGGGCCTGGACATTCATTCCGAGCCTGCGATCCGCAAGATGTGGGGCCTGAAGCCGGGCGACCCCTTCGATGCCGCCTATCCGGAGTACTTCCTGAAGCGGATCAAGGAGGATCGCTTGTTCGACAACCTGAAGGAAACAAAGAGCGAAGTGAAGCTGGACGAGACCGGTCACACGGCCGCCGTGACGCTCACGTTCCGCTGAGACGTCGCCGGGAAAGATCCTGCGGTATCCTGAAAAGCAGTGTCTTCGCCGTTGAACATTCACCTGGAGCAATACGACGGGCCGCTGGACCTGCTCCTGGACCTGATCCGCAAGCAGCAGATCAACATCTACGACATCCCCATCGCGCAGATCACCGCGCAGTACCTGGAGTACATGCAGAAAGCCATGGAACTCGATTTCGAGCTCAGCTCGGAGTTCGTGTACATGGCGGCAACGCTCATCCACATCAAGTCGAAGATGCTGCTCCCCAAGGATCCGGAGCTGGAGAAGATGTATCCGGAGGAAGATCCCCGAACGGAACTGGTGGAGCGTCTGCTGGAGCACGAGCGGTTCAAGTCCGCCGCGGAAATGCTGCACCAGAAACGCATGATCGAGGAAGCGGTATGGACCCGGTCCGGCATGAAGGAGTTCCTGGGCGACGATGACCAGCCGGATCTCGCGGTAACGCTGTTCGACCTGGTGAAGACCTTCCAGGGTGTGCTGGAACGCGCCAAGGTCCGCCCGAACTACGAGGTGGAGAAGGACGAAGTCAGCGTGCCGGACATGATGAACTACCTCCGCAAGCTGTTCGTGGACAAGCCGAAGAGCGACGTGATTCCGGCTCGCGAGTTGTTCGAGCGGCAGCGCAGCCGGCGCGCCATGATCTGCCTGTTCCTGGCTGTGCTGGAGCTGGTGAAGCTGCAGGCGCTGGCGCTGCAGCAGACCGATGCGTTCGGCGAAATCGGATTGAAGAAGCATCGCGGCTTCGATGAAGCCTTCTCGAACGAGCAGTTCCTCGCGGCAATACAAGAAGGGTACAACTAGCAATTCGCATGGAAGAGACGATCAACAGCGCCGCGGCGGAAGCGGCGGAGAGCGAAGCTATTGCCGAGGCTCCGGCGGAGTTCGCGCCGGAGGACTACGGCATTGAGAACCGCGAGGCGGAATCGCCCGACACGCGGCTGAAGGCGATCATCGAGGCGGCGGTGTACGTCACCGACGAGCCTCTGACCGCGCAGCAGATCGCCGCCGCGGCGGAAGCGCCCCTCGACACCGTGAAGCGCATCCTGGCCGAGCTGACCGCGGAGTACGCCAAGCCGGAACACGGCCTGGCCGTGCGCGAGGTCGCGGGCGGCTATCAGATGGCCACCAAGGCCGAGCACCACGACGCCATCCGCGCCTTCGTCAAGAACCTGAAGCCGGCGCTGAAGCTGTCGCTGGCGGCGCTGGAGACGCTGGCGGTGATCGCCTACAAGCAGCCGATTACCGCGCCGGAGATCCTGGAGATCCGCGGCGTGCAGGGCGCGGGCGTGCTGAAAACGTTGCTGGACCGCAAGCTGATCACCATGGCCGGCAAGAAGCACGTGGTGGGCAAGCCGACGCTGTACAAAACCACCAAGGACTTCCTGGTGCAGTTCGGGCTGAAGGATTTGAGCGAGCTCCCGACATTGAAGGAGTTTGAGGAAATCGGCCGCCTGGCGATCGACGATACGCCCCCTGAGCCCGTCCCCGCGGAGCAGCAGCCCGAGGGCCAGCCGAAAGCCGAAGATGCCTGAGGAACGCCTGCAGAAGATCCTCGCGCATGCCGGCATCGCCAGCCGCCGCCGCGCCGAGGAGCTGATTCTGGAAGGCCGCGTCACCGTCAACGGCAAGGTGATCGTGGAGCTCGGCAGCAAGGCCGACCCCCAGCGCGACCACATCAAGGTCAACGGCAAGCTGCTGCACGGTCCGGAGCGGCACGTGTACCTCGCGTTGAACAAGCCGGACGGCTACGTCACCACGGTCTTCGACCCGCAGGAACGCCAAACCGTGATGGACCTGCTGAAAGGCGTCAAGGAACGCGTGTACCCGGTCGGCCGCCTGGATTATCACAGCGAAGGTCTGCTGCTGCTGACCAACGACGGCGAGTTCGCCAATCGCATCACCTCCGCCAAGTACCATGTGCCGAAGACCTACGCGGTGAAGGTCAACGGCTACATCAGCGAGGAACAGGAGCAACAGTTTCGCGCCGGCATTCCTCTACACGGGAGGAAGACCGCGCCGGCCGAGATCAAGGTAATTAAGCGCGCGGCGAATCCCTGGTACGAGGTCAAGCTGATCGAGGGCCGTCAAAACCAGATCCGCATGATGTTCAAGCATTTCGGGCGGCTGGTGGAGAAGCTGCGCCGGATCCGCATTGGCTTCCTGGAACTCGACCTGCGCCCGGGCGACTTCCGCCCGCTGTCACAACGCGAGGTGGAGCGCTTCCGCAAGCTTCTGAAACTGGAGCAGGAGTAAACGCGATGACCATTCCGGAGTTGCTGGCCGTGAGCAAAACGATCGCCGTGGTGGGGCTGTCGAACAGCCGCTTCCGCCCCAGCTATGGAGTGGCCGAGTATCTGCAGCAGGCCGGATTCCGCATCATTCCCGTGAATCCTAACGAAACCCAGGTCCTGGGCGAGAAGTCGTACGCGCGCCTGGAAGACGTGCCCGACGCGGTCGACATCGTGGACATATTCCGCCGCTCCGAGTTTGTGGCGCCCATCGTCGATTCCGCCATCGCCATCGGCGCCAAAGCCGTATGGATGCAGGAGGGGGTAGGGGATGAAGCCGCCGCGGCGAAAGCCCGCGCCGCGGGATTGTTCGTGGCGATGGACCGCTGCATCCTGAAGGAACACCGCAAGTCGCGCTGAAGCGTCGATCAGCGCCGGAAACGCACCCGGAACGGTCCCGCGTTGGAACTGCCGTCGATCTCCAGCGAATCCACCTGTCCGTTGTAGCCGCGAATGCGCGCCGAGCCCGAACAGCGCGTCGAGGAAGTGCCGGTGAAGCAATCCCGCAGGTCCACTTCCAGGTAATCGCGATCGTTGCGGCGGACCGGCCCGGTGAAGCGCAAGTTGGGCATGGAGCCGGCGAGATCCACGACAATCTCCGCGTCGCGGGAACGCAGATTCACCGCCGCGCGCCGGACCTCCGCTGGGAAAGTCGCTTCACCACGGCCGCTGGTGCCGCCGCCGCCCCAGCCTCCGCCGGGATTCGTCGATTCCCAACCACCGCCGCCGCCTGCGCCGCCATCCCAGGACAGCACCATCTCATAGGTGTCCGCGCCGCCGCGGTCATCCACGACACGGATTCGGGCAGTCCGCCCCGGACCCTCCGGGCTGCTGATCAGGTCCACGTTGCCGCGGCCTCGCGTCTTGCGGAAGTTGAAGCCGCGGGGATCGGCGGGCATCGCCTCCGAGCACCACGACCCGTCGTTATAGCTGGGCGCGCCTTGCAGCGTGTTCACGCGGATGCGCGCGCCGCGCAACTCGATCTCGGCCCGGTCGTCGATGCGAACGCGGATGTAGCATTCTCCGGGTCCGCCGCGCGCTCCGCCGCGGGCGCCGCCACGGAGGATCGCTTCAAACTCCTGCGTGCTCTGCGCGAAAATCGGGCAGGCGAGCAGGAACGGCAGGATACGAATCGTTGGTTTCATGCGGGTTCTCAGGAAAAAGTGTAGCAATACCGAGGTGAGCGACTACAGCGAGTCCGCGGCCTGGCGCAGCCGCCGCGCCGCCTGCTCCAGGTGATCCGACTTGCCGCGCAGCCATGCCGCCCGCGATTCCAGCGCGGCGCCCAGCGCCTGAATCTGCACGTCGATCGCCTCCGGGCCGGGACCGCCGGGGATGTTGCGGATCTGCACGAAGTACTGCGGATCGAGCGCGCGCGCCAGCACCGCCGCCGCCGTGCGCAGCTCGCGGCCCAGCACCGCCGGCGCGCCGGCGATCACGTCCCGCACCATCCGCTCCGCCGAATCATCCTCGCGATTGGCGTTCACCGCGTGGGAAACGATTTTGTGCGCTTCATGGAAGCTGATCTGCTCCTCGCGAACCAGCGTGTCGGCGAGCTCCGTCACGGTGAGGAAGCGGCGCGCGGCGCGCTGCCGCAGCAGCTCCCGGTCCACCTGGATGCCGGTGCATGCCGCGCCGAACAGCGTCCAGGCGCGCGCCGCGTCCTCGAACATCAGGAAGATCAGCGGCTGCAGGTCGTCTTCGCTGTCCACGATGTCCCCGAACGGCGTGTTGTGCATCGCCGTGAGCAGGGCCTGCGCCTCTCCCAACCCCCGGCTGGCGAGAATGCGCGTATGCTCCAGCGCCACCGGATTCCGCTTCTGCGGCATGATGCTGGAGATCTGGACGAACCCTCCCGCCAGCTTGAAATAGCCGAACTCGGCGGTGCACCACAGCAGAAAATCCTGCACCAGTTTGCCGAGATTCACCAGCGAGACCGCGACCACGGACGCTGACTCCGCGACATAGTCCACCGCCGCGATGGAGCCGTAGGAGTTCACCTGCAACCCCTCGAAGCCCAGCAGGTCCGCCGTGCGATGGCGGTTGATCGGAAATCCCGTGGTGGTGATGGCGCAGGCGCCCAGCGGATTGCGGTTCACCGTCGCGAACGCATGCTCGATCCGGCCCAGGTCGCGTTCGAAGCACTCGATCGCGGCGCAGAGGTAGTGCGCGAGCGTGGTGGGCTGCGCCGGCTGCGTGTGCGTGTGCGCCGGCATCACCGTGCCGCGATGCTCGTCCGCCATGCGCAGCAGCGCCCCGGCGGCCTCCTGAACGCGGCGATGCAGGTCCAGCAGCTCTCCCCGGATCCGCATCCGGTACAGCGTGATATCGATGTCGTTGCGGCTGCGCGCCGTGTGCAGCTTGCCCGCGATCTCCGGATCGCAGTGCCGCTTCAGCTCGCGCTCCACATGGAAGAAGAAGTCCTCCACCGAACCGTCGTAGGCGGCCCGCCGGAGGTCCCCGGTGTCGATGGAGCGGAGGCCGCGCAGTACCGCGCGAACCTCCTCCCCGCTAAGCATGCCCTGCTCGCTCAACATCACCGCGTGGGCGAAATCGATATCCAGCAGGGCTTCCAAGAAGTACTTCTGCGCGTCGGCGAAGTTGACGGCAAGCACCGTCTTCTCGTACGCCGGCGCGGGGAACTTATCCATCATCCGTTAGAACGTCACCCGCAGTCCCAACTGCATCAGGCGCTGATCCAGCGCTCCGGTCCAGGCGAAGGACGGCGCGGTGGTGATCGCGCCCAGCGCATCCACGGAGGCGTTGCTGTTCACCGCCGTCACGTTGGTCCGGTTGAACAGGTTCGTGAACTCCGCGAAGAACTCCGGCCGGAACCGCTCCTTAATCGGGAAGATCCGGCTGTAGCGCATATCCAATTGCACGGTCTGCGGGCCGCGATACGTGTTGCGGCCGATGAACAGCGGCCGCTGGAACGCCGTTACCGCGGTGTTGTCCCCGTTCAGGATCCGGTTGGAGCCGATATTGAAGATATCGCCGCTCATGGCCAGGAAGAAGAACGAGAGCTGGTTGTTGTTCACGATGTTCCGCGCCACGGCGTTCTGGATGTCGTACTTCGCCGTGTACACCGCGCTCGCATTGAAGGAGTGGCGGCGGTCGCTCAGCGAATTGCCGCGATCCCGGCTGCGATTCGAGATATCGGACAGCCAGAACGCGCCGGAGTCGATGTTATTCTGCTCCGGAGCATCGTCGATCGAATGCGCCCAGGTGTACGACGCAAAGCCTTCAAATCCGCGGCTGAAGCGCTTGTTCAAGGTGACCGTCAGGCCGTTGTACACCGAATTTCCCACCGATTCGGCCAGCGAAATGTTGTTGAACCGGGTGTCGATGCGGCCGGTTCCGAAGATCGGACGCCCGTCCGCCAGCCGGTTGGGACCGGGGATCAGGTTCACGTTGCGGTACACCGGCAGACCCGTGCCCTTCGTGTAGAGGTAGGTCGCCGACAGCACCATGTCGCTGGTCAACTGCCGGGTGATGCTGAGGTTCGCGTTGTACGAATACAGGTTGCGGAAATCCGGGCTGATGCCGGTGATGTCCTGCAGCCCGAACGTCAGTCCCGTGGGGATGCTGGTGAACACGTTGGGATACGCCGGCGCGAAGGACGCCGTCGGACCGGTGCTCACGTTGAAGAAAATCGGCGTGCCGATGTTCAACAGCGCCCGGCGGTAAATATCCGTCTGCGGCGCGTCGTAGAAGAAGCCGGTGGAGGCGCGGATCACCGTCTTCTGGTCCTTGCCCAAGCCCCAGGCCAGTGCGAGCCGCGGAGCGAAGTTGTTGCGATCCACCTTGAAATCGCGCGACGGCTCGTAGGCGGCCCGTTCATTCGCCTGCGGCATCCGGAACAGGTCATACCGAACCCCGTAGGACAGCGTGATGTTGGGACGCAGCTTCCACGAGTCCTGCGCGTAGAAGTTCCAGAAATTGGAGTTGTAGTTGATGCTCGGCTCGCCCAGCGTCTGCGTGAAGTTGGTGTAGCTTCGCGGATTCCTGCCGTCGCGCGCGTCCAGGAACGCCTGCACGGTGGGGAAGGTGTAGCGCGCGAACACCGCCTGCGTCTGCGTGTCCCGCAGCGCCCGGTAATTCACGCCGAACTTGAAGGCGTGCGCGCCCTTGTTCCAGCTCAGGTTCTCCGAGAACTCCGGCGCCATCTCGCGATACTGGAAACCCACGGTCTCCGGCCCGCCGAACAGGATCTGATTCGGAATCGCGATTGAAGGACCCGTGCCCGAAGCCTCAAAGCGCTGCTGCTGCTGATCGCGCAGCGGAATCTGCATCCGGAACTCGTTCACCAGCGAAGGTCCCAGCGCGGAGATCAACTGCGCCGCGCCCACGTAGGAGCGGTCCACGAAATTATAGGTGCGCGTGATCACGCCCAGCGCCGGCGCGCCGTTGAACGGCGAATCGTTGCGATGCCCGTTGAAGCGCAGCGCCAGCCGGTTGTTCTGCGAAAGCTGAATGTCGCCGCGCACAAAGAAGAACTGCACCTTCTGCGCGAACGGAATCGCGTTGGCGAAATCCGCCGGCAAGCCGACCGCCGCGATCACCGACGGAGACGCCGTCACCGGGTTCGGCAGGTCGCGCTTAACGTACTCGTATGCCCCGTAGAAGAAGGCTTTGTCCTTGACAATGGGCCCACCCAGCGATCCCAGGAAGGAATCGACGTTGGTCTGCGGCGTCGGACGCGTGAACGCCAGCAGCGCCGGACGCGCGCTGAAGTTGGTGCGGCGGAAAATGTACGACCCCTCGCCGTGCAACTGGTTCGTTCCCGACTTGGTGATCGTATTGAACACCGTGCCCACGCTATTGCCAAACTCCGCCGCGTAGCCGTTGGACACCTGCTGCACTTCCTGCACGAACGAGTTCGAGATCGGAATCAGGCGGATGCCCGCGCGATCGCTCTGCACGTTGTTGTTGCCGTCAATCTGATAGTTGATCCGGTTGTTGAACCCGTTGGCCGAAACCTTGCGCGGCACCCCGAACTCCGTGTTCGGCCGGCCGGTCACGTTCGGCTGCACCAGGATGAAGTTGTAGGGGTTCCGCGACACCAGCGGCAGATTCGCCACGAACTTCGAGCTCAGCGTCGAGCCGAAATCGGTCCGCGCCGGCTCGGTGAAGTTGGCCGCGTCCGTCACCGTCACCACGGTTTCCGCGTTGCCCACTTGCATCGCGACGTTCACCGTGGCGATGGCGCCTGCGGAGATCACCACGCCTTCACGCCGGTACGGACGGAAACCGCCCGCCTCCACGCTGATCTTGTAAGTGCCGAGCGGCAGCACCGGGATGCGATACAACCCTTCGTTCCCGGTCACCACTTCCCGGCGATAGCCGGTTTCCACGTTTTCCACGGTGACCTTGGCGCCGGGGATCAACGCGCCGGTCGGATCCGTCACCGCTCCTTCAATCTGTCCATTGATTGCAGCCGCCTGTCCGAAGAGCGCCGGCGCAAGTACGGCGAGAAACACCACTACAACCGCGAAGGTTGCCTTGGGCATGTGTAGCCTCCCTGAAGCTTGTTTGTAACTGAAACCAGGATAACGCGTATGTCGCGTTAGCGGTTGCCTTTCAGATTCTGCTCAAACAGCTTGAAGATGCGCTTGTACTCGTCCGCCCAGCTCGACGGCTGCACAAACCCGTGATCCTCCACCGGATACGAGGCGAACTCCCAGTTCTCCTTGCCCAGTTCGATCAGCCGCTGCACCAGCCGGACGCTGTCCTGATAGTGGACGTTCACGTCGATCATCCCGTGCGCGATCAGCAGCGCGCCCTTTAAGCCCTGCGCGTGATAAATCGGCGACGACTTGCGATACGCCTCGGTATCGGTCTGCGGCAGGTTCAGGATGTTGGCCGTGTAGGGATGGTTGTAATGCGCCCAATCGGTGACCGGGCGCAGCGCAGCGCCTGCCGCGAAGTAGTCCGGCTGCGTGAACAGCGCCATCAGCGTGATGAACCCGCCGTAGCTGCCGCCGTAGATGCCGATCCGCTTCGGATCCACACCGTGCTGCGATGCCAGCCACTTGGCGCCGTCCACATGATCGTCCAGATCCTTGCCTCCCATGTGCCGGTAGATCGCGGTGCGCCAGTCGCGGCCATAACCAGCCGACGCGCGGTAGTCGATGTTCAGCACCGCGTATCCGTTCTCCACCAGGAAGTGATGGAACATGTACTCGCGGTAGTAGCTTGCCCACCACCGGTGAACGTTCTGCGCGTACCCCGCGCCGTGCACGAAGATCACCGCCGGACCGCCTTTCCGGAAGTTCGCCGGCTTGAAGAACTGCGCCGGAACCTTCACGCCGTCCCGCGCCGGGATCTCCACGATCTCGCCCGTGGTCCACTTGTACTCTTTCCACTCGGCCGTGGGCGAATCGGTGAGCTGCTTCGGCGCGCTGTTCAGAGGGCCCGCGTAAAGCTCACCGGGCTTGGTGGTGAACGAATACAGATCCGCCGCCCAGGTCTCATCGGGCGACAGAGTCACCGCGTGCCGCCCTGCCTGCGAGGTCAGCTTGGTCCGTGCGCCGCCCGACACCGGCATCGCGTAGAAATGCCGTTCGTACAGGCTCACCTCACTCGTGGTCAGCCAGAACTTGGATCCGTCCCGCGACAGATCCACATCGGTGACCTCGAATTTGCCGGAGGTGAGCTGCCTGGGCTGTCCGCCATCAAAACCAACCGTGTACAGGTGCGACCAGCCATCTCGTTCGCTCTGGAAGTAGACGCTCTGGTTGTCCTTCAGCCAGCCCAGCGTCTGCGCTCCGGGTCCGTTCAGCCAGGCGTCGTCGTGGTCCGCGAACAGCACCCGCGTCTTGCCCGTAGCGGGGTCGAGCGCCAGAATCCAGCGATCCTTGTTGTCCGCCGAACGAGCAGCCAGCACCGCCTTCGATCCGTCCTCGCTCCACACCGGCATCTGCACCTGAACCTCGCGGTCGCGCGCCGGCTTGCCCTCGCTTTCGGGAGCGAGCTTCTGCCCGTGGTCCACCCACTTCACCTCGCCGGTGGCGACGCTCAGGATCGCCAGGCGGGTCTTGCCCTGGATGTCGCCCACCTTGTTGCGCGTGGGCAGATTCGCCGTGTAGCCGTCCTCGGTGACGTAGTTGGGAACCACCGTGGACTTCGTTTTCGCGTCCGACTCCGTGATCAGCGCCAGGACGCTTGCGCCGTCCGGGGTCAATTGCAGCCCCGCTACCGCCTGCCGCGGCTGGAGGGTGAACGGCTTCCGCGGGTTCTCCTTCTTGCGCCGGGCTTCGTTCTCTTCGCGCATCATCGCCCGTTCTTTCACGATCGCCAGCAGTTCCTTCTCCTCTTTCTTCAGAAACTCCTGGCTGTCGGTGCCTTTCTCCTCGCGATCGCGGGATTCGGTCAGCATCTGCTGGGCGGAGCGGAACTGATCGCGCCCGGCACCCGCGGGACCACCTGCCGGCGCGCCCGCCGCCGCGGGCCGGATCTCCGTCATCTGTTCCAGAAAGCCATCCGACAGCGACAGCACGTAGAGATTGCCGCCGCGAGTGAACGCGACCTTCTGCTCATCCTGCGTGAAGCGCGGATTCGACTCCGCGTCACCCGTCTTCGTCAGCCGCCGCACCTTGTCGTTCGTGTAGTCGTACAGGTACAAATCGCCAGCCGAGGCATACACCTGGCGCTTGCGATCCCGGGTGAACGCTCCACCGGAAGGCGGGGCCTGCTTGGCTTCGTCCTCGCTCAGCTTGCGCAACCCGCTCCCGTCGCGCTGCACTACGTAAGTGTCCGGCGGCTTGGCGATCGGGTCCGACGCCTGCTTCCAAAGGAAGTAGATCTTCTGAGCGTCTCCGGACCAGCGCGGGTTCGCGGGCTCATAACCCACCAGCCCCGGACCTCGCATGATGTTGTCGATGGTAAGGGTGAACTTCTTCTGAGCGGGGAGGTTCTGCAGAACAACGACGGCGCAGACCGCGCCAGCCAGCAACAAGCGTTGAGCCATAACCTTCGATCATACTCCGTACATGGACAGTTTCGAAGGAAAAGTCGCCGTAATTACCGGCGCGGCGAGCGGCATCGGCCTGGCGATGGCACAGCGTTTCGCGCGCGAGGGAATGCGCCTGGTGCTGGCGGATGTGGACGAGAACGGAGCCGTTCGCGCCGCGAGCGACATCGGCGGACAGGCCATCGCCGTCCGCGCCGATGTCGCCGTGCCCGGCGACATGGAGGCGCTGGCGAGCCGCGCCTACGGCGCTTTTGGCGCCGTTCACATCCTCTGCAATAATGCCGGAATCGGGGGCCCCTTTGCTCCCTGCTGGGAACTCGAAATCGCCGACTGGGAGCGTGTCCTCGGCGTCAACCTGTGGGGCGTCATCCACGGCATCCGCGCTTTTGTGCCGCGAATGATCGCATCCGGTGAGGAGGGCCACATCGTGAACACCGCGTCCATGGCGGGCCTGCTCTCCATGCCGCACGGCGCCGCTTATCATGCCTCGAAGCACGCCGTCGTGACCCTCACCGAGAGCTTGTACCATGACCTCATCCTCGCCGGGTCGCGTGTCAGCGCATCCGTGCTTTGCCCCGCCTTCGTCCGGACCGCGATCGTCGAAGCCGAGATCCGGCGCGCCTCGTCCTCTGGCGCGGTAGCTTCGAAGCCGGACCTCCAGGCGCAACTCGAAGAGGGCTACCTGCAGGCAGTCAGCGCCGGACTCGACCCCTCGGACGTCGCCGGCCAGGTTCTCGATGCGATCCGGAGCCGCAAGCTGTATGTGCTCACGCACCCGCAATATGCGTCCGCCGTGCTGGCGCGAGCCGAGCAGGTCGTCAGCGGCACGAGCCCGGATACGGCCGCCACTCTGCGCCGCATCGTCAGGAACTGACAATCCGCGATACGCCCTCGCGAAACGTTGCGGGCTCCGTCAACAAGCTCAACACCAGGAAAGGCTCCGCCTCGAAGTCGAAAAAGTGGCCCGGCTGGCACCATACGCCGCGATCCAGCAGGTGCAAGATCCATTCCTCCTCGGATCGCGTGTGCGGCGCGCGCACCGTCGCGTACCAGCCGCCTTCCACCGGCAACACCTGCATCGCCGACTCTCGCACCGCCGTTTGCAGGAACGCCAGATTGTCCCGCGTGCGCGCCCGGATCTGCTCCCGCACACCCTCCGTCCCCTTCAGCAACGCCGCGAGCGCCCACTGCACCGGCGATCCCACCGAGAGGTACGTGTCCGCGATCCACTCCAGTCGCGACATCGCCACGGCGGCCCTCTCCCCGCTGGCGGCGATCCAGCCCAGCTTCAGTTGCGGCAGCGCGGCGTACTTCGACAATCCACCCAGGCAGAACGCGAGCGGCGCTCCGCATTCGTGCAGCGTGCGCACGGCGTCGGACGGCGGGTCCAGGGGATACGCCGCGAATACTTCATCCGAGATAAGCGCCAGGTCGTGCCGCGCCGCTACGCGAACAATCTCCGCAAGTTCCGCCTGCTTCACGTACGATCCCGTCGGGTTGTTGGGATTCACCAGCACGATCGCCCGCGTGCGCGGCGTCACCGAAGCCCCCATCGCCGCGACATCCACGTGCCAGCCGTGATCAAAGAACAGCGGATACTGTTTCGCGGCTACGCCTTCCAACTGCGCCAGGTAGTCGAACAGCGGGTACGAAGGGCGGGGAACCAGAACCTCGTCTCCCGGATCGCACAGCAGCTTGAAAAGGAGCGTGTACGCTTCACTCGTGCTGGCAGTCAGCAGTATCGAATCGCCCAACCCGAATGTCTCCGAAACCTGACGCCGCGCCTCGGCCAGTCCGCGAGCATCGGGCTCATAGCGCATCGCCCGCGGGTCCGCCAGCGCGTCCAGCAGGTCCAGCGGATATTCGAGCCCCGCCGCCGTCGGGTTCGATTCCGACAAGTCCAGGATTTCCAGGCCGGCTGCCCGGCGCGCCTCCAGCGCCGCAGTCAGGCGGTTCGGTGGGACACTCCAGGCGATTCGTGACGAGAACACTCCGCGCATTATAATTGGCGGCATGTCGACCCCTGCAACGCACCCCACTCCTGAGCGTATCTTCGAGGCTCTGAATGCCTACCAGAAAACGGATGCCATCAAGACCGCGGTGGAGCTCGGCATCTTCACCGCCATCGATGAGGGCGCGAACACTGCGGAGAAAATCGCCGAACACGTGAAAGCGTCTCTGCGCGGCGTTCGCATTCTCGCCGACTACCTGACCGTCCACGAGTTCCTGCGCAAGGACAATGGCGTCTACTCGCTCGCCCCCGACGCCGCCGTTTTCCTCAGCACCCGCTCGCCCGCATATCTCGGCGGGATCACCAGTTTCCTGGTCGACCGCAGCCACCGCGAGTATTTCGCGGACCTGACCCAAACCGTGCGCACCGGCCGCATGAACCTCGGCGGAACCGTCACCCCCGACAACCGCATGTGGGTGGAGTTCGCGCGGCAGATGGTGCCGATGATTATGCCCTCCGCCGTGCACCTGCCGAACCTTGCGGGCGACCTGCCGTCCGGAGCGAAGATTCTCGACATCGCCGCCGGACACGGCATGTTCGGCATCCAGTTCGCCCTGCGCCACCCGTCCGCCCAGATCTATGCTCTCGACTGGCCGGCGGTTCTCGAAGTTGCCGTCGAGAACGCGGAAAAAGCAGGCGTAGCTTCCCGCCTCCACCTCGTCCCCGGCGACGCTTTTTCCGTCGACTTCGGCTCCGGTTACGACGTCGCGCTCATCACCAATTTCCTGCACCACTTCGACTACGCAACCTGCGTGGACTTTCTGAAGAAGGTGCGCGCCGCGGTGAAGCCGGGCGGTGTCGCGGTTACGCTCGAGTTCGTGCCCAACGACGATCGCATTTCCCCCCGCCTGGAGGCGCAGTTCGCGCTGCAGATGCTGGGCGATACGCCGGGTGGCGACGCCTACACGTTCCGCGAGCTCGAGTCCATGTTCCGCGATGCGGGCTTCCCGCACAGCACCCTGCACGACATCCTGATGTCGCCGCAGCACGCCGTCGTATCGCGCTGACGGTCAATAGGCTAGGGAAAAAAGTCCGTGCAGGCCGTCATAAGTGAGCAGGCAGCCGCCAAGAACATCGCGGCCTAATAGGACTTGAATGCCGTTTGCCGCCAGCTCGGATGCGATCACCGGAATCGCCGGATGGATCAACGGTGCATGCTGGTTGCTGGTCAGAATCACCAAGCTGACATCGTACTGGTTTGCCGCCGCCGGGCTGGCTCCGGTCGAGGGAGTAAATATTGACGCTTGTCCGGTCGG
Organism: uncultured Solibacteraceae bacterium; assembly: GCA_964406035.1. GTDB lineage: Bacteria > Acidobacteriota > Terriglobia > Bryobacterales > Bryobacteraceae > JAIEPW01. The sequence goes on along the minus strand of CAYOQB010000013.1, from coordinate 24,350 downwards.
TGGGATTTTGAGTGCCTGCAGAACCGTCGGATCCACACAGGTAATACTCGCGCCGGTGTCCACCAATGCGTCCACCGGAATAGGATTCGGCACGAGCTGTCCGGCCGACAAGAGCGCTTCCCGCCGGGGGCGGCTGAGTCCAATTACCGCTCGCAGGATTAGGCCGCCGGGGCTTACTTGCCGAGTGAAATATGGCACGGTATCAGGCGCGACACGAATTGCACTTGTTCCACGGCGTGGATTTGCTTCACCAGGAAGGGCTCGAGCTGGAACTTGGCATAGCCCTCTTTTAGAGCGTCTTCGTAGGTGCCGTACACGTCAACCAGTTCCTCCCCGTGGACCAGCGCGAACTTTCCTTCGTCCGCCGTCAACTCCGGAAGTTTCCGCAGGAAGGTCTGAATCTCTTTCTCCAGCGCCATGTGGTACGCTCCGACTCCCTTAGTTTATCAGGGAACTTGCCGCCTTCCTCCACGGTTTGATCTAATCCAGATAGTAAGCCGCCCGTGCGCAAAAGAGTCCTATTTGCATCCGGCCTCATCGTCCTCGCGATCCTGATCGCGCTGGTCATCTGGCAGGTGTCCTTCTCCTTCGGCGAGCTTGCGCCCTCCAGCCCCCAGCAAACCTATATCTTCTGGGCGGTTTCCACCCTGATCATTCTCCTCACCATCACGCTCGGCTTCATGCTGATGCGCACCGCGGTGAAGCTGTACCTGGAGAAGTTCCAGAACCGCGAAGGGTCCCGGATCAAAACCAAGCTGGTGGCGGGCGCGCTGGGGCTCACTATTCTGCCCGTCTGCTTCCTGGTCGTCTTCAGCTACGCGATTCTGAACCGCAACCTGGAGAAGTGGTTCACCATGCCGGCGGAGAACGCCAAGCTCAACCTGGTGACCGCCGGCGCCGCCATCGACGGCGAAATCCAAACCCGCGTCAAAGCGCTCGGCGGTTGGCTCTCGGTGACGCCGGAAACCCTCACCGCTGCCCAGGGCGGAGCCATCGACTGGAAGAAGTTTCAGGAGTTCTGCGCATCCATGGCCGTGGGCGAGCTGGTCATCGAGAACACCGAGGGCCAGAAAACCATCCTTTGCCGCAGCGACCAGGACACGCTCTATCACTACACCGAGACCGTCCGCCTCTTCGCTTCGGGCCGTCCCGCAGGCAAGCTGATCGTCACCGCGCGCGCCCCCGCCGACCTCGCCGCCATGCAGCGCGAAATTGACCAGGGCGTCCGCCAGTATGACCAGCTCGCCGCCAACAAGCGCTACTTCCGCAACCTGTACCTGCTGTTCCTGCTGCTGATCACGCTGTTCATTCTGTTCGTCGCCACCTGGCTCGCGCTGTTCATGGCCAAGCAGATCAGCGTGCCCATCTCCGCGCTGCTCGAAGCCGCGGGCGAGGCGCGCCGCGGCAACCTTAGCCATCGCGTCCGCGTCGGCGCGGTCGACGAGCTCGGCAGCCTCGTTCGCGGGTTCAACGACATGCTGGAGGGCCTCGAACTCTCCGCCCGCGAGCTCGAAAAACGGCGCCGTTTCACCGAAGCCATTCTGGAAAGCATCCCCACGGGAGTGATCTCGCTTTCTTCCGACGGCCGCATTCTGCGTGTAAACCGCGCGCTGGCCGGCATCTTCCCCGAAGCCAAGCTCGCGCGCGCAATGCAGGTGGAAGACCTGTTCTCCTTTGAGGACGCCGCTGAGATCTACTACCTGATGAAACGCTCCCGCCGCGTCGGCATCGCCGGCAGCCAGTTGGAGTATCGCAATGAACGGCAGGTGCTGCACCTCTCCGTCACCATGGCCGCGCTGCCCCAGTCCCCCGAATCGCAGGACCGCGACTCCGGCTTCGTCCTCGTTCTCGAAGACACCAGCGAGCTGCTGCGCGCCCAGAAGCAGGCTGCCTGGCAGGAAGTCGCCCGCCGCATCGCCCACGAACTCAAGAATCCGCTGACGCCCATGGCGCTGTGCGCCGAACGGATCCAGCGCCAGCTCGACCGCCCCGCCACGCCCGATACCGGACGCATCCTGCGCGAGTGCGCCGCCACCATCGGGCGTGAGGTGGAGACCGTCAAGAGCCTCGCCGATGAGTTCAGCCGCTTCTCGCGCTTCCCCGCCGCCCAGCCCGTCCCGGGCGACCTCAATGAAATCGTGCGCAACGCAATCAGCGTGTTCGACGGCCGCCTGGAAAACATCAATCTCCGCCTGGACCTGGCGCCCCACCTCCCGCCCGTCAACGCCGATCCCGAACAGTTCAAGCGCGTGATCGTCAACCTGGTGGACAACGCCGCCGAAGCCATGCAGGATTCGCAGGTGCGCCGCCTGCTGGTGGCCACCCACTGCCCCGCGCCCGACACCGTCGAGCTGCTCATCGCCGATACCGGCTGCGGCATCTCCGCCGACGACAAGGAGAAGCTGTTCCTGCCCTACTTCTCCACCAAGGACCGCGGCACCGGTCTCGGCCTGGCCATCGTCAACCACATCCTGAACGACCACGAAGCGCGTATCACCGTAGAGGACAACCAGCCCGCCGGGGCGCGATTCCGCATCGAAATCCCCGCCTGGGCCGAAGCCGGCGTGGAGGCTAGCGCATGAGAGCTGCCCGCATCCTGGTCGTCGATGACGAACCGGGAATCCGTGAGTCCCTTTGCGGCGTCCTGCAGGACGAGGGTTTCCAGTGCCAGGCCGTCGCCACCGGCGAGGCTTGCCTGCAGGAGCTCGCCCGCCAGTCCTTCGACGCGGTCCTGCTGGATGTCTGGCTCCCCGGCATCGACGGCATGGAAACGCTGCAGCGCATCCAGGAGGTCCCCTTCCCGGACCGCCCCGAGGTGGTGATCATCTCCGGGCACGGCAGCATCGAGACGGCCGTCCGCGCCACCAAGCTCGGCGCCTTCGATTTCCTCGAAAAACCCCTGACCATCGAAAAGGTCACCGTCGTCCTCAAGAACGCCATTCAACAGCGAAAACTGTCGCTTGAGATTGAACGCCTGAAGGAGGACGGCCGCGAACGCCCCCGCATCATCGGCGAAAGCGTCCCCATGAAGGCGCTTCGGCAGCAGCTCGAATTGATGGCCACCACCAACGGCCGCGTTTTGATCTACGGCGAAAGCGGCACCGGCAAGGAACTGGTCGCCCATGCGATCCACGCCATCAGTTCGCGCTCCGGCGAGCCTTTCGTCGAGGTCAACTGCGCGGCGATTCCCGAAGATCGCATCGAAAGCGAGCTCTTCGGCCACCGAAAAGGCGCGTTCGCCGGCGCCGACCAGGACAAGATCGGCAAGTTGCAAAAAGCCGACGGCGGCACGCTCTTTCTGGACGAAGTCGGCGACATGAGCCTCCGCACCCAGGCCAAGGTCCTGCGCGCCTTGGACGAACAGCGCTTCGAACCCATCGCCGCCGCCGAATCGATTCAGGTGGATGTGCGCGTGGTGGCCTCCACCAACAAGAACCTGGCCCAGGAAATCGAGCGCGGCAACTTCCGCGAGGATCTGTTCTACCGCCTCAACGTGATCCCGTTCTTCGTCCCGCCGCTGCGCGAGCGAGTCGAAGATGTCCCCCTGCTGGCCGATCACTTCCTGAAGGAATTCACCACCGCTTATGGCCGCAAGCCCAAGGAGCTGACTCCGGAAGCCTACGGTGTCCTGCAGGAGTACTCCTGGCCCGGCAACGTCCGCGAGCTCCGCAATCTGATGGAGCGGATCGTGATCATGAACCCGCAGGTCCGCGTGGACGCCCGCCACATTCCGCTCAACCCCACCAAGCGTTCCGCGGGCGAGCGCTCCATGGACCGCTTCGGAAGCCTGCAGGAGGTCCGCGAAGCCGCCGAGCGCGATTACATCCTCAAGAAGCTGGAGGAAGCGCGCGGCAATGTCACCCGCACCGCCGAACTGCTCGGCCTGGAGCGTTCCAACCTGTACCGCAAGATGAAGACCCTCGGGATCGCGCCGAAGGAATAGCATCCGTGGCAACCCCAAGCTCCCGCGTCACAATCCACATGGTGGCGAGCCTCGACGGCTTCATCGCCCGCCGCGACGGAACCGTCGACTGGATGGAGACCTCCGACGAGTTCCCGACAGGCGACACTCTGGACCTCGCCTTCGTGGAGGCGTTCCTCAAAACCATCGACTGCTACGTCATGGGCTCCCGCACTTACGAAACCGCTCTCGACTTTGAGGCCAAAGGATTCGGGTGGTCCTACGGCGACAAGCCTGCGTTCGTCCTGACCACCCGCAGCCTTCCACCGCGGAAGACGGTCGAGTTCTACTCGGGCGACCTCGTCCAACTGGTCGATCGCCTGCGGACGAAGTTCGGCAGCATCTGGTTCGTCGGTGGAGGGGCGGTTTGCAGCCAATGCCTTCGTCTCGGGCTCGCCGATGAGGTCCGCTATTCCATCCTGCCCGTCCTGATCGGTGACGGCATCCGCTTCTTCGACAGATTGGAAAAGGACGTTCCGCTACATCTGGCCGAGGTGAAGGCGTACCGGAACGGGATGGTCGAGCTGTGCTATTCCGTGCGCGGCAGTAACGATGCACTCATCCCAAAGCCGTCATCCGTTTAGGATCTCCGACCACCGTTCCCGGCGCTGATCCTCTGTTGTTTCTTCCACCCGCGTCGCGATTGTCCACATGTGACCGGCGGGGTCGAGTATCCACGCCAAGCGGTCCCCCCAGAAGTGGGTGGCCACCGGGACCACCAGCCTGGCGCCTCTGGCCAGAGCGCTCGCGACCGTTGCATCGACATCCTCGACATAGAGATAGATCACCACCGGCGAGCTTCCGTCAGCCTTGGGCGGCTTCGTCGGCACTTCCGGATTCTCGGCCTCGATCATGAGCATCGCCGGCCCGAAGAGCAACATGGCGTGCTGCGCTCTTCCGTCTGGACCGGGGCGGCGAACTCCCTCCACCGCGCCGAGTGCCTGACAACAAAAGTCGATTTCCGCCTCAACATCCCCGCAGTACAATCTGGGAATGATGGCGGATGCTCCCTCGGGAACGCCTTTATGACTCGCGGGCATGTTCGCCTCCTGGTCAGTTCAGTTTGCCCCTGGTTCCCGCACCCGTCAACACAAACTGGGGGTGGTCCCCTTTCGAAGAATTTATTTTCGGGCCGTGAGCCAATCCCAGGCCCCGGCCTCGCGTGCTGCAAAGGAGGGATTTCCGCATGAAGAAAACATGGCTGCCAGTCGCCGCGGTGGCGATTTGCCTGCCCGCGCTCAGTCAGACCCCGACCGTGGCCAACGGAGGCATCCTCAACGTGGCCAGCTACTCGTTCAACGGCCTACCGAACTCCGCCATCGCCCAGGGTTCGCTCTTTACCGTCTTCCTGACCAGCAACTTCCCCGTACAGACCGAACGGGTGGGCGCCTACCCGGTTCCCACTACGTTCCGCGGCTTCTCGATGCGCGTCACCATCGGCGGCCAGAATCGCGACGTCCCTATGTTCTTCGTGGCCGCCAACCAGATCGGCGGCATCATGCCGTCCGATACCCCGGTGGGCACAGGCGAGCTGCGCGTCACCTATAACGGGACCGCCGGACCGGCTTCGCCCATCCGCGTCGTCGCCCGCAGCGTCGGCATCTTCACCTTGAATCAGGCCGGCAGCGGCCCCGGCGTTGTCACCAACAGCAACTTCCAGGCCTTCACCCCCACCTTTGCCGCCAACCCCGGCGAAACCGGCGTCCTGTGGACCACCGGCGTGGGTCCGATTACCACCGGCGACACCACGGCCCCTCCGGCTTTTGACCAGAACCCCGCGCAGTTCGAGCTCTGGGTGGGCAACGTTCAGGCCCAGGTGGCCTATCGCGGCCGCGCTCCCGGCTTGGCCGGCACGGACCAGGTGAACTTCACCTTCCCCCAGAACGTCTCCGGCTGCTATGTGCCCATCCGCGTGCGCGTCGGCGACATCGTCAGCAACACCGTTACCGTGCCGGTGGCGGTCAACGGGCGCCGCTGCTCGGACCCCAACGGTCTCACCAGCGAAGACCTGGCCAACCTGCAGAACGGCGCGCTGCGCACCGGCATCATCAGCCTCAGCCGCACCGCCTTCCAGTTCTCCGCCGGCCCCGTCAACATCGACAGCCGCACCGACTTCGGAGCGGCCGACTTCGAGCGCTTCACCCCGGAACTGTTCAACGCCTCCCAGGGCGTGTACCAGCAGCCCTCCAACGGCGCCTGCGTGGTCTTCACATTCCGCGGCGACAACAGCACGCCGGTCGATCCGGTGCAAGGCGCGCCACTCGACGCCGGCCCGTTCATCGAAGTCACCGGCCCGGCGGGCACCAAGCAATTGGCGCTGCGCACTCCCGGACATTATGACGCCCAGCTCGGCGGCGGCACGGCTTTCCCGGGCGGGCCCGCGCCCATGCCGGATTTCCTGAATCCCGGCCAGTACACCATCGTCGGCCAGGGCGGTCGCGATGTCGGTCCCTTCCGCGTCACCTTCAACAACCCCGCGGCCCTCACCTGGACCAATCGCAATGAGGTGAACAACGTAGTGCGCGCGCAGGGCCAGCGTGTCACCTGGACCGGCGGCGATCCCGCCGGATTCACCATCATCTCCGGCGCTTCCTCGAACGAGAATGCCGGCGCCGGCTTCATCTGCATCGAGCGCACCGCCGCCGGACAGTTCACCGTCCCCGGCTACGTGCTGCTCGCGCTGCCGCCTTCGCAAACGTTGGAAGGCGTGTCCACCGGTTCCATGTTTGTCGGCAGCAGCACGGCCCCGGCCCGCTTCACCGCCAACGGTCTTGATGTGGGTCTCGTGACCGCCTCCAGCCTGACCCTGAAGCAGGTCGGCTACAACTAAGGCGCTCTGTTTCACGCAAACGGCCGCGACCGCCCCCCAAGGCGGCGTGGCCGTTTGCCTTTTCTATCCCCGAACCGCCAGAGGAGCATAGGCCCGCAGAAGCTCCTGGATCTCGGAGACCTTCTCCGGAGGCCACACCAGCTTCGCTGGGCGATCCTCGCTCGTCAGGCGCAGTTCCGTGCCCTCCCACTGGTACTGCCGGACCTGATCCCACAGCAGGGCCCGTTCGCGATGCGTGTCGAAGTCGCGGAACGCGATCCCTTTGGCGTGAAAGCGCACCTTCTGTTCACCCCGCGCCAGGAACAGCGCCACCAGACCGCCCCAGGCGCCCGTGGCCGCGATCCCCGACCAGCGCAGGCTGCGCCCCTCGCTGAAATCCGCCGCGAAGTTGAACGACTGAATCACCACGATTACGACCCAGATCCAGCGGAGTTCCCGCCGCACCGGAATCTTGGCTTTGTACTCGCGTTCGATGGCTCCCAATTCGGGCATGAAGTGACGCCTCCCGATCGATTCAGAATCGGCGGAAACCGTCCGAAAGTGTAGCCTTGGCCCGGACGTCGAGCCGTGCCCCTTTAGATTCTACGAGTTCACTGTCCCGGCGATGTCCGGCGTCTGGGCCACTTCGGCCGCCAGCCGGGCGAAATCCTCGGCGCTCTGCGGCGGCGGATGCAATCCGGGCTGACCCGGCAGCCCCACCCTCCGGCTGCCCAGGTGGTAGACGCCGAACATCACTTCCACGCCGGATTCCGGGAACTCCCGCCGCAGGGTGTTGGCCCCCAGCGCCGCGTTCAGGACCACGGAAACTTCCAGCAGCGCTGCGCGATAGCCGGCGTTGCTCTCCACCCCCTCGCCGAAGGTCCGCCGCAAGCTCAACGCCGCCGCCCGCACCGCGATCAACAGCCGGTCGACGATCAGCCGCAGCGCCGGCCGCGTGGCCAGCGCCAGGTACTGCGCCGGATTCAGATACGTGTCTACCGCGCTGGCGACCGCGCCGCACCCGCTGTGCCCCAGCACCACCACCAGCCGCAGCGACTCCGGAAAGTGGCTCACCGCGTAATCCAGGCTGCCGACACATTCGCTTGCCAGAACGTTGCCCGCCACCCGCGTGACGAACAGCGCGTTGCAGGCCTGATCGAAAATCATTTCCACCGGAACCCGCGCATCGGCGCAGCTCAGGACCGCGGCGAAGGGACGCTGCGCCGGGATGTCTCCCTCGCTGCCGCCGCCAAGATCCGACAGCGCCATGGGCAGAATGATCTGCTCATGCGCCGAGACGTCCGAGGCGTGTTCCAGATGGCGGGCGAAGGTCGCATTGCCTTCCTCCAGCAGCCACTTCGCCTCCGCGATCGTCCCAGGATGCGCCCCTGCCGCCGGATTCTCGGGATCGCAACGATAGATGATGTCCAGCATTGCTCAACTCGCCAGAAACACCCGCGTCTCGCGCAGGAATAGATCGAGCTGATCGTGATGCACCCAGTGCCCCGCGCCCGGCACTTTCACCACCCGACGGTTCGGGATCACCCCCGCCCGCTCGTCCGTGTCGGGGTCCGTCGCCCAGCTCTCCATGCCCCAGAACAGCAGCGTGGGACAGGTAATCCTGCCCATCACCTCCCTGGCGTCCGCGATCCGGTTTCCGTACGGCGGAAACGGCCGTGCGTAATTGTCGAACTTCCAGATGATCGAGCCGTCGGCGTTCCAATTGGTCCCATGCAGCGTCAGATGCCGCGCCTGCTCGTCGGACAGGTGCGGATTCGCTTCCTTCATCCGCGCCACCGCGGCGTCCAGGCTGGGATAGCTGTGAGGCGTGCGATGCTCCGCCTGCCGCACGCGCTCGATCCAGTCCCGCATTCGCTCCGAAGCCGGGCGGTGGATCTTGTGCTTCTCCGGCGGCCCCAGACCCTCGATCGCCACCAGCTTCTTCACCTTCTCCGGGAAAATGCCGGAATACATCAGCGTGATGATCCCGCCCAGCGAATGGCCGATCAGGTACACCGGGAAGTCGTTGACAATGTCCAGCAGCGCCGAGAGATCGAGCACATGCTCGGCAACCGTGTACAGCGCGCCCGGCGCCCAGGCGGAGTTGCCGTGCCCCCGCAGATCCACCGCATACACGTGGAAATCCCGGCGCAAGTCCTTCGCCACCCAGTCCCAGTTGCGGGCGTGATCCAGCCCGCCGTGCACCAGCACCAGCGACGGCTTGCCCTCCTGACCCCAATCCCAGAACTGCAGCTTCAGGCGATGCGAATAGAAGAAGTGCGAGACAGGTTCGAGGAACTCAGAATCGGGCAAGATCGGACTCCAGATTTTCTATGGTAGCGGAGAAGCCCGGCCGAGGGCCGGAGATGGGATTGGACAGCGACTTCCGCGGGAGTCTGTTGTTGGGGAATGGGTCGCCGCGGAAATCGCTGCCCGGGTTGATCCCAGAGTACGTGGTCCCAAACGGAATCTGAATCGCTTTGGGGCGGGACGCCGGATTCCCGTGGTGAGCCCGAAAGCTCGCCCCAACCTGCTCAATTCGCAGGGAGTTTTGTTGCAAACGGATCGCGGCCTGGAACGTTTAACACTGCCGGAGGATATAATCTCGCCATGAGACTTCTTGGAATTCTGACGCTCGCCTGCGCCCTGCTGCCGGCCGCCTCGCTTGACGAAGAGAAAAAGGCCGTAAGGCAGGCTTCCATGGACTACATCGAGGCTTTGTACAACGTCCAGCCGGAACTGGTCGAACGCGCCGTCCATCCCGAGCTCGCCAAGCGGGGCTTCCACAAGGCCAAGGCCGGCGATCCCTACCGCGAAGGCAAGATGTCCTACGAACAGCTTCGCGACCTGGCCGGACGCTGGAACAAGGACGGCAAGCACGTCACCCCCAAGTCGCCCAAGGAAGTCATCATTCTGGACATGGACGATCAGACCGCGTCCGTAAAGATCAAGGCCGAGTGGGGCTTCGATTACATGCACCTGGCCAAGTACGACGGCAAGTGGAAGATCGTCAACATTCTCTGGCAGAGCTACTCGTCGAAGTAGCGTCCGACAACCCTTCACATTGACGCGCCGCGCCCGGTCCTCCATACTGGTAGGTGACCGGGCGCTCCCGCTCGATCGCAGCCGGCCTGAACTAAGTCAGGCATACTGATCCCCTCCTCTTAGCCGAACCCACAACCGGGGAGGTTGCCTTGTTCAAATCTTCTTTTCCTCCTACCGAGCGCGAATACACGGTTACCGCGGCGCTTCTTTCCACCGCTTTGCTGGTGATTCCCGCGCTGATTTTGATTTCGCAGCCAGTGAGTTACATCACGATCTCCGCCGCCGTGGCCGCCAGCGCGGCTTGCGTGGCCGCCGCCTGGGTGCACTGGAAGCGAAACAGCAGAACCGCCATCGCCCTGGTAGCCAAGCGGGGCGCCGGCAAGTGAAAGCCGCGCACGTGCAAGGATTAGCACTCGTCCTTCCCTGGAAAGAACGGCCGTGACGAACCGGGCCGCACTAGCTCCCTTAATCGGTTCTTCCGCGCAGATCGAGTGGGCCGAGCCGATTCGCATCCGCGTCGGCGAGGAGTTCGAACGCGTCGCCAACACACTCCGCGGCGTTGCCCTCCGCCAGACTACCGAGCGTCGCGCCGGCACGGAGGAGATACTCGCCATTCTCGAGGAAAAGCGGGTTGCGGTGATGGCCCGTGACCAGGCCGGCTACTTCATCCACGATTGGGGCGAGATCGGCGGGCAGGTCCAGCGCATGCTCGCCAACGATTCCCGGTTCCTGGAAATCCGGGCACGCTGGCAGTCCGGCCGCTCGTAGCGCCGCAATCTCGGGGCAAAGGTTCACCATCATGTCAGCTTGCAGGAGTAGGTCTCAAATCATGAAACTCGTTACCCTGAAACTCACCTGCGAAGAATTGGAACTGCTCACCAGCATGGCCGCGGATCAGCTCTTCCGCATGGAGTTCATCGATCCGAAAATGCCCGGCTACAAGTCCAACGGCGACGAAGTCCGCCTGGGTAAGGCGCTCATCGGAAAGCTTCGCTATATCCTGGATCCGGCCGCGGCCGCCCGAAGAATTCCTACAACCCAAGGCTAGTTGAGACCAAATAATATGTTGATCGCACGCTGCCCGCATTGCAAATCAGTAGATTTCCGCGGCGTCGGGCTCCGCAACTGGCTGGAGCGGATGGCGCGGTTCCTGCTCGCGCCATACCGCTGCACGCTGTGCGGACGCCACTTCTTCCTGTTTCGCTGGACCGCGCCCGCCGAAGGCACTGCCTGAGGCGGGGCTACTGGCCTCCCGCACCCGAAAGCGTCTTCACCATGTTCTCCAGGTTGTCGCGATTCAGCTTGTCCGGAGCCTGCGCCAGCGCCTTCTTGGCATGTTCCAGCGCTTTCGCCTTGTCCCCCACCGCCTGATATCCGCGCGCCAGCCCGACATGCACCGGCCAGGTGTCGCCGTTCCGTTTAGCATTGAGCTGGAAAACCGCGAGAGCCTCCTGTGGCTTGCTCTCCGCCAGCAGTCGCCTGCCGTACTGGTGCAACTGCAAGGCCGTCGTGGCTGGATGGTTCATTGCCTGCTCCATCGCCGCCTTGGCGTCCGCCGTCCGTCCAAGCTTGGTCAGTACCTGCGCCCGCACGTCCAGCGCCTGGAATCCGGGATTCTGCGCCACGGCCGTATCCGCCCAGCGCAGCGTTTCCTGAAGATCCGCATTCGACCCAAGCCCGAACTGCGCCGCCTGCAACCAGGCCGCCCCGGAGAATCCCGGCACCGTCCGCAGTTGCTCGCGGATCCGCGTCAGGTAAATGTCATTAACCTTGTCTACTCGAATGGTCCACGGGACGGCGATGCTCTCCCATTGCAGCTCCACCGTCGTCTGATCCGGCTTCCGGTCCGTGAATTCGTAGGTCAGGTACTCGCGATGCTCGTTCTTGCGCGGCTTCAGCTTCACGCGTAGCGCGTCTTCGCTTTCCTCATAGAAGAAGCTGCCCCACGATGTCGAGTTGTTGGACAGGATCAGCGTCCATTCGTTCGGATCCACGATCATGTGCAATCCATAGCGCCCGGCGGGCAGCGGCTTACCCTCGATCAGCACCGGATGCGAGACCTGGAAGGTCGTGTTCTCATTCGCCCCTGCCCTCCACGGGCCGGGCTTGCCGTTGCCGAATCCCAGGTTCGTTAGGCCATAGGGCACCAGTTGACCCCAGATCTTGCCCCGGCGGTCCTGCCCGTTCAAGGTGACCGCCGGGCTCGAATACTCGATCGAGACCTTCACCGGACCGATGTGCTGCGACACGCCGGAGCGTTGGACGTTGCCCGCTGGGGGCACGGTGCCCGCGGGAAACTGCGCGTAAAGCGCGCCCGCGCAGACGGAAAGCATGGCGATTCGTTCAAAACCGTTCATGTGTCCAGTAGACGGCGCTCCCACGCGCCGGTCTCGCAATTTGGGGTAAACCGCGCCGCGGGCGGGGCGTTCCGGTCACGCCGCTCCGAAAACTTTATCTGCTCCGCTTGCAGTCACTTCGCGCCTTACCCGGTCGTTTCCCCAAAACCTTCGTGCTACAACAATGGCCGAAGCGTGAAGGGCTGGCCAGCCTGCTTTAACAAGCCGGGATCGATCCCGCATTAGAAAAATGCAGTTAGGCCGGGGTTCCGGAAGCAAGGCGATGCCTGCTTCCGGAACCGCGGAAAATGAACCCCGTTCCGGCCGAAGTGTGCCCGCGCGCGGCGGATTAAGCGCCCACCAGTTGCCGCGCTTGCGCCACCGCGTCGTCGATCTCGCGCTGATAAGCGTCCAGATCCGCCTGCGATCCCGCCTCGAAGCGCATCACCAGCACGGGCTGCGTGTTCGAAGCCCGCAGCAGACCCCAGCCGTTGGCGAACTTCACCCGCACGCCATCCACGTCGATCACGTCGCGCTTGCCTTGAAAGTGCTTGGCGACCTTCTCCACCACCTCGAACTTGATCTCGTCCGGACAATCCACGCGGATTTCCGGCGTCGACACCATCTTCGGCAGCCCGGCAAGCTGGTGCGACAGCGGCTTGCCCGAGTTGGCCACGATCTCCATCAGGCGGCAGGCGGCATACAAGGCATCGTCATAGCCGTGATAGCGGTCCTTGAAGAACATGTGGCCCGACATCTCGCCCGCCAGTTCCGCGTGCTCCTGCTTCATCTTGGCCTTAATCAGCGAGTGCCCGGTTTTGTACATGATGGGGTTGCCGCCCAACCGCGCCAGTTCGTCATACAGCACCTGGGAGCACTTCACCTCCGCGATGAAGGTGGAACCCGGCTTGCGCGTCAGGATCTCCCGCCCGTAGATCAGCAGCAGCATGTCGCCGAAGATCACATCGCCGTTCTCATCCACCGCGCCGATGCGGTCGGAGTCGCCATCGAAGGCGATCCCCAGGTCGGCCTTGTGCGCGCGCACGGCGTCCGCCAGGTGCTTCAGGTTCTTGGGGACGGTGGGATCCGGGTGATGGTTCGGGAACGTGCCGTCCATCTCGAAGAACAGCTCCACCGCGTCGCAATTCAGTCGCGACAGCAGCTTGGACATGGTGGGTCCGCCGGTGCCGTTGCCCGCGTCCACCACCACCTTGATCCGCCGCTCCCAGTGAAACTGCGCCGCGACCTCGTCCACGTAAGGCGTGATCGCATCGGCGCAATCGTGCGCGCCCAGTCCCGTGGCCAGGTCCCCGGCATCGATCATCTTGCGAACTTCCTGAATGGTTTCGCCGTGCAGCGTGCCCGCGCCGCATACCGTCTTGAAGCCGTTGAACTCGGCCGGGTTATGGCTGCCGGTGATCATCACCGCGCCGTCCATTTGGAAGTGCACCGCCGAGTAGTAGAGAAGCGGTGTGGGAACCACGCCGATCTCCGTCACATCGCAGCCGCTGCCCAGAAGTCCCTTGAGCAGGGCGGCGCGCAGGCGGTCCGAACTGACGCGGCAATCGCGCCCCAGCGAAATCTTCCTGCCGGAGTTGCGCTGCAGAAACGTTCCCAGAGCCCGCCCCAGAACTTCGATATCGGGGCTTAGCAGTTCGGTGTCGGCGATGCCGCGGATGTCGTACTCGCGGAAAATGGTGGGCTTCAGCATGGCTGATTAGAAATTAGCACGCGAGCGGGGCGGTATAGTGCCGTAGAATCACGGGATGTACCGGATCGCCGCGCTGATCGCCGCCAACGTCCTGCTGCTCGCCGCCGCCCCGCGCCCGAACATCGTCTTCATCCTTGTCGACGACCTCCGCTGGGACGAACTCGGCATCGCCGGACATCCCTACCTCCGGACTCCAAACATTGATCGCATCGGCCGCGAGGGCGTGCGCTTCCGCAACGCCTTCCTGACCACGCCGCTGTGCTCGCCCTCGCGCGCCAGCTTCCTCACCGGCCAGCAAGCTCGCACCCACGGCATCACCGACAACACCAACCGCTCCGCGGCCAGCCACCGCCTGATTACCTTCCCGCTGCTGCTGCAGCGCGCCGGCTATGACACCGCGTTCATCGGCAAGTGGCACATGGGCAATGACGACCAGCCCCGCCCCGGCTTCGATCGCTGGGTCAGCTTCAAGGGCCAGGGCACGTACCGCGATCCGGACTTCAACGTGGACGGCCGCTCCGTGAAACAGCCCGGCTATATCACCGACATCCTCAGCGGGCACGCCGTGGAGTTCATCCGCCGCAAGCGCGACAAACCCTTCCTGGTGTATCTCGCGCACAAGGCTCTGCATCCGGAAACGGTGCAGCGCGACGACGGCAGCGTGGACCTGACGCAGTCGGAAACATTCATTCCCGCCGAGCGGCACAAGGATCTGTTTGCCGGACAGGCGATCCCGCGCCGCCCCAATTACGCCCGTGCGCCGGAGGGCAAGCCCGCGCTGCTGCGCAAAATCGGCGCTCTGCCGCCTCTCGGTCCGTCCACCGTCACGCCCGACGACGCCATCCTGGGCCGCCAAAGGGCGCTGATGGCGGTGGAGGATGGAGTGGGCGAGATTCTCCGCGCTCTGCGTGAGACCGGGCAGCTCGACAACACCATCATCGTCTTCGCCGGCGACAACGGCTACTTCTACGGCGAGCACGGGCTCAGCGTGGAGCGGCGCCTTGCTTACGAGGAATCCATCCGCATGCCCCTGCTGGTACGCTACCCCGAGGCGGTTCGTGCCGGCCGGGTCCGTGACGAGTTGGTTCTGAACATTGATGTAGCGCCCACGTTGCTCGAATGGGCCGGCGTTCCGGTCCCCGCCTCCGTCGAGGGGAAGTCGCTCGCGCCACTGCTGCGGGATGCGGGAGGGCCCTGGCGCAAGCTCTTCACCATCGAGTACTACTCGGACACCGTGTTCCCGCGCATGCACCGGATGGGCTACAAGGCGGTCCGCACAGATCGCTGGAAGTACATCCGCTATCTGGAACTGGAGGGTATGGACGAGTTGTACGACCTGCGCTCCGACCCCTTTGAGATGCGCAACCGGATCGCCGCGCCGGACGCCAGAAAGGCGCTGGCCGAGCTGAAGGCGGAGATCGAACGGATCCCGAGATGACCGTCCCGGCCCTGGTTACAAATTTCGTGGCTTTGTTCGGTTGCCACTAAAATTCATCTTCCTACCCCACCCATGCCACCGTTTCGCCACTTGATACGTCTTTCTGATGAGCACCATCTATGGCTGAAACTCTGGCATCCGGACAATACTGCGGCACGACGCTGAGTTCGCGCAATCTGCCTGGACTCGCACTCACGGAAACGCGCTACGCGCCGGGATCCCGGCTGGCCCCGCACGCGCACCGCAATGCTTACTTCTGCCTGGTCCGGCAGGGCACCTACGAGGAAACCTTCGGATCCCGCATGCGCCGCTGCGGGCCTTCCACGCTGGCCTTCCATCCCGCGGGCGAACAGCACTCCGAGGAGATGGGCGATTCCCCCGTCTTGTCATTCAATGTGGAAGCCGACGCCGGATGGCTGGAACGCCTCGGCGTTTCCGGCCGCTGCTTTGAGAACGCGGCCGGGTTCGAGGGGGGCGAGGCCGAACACATCGCCGCCCGCCTGTATCGCGAGTTTCGCGATTCCGGCGCGCCGTCCCAGTTGGCCGTGGAAGGACTGGCTTTGCAGACCATCGCCGCCGCTTCCCGGCTCACCGCCACCCGCGCCGATTCCCGCCGCCCCGCCTGGTTCGCCCGCGTACTGGAGATCCTTCATGAGCGCGCCGCCGAGAACATCTCGCTCGCTTTCCTGGCTTCCGAGGCTAACGTCCATCCGGTGTACCTGGCGCGCGCTTTCCGCAAGCACCAGCACGCCAGCGTCGGCGAATATCAGCGGCGGTTGCGCGTGCAACTGGCGCGCGGCTACATGTCCGATCCGGGGCTGTCGCTCGAAGCCATCGCCGCCCGCTCCGGCTTCGCCGACCAGAGCCATCTCACCCGCTGTTTCCGCCGCCTGATGGGCGTCACGCCGCTCGATTATCGCAAACAGTGGCTGTCGCGGTTGCCTTTGTACTAAAACGCAGCAATCGCGCCAAACTCCGCTGCTAATTTCCGCTTGCAGTGTTCGTCTGTTCTTGTGAACATCTGCCTATGAACAAGATCCTGTACCTTGTCCTGCCGCTCGCGCTGCTGGCGCAGCCGCAGCCCGAACTTCCCGACCGCACCGTGGACGCCGCGGCTCGCAACCAGGTCCTGGACGGGCTGGCCGAGCAGTTGAAGCGCGGCTATGTCTTTCCGGAAGTCGCCGGGAAGATGATCGCCGACCTCGACACCCGCCGCGGCGCCAAGCAGTACGAGTCCATCACCAGCGCACGCCAGTTCGCGACGACGCTCACGGAGCACCTGCAGGCGATCAGCAAGGACAAGCACCTGCGGGTCCGCTACAGCTACGACGCGCTCCCCGTGCCGCGCAATGAGCAGCCCTCGCCGGAACAGGTGGCCGAGTTCCGCGCCAACATGGCGCGCGGCAACTTCGGCTTCGCCAAGCTCGAGATCCTGCCCGGCAACGTCGGCTATCTGGACCTGCGCGGCTTCGCGCCTCCGTCGTTCGCGGGCGAAACGGCGGTGGCCGCGATGACCTACCTGGCCAATGCCGACGCGCTGATCGTTGACCTGCGCAACAACGGCGGCGGCAGCCCCGCGATGGTCGCGCTGCTGACCACATTCCTGTACGGCGAAAACGACGAGCAGCATCTCAACGACCTGTACTTTCGGCCCGAGGATTCCACCCGCCAGTGGTGGACGCTGCCCTACATCCCGGCCAAGCGCTTCGCCGGCAAGCCGGTCTACGTCCTGACCGCCAGCCGCACCTTCTCGGCGGCCGAGGAGTTCACCTACAACCTGAAGAACCTGAAGCGGGCGACGATCGTCGGCGAGACCACCGGCGGCGGAGCTCACCCCGGCGGCACCCGCCGCCTGCACGACCACTTCGACGTTTTCGTGCCCAGCGGGCGCGCCATCAACCCGGTTTCCAAGACCAACTGGGAAGGCACCGGCGTGAAGCCCGATATCGACGTGCCCAAGGAAAAGGCGCTGGCCACGGCGCATATCGCGGCCATCGAAAAGGTGATGGAAAGCACCAAGGACGAGCGCCGCAAGGATGCCCTGCGCCGCGCCATGGACCAGGTTCGCAAGCAATTCGACGCCGCTCCCGGCGCCGCGAAGAACTGACCGGCAGTGGGCGTTTCGCTATGCTAGAAGCAAAGGATATCGCCCATGATTCCGATCCAAAAAGGAAAAGTCGCCCGGCAAGCCCATGTGGGCCTTCCCGAAGGAACGTACGAAGAAGAGCACGGCCGCAAGGGATTTTTCGGCAAAACCGCGCACCTGTATCACGCCCATCCGCCCACCGGCTGGATTCGTTTTGAAGGCAAGCTGCGCCCGCATTGCCTGGATCTGAATCTGCTGGAGCCGTCCGATCTGCGCGATCCGCAGGGCGCGCCGGCCGCGGTGCTGGGCAACAACGAAGTGAAGGTTTACGTCTCCCGCCGCTCGGAGCCCATGCCGTTCTACTATCGCAACGCCGACGGCGACGAGCTGCTGTTCGTGCATCGCGGCGAAGGCGTCATCGAAACCGATTTCGGGCCGCTGCGCTTTGAAAAGGGCGATTACGTGGTCCTGCCGCGCGCCGTCACCTACCGCATCGTCCCCGAAACTCGCGACAACTTCTTCCTGATCATCCAGTCGCAAGGCGAATTCGACCAGCCGGAAAAAGGCTTGATCGGACAGCATGCGCTTTACGACCCCGGCGTGATCGAGGTGCCGGAGCCCGCCCCGCGGCTCGACGACAACCGCGAGTGGGAAGTGCGCATCAAGTGCGAGGACGAGTTCTCCCGCGTGTGGTACCCCTGGAACCCCATCGACGTCGTCGGCTGGAAGGGCGACCTGACGGTGTGGAAGATCAACATGCGCGACATTCGCCCGGTGATGAGTCATCGCGCGCACCTGCCGCCCAGCGCGCACACCACGTTCGTTACGCCGGGCGCGGTGGTGTGCAGCTTCCTGCCGCGGCCGCTGGAGGAAGAGGGCGACGCGCTGAAGGTGCCCTTCTACCATCGCAACACCGACTACGACGAGTTCCTCTTCTACCACGACGGCGATTTCTTCTCGCGCGACAACATCAAGGCGGGCATGTGCACGCTGCACCCGCGCGGGATTCATCATGGTCCGCATCCCAAGGCGCTGCGCAATCAGCATCGCAAGACGCGCACCGATGAATATGCCGTGATGCTGGACGGCCTGAATCCCATTCACGTCCTGCCGGCCGGCGAGGAAGTGGAGTGGAAGGATTATTGGTCGAGCTGGATGGAGAAGCCGGAGCCGGTGGCCAAGTAACGTGACCGTGGACCCCGGGGCGACCCCCGCCGCGAACATTTACAAGCTGATGATCGGCTCCATCGTGCCGCGGCCCATCGCCTGGGTGGCGACGCGCGGCAGCGACGGCTCGCGGAATCTGGCGCCGTTCAGTTTTTTCATGGGCGTGTGCTCGGAGCCGCCGGTGATTGCCTTCGCGGTCACCAACCGGAGCGGCGCGGTTGCCAAGGACACGCTGCGCAACATTCGCGAGACCGGCGAGTTCGTGGTCAACTTTGTCACCGAGGCGCTGGGCGAGGCGATGAACCTGACCGCCGGCGACTTCGCGCCGGGGCAGGACGAGTTCGCGATGGCGGGTCTGACGCCGGCGCCCGCGGACCTGGTGCGCGCGGATCGCGTGCTCGAATCCCCGGTCAGCTACGAGTGCCGCCTGCGGGAAGTGATTGTGATCAGCGAGAACGCGCTCGGCTCGTCGCTGGTGCTCGGCGAGGTGGTGCGTTTCCACGTTGCCGACGAGATCCTGACGGACTTCCGCATCGACCCGGCGAAGCTGCAGGCCATCGGCCGCATGGGCGGCAACGGCTACACGCGGACTCGCGACCGGTTCGACATGGTGCGGCCGAAGGTGTAGGGGCGCTACAGCGTCATGGGCCGGTATTCGCGGGGCTCGAAACGGTAATCTTCCGATTCCTTCAGTACTGTCTTGCCACGTCTCCATCTCAGTTCGACTCGCGGTTTGTGTCCCGCGCGCAACAAGGCGGCCGATCTTTCCGGGAGCGAATAAGAAGCCGCCTGGAGCGAGTGATTGTGATGCCCTCCAAAAGTGAACATCGCGCCCGCGACTTCCTCAAAACCGGATGGGAACCGCAAAACCAATTGGTACGCTGCGTCCGGTGAGTGGGGCACCGACATCGGACGTAGCAGCGTGATTACAAGTCGCGTCTTCCGTGTGTCGTTCCTGAAGCTGGGCAACGACTCGTACTCGTGAGGGATCAGCAGTGCATCTCCGGCCCTCACCGACACCCACTTCTCGCTCGGCGCATCGAACAGAATGTACCGCTGGTCATAGATGCACCGGTTCTTGGGATCTAATTTCTCAGTGAATTTTGCCGTGCGGCGCCAGAACTCGAAGTAGCGGTCGACTTCGGCGTGGAACGCGTAGAAAAGCGGGTCGGCGGCCGCGGTAACCGGGGTGGCCATGACGGAACTTCGCCCGAAAGCCTCTCCACGGAACTGGGCGTGAACCCAGTTGTGCCACGGAGACAGGATGTTCAAAGCGGCGTGAATGTCCGCACTTGAAGCGAGGCTGGTAATCAACTCCTCGGGCGTCGGGGCGCTCCCGGGAGGTCTGGGCCACTCGGCACGTTCGCTGTAGTCACCAGGATCGGGCCGGGAGGGATACAGCTCCTTCGACCTATACGCGCGTGGAACTTCAAACGAGGCTCCATGGCACGCGCGCCAGTACGGGATGCTGACGCCGAGCGCCCGCTCGTGGAAGTACAGGAACCAGCGATGCCAGAGGAAGAAATGAATATCGTTGTGGATGTTGTATTTCACTCCGGACTCGCCGCAGTAGAAGAAATGGATACTCGCCTGGCCCCACGTTGAGCCGGGGTTCGTCGATTTCTCGAGGTGCCGTTTGGCGTATGCGCGCTCTAGCTCTCCGACCTCATCTGCGGAGAGCATGTCCGCGGGCCGACGACATATCTTGGTCACCGCTTTGAAATCAGAGCTCTGGCCGATACACGGGTACTTCCATTGATTCTTTCCTCCGTCCTTCCGCCGAGGCGGCGTGACACAGAGCACCTCGTGCTGTCCGGAGCCGGGTTGACATTCCGCAAGTCCCGGTGCGCTTCCGGCGAGCGCACCGAACGCCAGGAATTCACGGCGAAGCATTTGGGTCTCCTCTACGGCGTTTTCGCGGCCGTTGCTTGGGGATACGAGTTTGGCGATGGGGCCGGAGCTGGGTTCGGCTGGTTTTGCACGGCGAGCGCGATCACTTCGCGATAGCCGTCGAGGCAACCTGTGCCAGTGTATGCATCCTGGAAGAGTCTCAGCGACTTGACGTTGAGCAGAGAGTGGACGAAGATCTCGAAGTCATGTTGGTATGCAGGCTCTAACAGAACGAAATTGTCGATGAACGGTGTCGTGAAACCAAGGCTCGTCATCAAGGTTCTCATTGCCGTTTGCGCGCCGGCGGTCTTCGTGCCTACCTGGCTTGCTATCTGTCGCAGTGCGATAGCAGCCGGATCGTCACCCTGGTCGATGCTCTTCAGCGCAAACATCGCAAACAATAGGAATCTCTCGTACGTTCCACGGAACTGTTCATCCGAACTACCTGTGGTCGTAAGGGCCATTTCGACGGGCATAGTTTCACCTTTCTGAAGCGGAAGTTCTTGTCACGCCCACCGGATCACCGGCGGCTCTGGGTACAACAATCTAATCTGGTGATGCCTCCGCGCTTCCACCTCGGCCAGCGCCCGAGCCATCTCCTCTTTCCGCCCGGCCTTCCCGAGCGCATACGCCCAGTACTCGTGGCCAAACGGCTGCACCTCCTCGCGGCGGGCGCGATCCAAGGCTTGTAAAGCTTCCGCGATTCGCCCCTCCGCCAGCCCGATCTCCCCTTCTATCCGCAGCCTGGCGGCGCGAACGCGGGGAACGTCCAAGGACAGGTCCAGCCGCCGCGAAACCTCTCGAGCGTCCCGCGGGAAGCCCCGCCGCGCCAGCACCGCCGCCGCCCGGACCACCACGGTCAGGCTGTTGTCCACCGCGCAGGCGCGAAGCGCCAGATCGCGACTTGGACCGCCGGAGGCGGCCGCCATCGTCGCCGCCACCACCAACTTCATCGCCGCGCTCATCCGGAATCCGCCCGCCTCGTCCGTCGCGGCGTATTGCCGGGCCAGCTTCAGGCAATCGGCCGCGGGCGACGTGTCGGCAAGCGCGACTAATTCGTATTGCTCGATCTCACTCCGCCACTCGGCATCCCCCGGCTGCTCTTCCTTGGCCTTGCGCAACGCCTGCAGCGCCTTTGCCGAATCGCCCTGGCTGTAGTGAACGCCGGCTTCGCAGCGGCTCGCCCATGCGGCAAAGCCGTTCGATCGAAGCCATCCCGTCTCGGCGAGCGCCGCCTGATAAGACTGCTTGGCCGTGTGAGCCTGGCAGAGTTGAATGCTCACCGACCGGCGCCGTTCCGGGAACCGGCGGCAGCGCTCCAGCGTCGCGATCGCTTCCTCGAACAAGCCCAAGTTCATCAGCGGCAGCGCCCGGTTAAAGAATCCCCACGGCTCATCCGGAAAATAATGCGCGAACTCCGCGAACAGTTTCTCCGCCGCGGCGGGATCGCCGGTATCGTCGGCGAACATGGCCCGCAGCATCAGATCCTCGCGGCGCGACAGCGGTCGCGCGCGCGAGCAGCGGATGGCGTTGCTCCAGCAGGTGAGACCCTCGGCCATGCTCCGAGCGCCCATCAGCAGATCGCCCTTGCGCATCCAGGCCATGGTGAACTCCGCGTCGTGCCGGAGCGCGGCGTCGAACTCCAGCAGGGCCGCGGGCAACAACCCGGATCGCGCCTTCTGTTCCCCGCGGTGGAACGCCGACAGGGCTTCCCACGATTCCGTGGTGATGTCACGCGGCGGGCGATTGGCCTCCTGAATGGCCGCCGCCGGTTCCCCCTCCAGGCCACGCAACCAGTTGGCGGCCTCTTGTCCCGCATCCAACAACTGGTGGCGGGAGGCCGCCTCAAACGACTTCTGCCAGGAGCGCGCCGCGAAGCGGGCCGTGGACGCGTTCACCTGCTCCAGCCGGACGGTCAGCACCATCCCGTCGCCGGCTCGGGTAACCGCCGGAAAGAGCACCTGCGGCACCTGCTCGCGCAGCGCGATCTCACGCCAAGCCGAGGGCGGCAATGTCTCGTTCGCGTTTCTTCCCATCCGGCTCAGCACTTCGGGCAACCTCGTCGCGTCCCAAATCTCTACCCGGCTGGACTGCCGCAACGATTGCCGCAGCGCGACCTCGATCACATCCAGCCCGGAACCCGCGGGCGCTTCCACCGGAGCGATCAGAATGCGGCGTCCCTCCGGTGAATTCGCGCCTCGTTTGATATAGCGCAAGGCGAAGACGGCAGGTGCCACGAGCGCGGCGGCAAATCCGGACCGGATCAGGGTGCGGCGGGAAACCGGGCTGCGGCGCTTCGCTTCGCCGCGGATCGCTTCCTGTACCTCCAACGCGTCGCGATACCGCAACCGCGGATCGGGCGCCAGGCACCGCGCGACAATGGGCTGGAATCGCGCCGCTGCCGGTATCGCGGACTTCAGCGGCGGCGGAGCCTCCTTGCATCGCCGCACCATGGCCCCCAGCGGCCCCAGCTCGTGGAATGGCAGCGATCCGGTCAGCACTTCGTGCATCAGAAGTCCGAGCGCGTAAACATCGCTCGCCGGGGTGGGAGGCTGCCCTTCCAGGCATTCGGGCGCCAGATAGCCTGGAGTTCCCGCGGGAGGCTGCGGGCGCGGTCCCGACGATTCTTTTCCCGCGGCATCGCGCGATGGCTGGGCGTACACCAGCGCGAGTCCGAAATCGGTGATGCAGACTTCCGGATGATTCGGCCTGCGAAAGAGAACGTTGCCGGGTTTCAGGTCACGGTGAAGCACTCCGGCCGCGTGCGCCGCGGCCAGCCCCCCAGCCACCTGCACGATCACTGCTTCGGCCCACTCCGCGGGAAGCGACTTTTCCGAGAGCCTGTCCGCCAGCGATCCGCCGGCCAGCAGTTCCATGGTCAGGAAGGTGACTCCCGCGCCGCTGTCGCTGCCGAGGTCGAAAATCCTGCAAACATTGGCGTGGGTCACCCGTCGGGCGAGCTGTACCTCTGTCTGGAACATGCCGAGAATTACTTCATCAGCGGCCAGCCCAGTCCGGATCTGCTTCAGCGCGCACGGCTCATTCAGGGTCAAGTCGAGCGCTTCGTAGACTTCGCCCATGCCGCCCGACCCGAGGAAGCGAACAATCTGGAAGCGGTTGGACAGAATCGTTCCCGATTGCAGATGCTGCCTGGGAAAAATGCCGGCGAAGCCCGCCGCCGGGTCGCTCAAGAACCGGCGGGCGGCGCTGCTGAGGTCCGCGATACGGAGAGCTTCCGCGATTACCGCGGGCTCCTCTCCCTCATGGCGCTGCAGGCACTGCAGGCGCTCACTGGAGGGCAGCCCGCTATATTTCTCCAAGAGATCGCAGACACGCCGCCATTGCTCGGGATTCATGCACTGAGATGTTCCTAAGTGTAGACCGAAATCGTACGGAAACGATCGCACTTAAGGCGAATCGATGAAAAAACCCGCCTACAACCCGAACACATACAACGCGTGACCGCTGGTCACGGCGACCACCTGCTTCCCATCTACCGCGAACGACATCGGATTCGTGTACATCACCCCGCCGGTCTGGAAGTCCCACAGCGGCTTCCCCGTCGATGCATCGAGCGCGTAGAAGTTGCCTTCCATGCTGCCGCCGAACACCAGGCCGCCCGCCGTTGCCAGCACGCCCGACCAGGGCGGCGATTTCAGCGGGAAGTCCCACACGCGTTTGCCCGTCGCGGCCTCCAGCGCACGCACCGCGCCGGTCGCCTGATCGCCCTTCACCGCGCGTTCGCCCCCGCCCATGAACGGCGCGCCGGGCTGATACTGCGCCTCCGATTTGAAGAAGTAGCTGGACTGCTCGCGCACCGCGACGTACATCAGCTTCGTCAGCGGCGAATAAGAAGCGCTGAACCAGTTGGTGGCGCCGAACAGATTGGGCCACACCAGCGTGCCCT
>CAYOQB010000012.1:0-52485 GCA_964406035.1 uncultured Solibacteraceae bacterium | reverse complement strand
GTCGAAGCCGCTGGAGCCGCATCCGCTGTTTCAAGCCTTCGTGAACGCCGCGCTGGAGCACAAGAAGACGCGCCTGCAACGGGAAGGCTCCACCAAGCGCATCAACGTTGTGGAATCGCCGGCCTAGTCGCTTCCCGCGCCTGCGATACGATGTGAAGCTTCATGTGGCTTCACGACTACTCGCCCGCGGGGGCGCTTTCCCCGTGGCTGGCCTCCTTACCGATCTTCGTGCTTCTGCTGCTGCTGGGCGTGTTGCGCAAGCCGAGCTATGCCGCCGCGTTGTGCGGTCTGGCGACCGCGATGCTGGTGGCGACGGGAGTGTACGGGATGCCGGTTACGCTGGCGGTGTCCGCGACGCTGTACGGCGCCGCCTTCGGCTTGTTTCCGATCGGCTGGATCGTGTTCTGGGCCATCGTGCTGTACCGGCTTACGGTGGAGACCGGCCAAATGGAGGCGATCAAGAATTCCATCGGATCCCTGACCACGGATCAGAGACTGCAGGCGCTGCTGATCGCCTTCGCGTTCGGCGCGTTCGTGGAAGGCGCGGCGGGATTCGGAACTCCAGTAGCCGTGGCGGCGGCGATGCTGACCGGTCTGGGCTTCTCACCGTTCTACGCGGCGGGCATTTGCCTGCTGGCCAACACCGCGCCGGTGGCTTTTGGTTCTATTGGCATTCCGCTGATCACGCTGCAGGGGATCACCGGGTTGCCGCTCGAGTCACTCAGTTCCAACGTGGGACGCATCTGCGCGCCGGTCTCGCTGATCATCCCCGCCTATCTTGTGTTCACGATGGGCGGCTGGCGGGCGCTGCGGGAGACGCTGCCGGCGGTGGCCGCCTGCGGGATCGCATTCGCGGGCGCGCAGTTCTATGTTTCGAACTACCTGGGCCCTTACCTGACCGACATCCTGGGGTCGCTGGCCACCTTCGCGGTGCTGATCGCGCTGCTGCGGTTCTGGCGTCCGGCGGGAGAGAAGCCGCGCCCCGCTTCCCTTCTGGACACGCGGAAGACGCTGCTGGCCTGGGCGCCCTACGGGCTGCTGGTGATCTTCGTGCTGTTGTGGGGCATGGACGGCGTGAAGGCGATCTTGAATCGCGCGACGTTCGGAATGGAATGGCCGGGACTGCACAACGCGATCCAGCGGGTGGCGCCGGCGGTAACGACGCCTTCGCCCTACGGCGCGATCTACACATGGAATCTGCTGGCGGCTTCGGGCACGGCGTGCATGTTCGCGGCGTTGAGTTCCGCGGCGCTGCTGCGGGTGCGGCCAGGCCGGCTGGCTGGGGTGATCGCGGGATCGGCGCGATCACTGGCGTTGCCGATGCTGACCATCGCCAGCGTGCTGGGGCTCGCGTTCCTGATGAATTACTGCGGCGCCACCGCGACGTTGGGCATGGCCTTCGCTCGGACGGGCTCGGCGTTCCCGTTCTTCAGCGCGATGCTCGGCTGGCTGGGCGTGTTCCTGACCGGAAGCGATACCTCGGCGAACGCATTGTTCGGGAATCTGCAGGTGATCACCGCCAACTCGCTGGGCCTGAGCCCCACGCTGATGGCCGCGTCGAACTCGTCCGGCGGCGTAATGGGGAAGATGATCAGCCTGCAATCGATCGCCGTCGCGGCCGCGGCCACGGGCATGAAGCCCGAAGACGAGTCCCGCCTGTTTCGCTTTACCCTGCGGCACAGCATCTTTCTGGCGAGCGTGATCGGGCTGGTGGTGCTGTTCTACGCCTACGTCAGGCCGGACTGGATCCGGTGATCCGCGACACGGTGGAAAGCTGAGCGCCCGCGGCGCAAAGCTCGCGCAGCGTGAGCGAGCCAGAATTGATCGCGATGGCGCGGATTGCATCCTCGACGACAATCACCGGCTTTCCGGAGCGGAGCAAGCCGCGTGCGGCGATGCCGACACAAACCTCCGTCGCCACTCCATACACGACATAGCGGTCCGCGTCCAAGGAGTCCAGAATGGACTGCAGCCGCGGGCTGTGGAAGATATCGACAGTCTGTTTTTCGAGGACGATCTGCCCGGAAACGAGCGTACATTCGGCCTTGCGCTGTCCCAGCGATCCTTGAACACAATGATGCGGCCACTGCCGGAACTCAACGTCGTCTTCGGCATGGGCGTCCATGGTCGAGATTAGAGGATGGGACCCCGCGATGGCGAAGCGGTTCAGCGCGGATATGGCGGGAAGAATGGACTCCGCGCCGGGGACGTATAACGCACCCGCGGGAAGCACGAAATCGAGCTGCGTATCAATGTCGAAAAAGACCGTCTTCACGCCAGGCTCCTTTCCGTCTCTTCCGCGAGCCGGAGTAATGCCGCCGAATATTCCACTGGACGCGGACGCGACACCCCCTCCATGGACGCCGCACAGCGCCGCCGCGCTTCCGTGGCGGAAGGCAGCGGTTCCGCGAGTTTGCCTCCGCGAATTACCGGAACTAGCAGCGTCTCGTGGGGATCCGCGAACTGCTCGCCGGCGCGGCCGATCACATCACGATCGGCGAAGCGGAACACCTGTTTCCAGCCGGGATAGGTCTTCTTGCCCTCGCTGAGCTTCAAGGTGTGGCGAAGCTCACCGCCATACTCGCACTCCACCATTTTGTAGATGACGCCCAAGGCGGGCGAATCGAACGACGTCGCGAGCTCCGTTCCGACGCCGAAGACGTCGATCGGCGCTCCGTCCCCGACCAGTTTGGCGATTTTCCGTTCGTTCAGATCGCCGGTGGCGAAAATCTTCGCGTCCGGCAGTCCGGCGGCATCCAGGATGCGCCGGGACTCCACCGCCAGCGCCCCCAGATCGCCGCTGTCCAGGCGGATGCCCCACAAGGGGCGTCCCAACGAAACGGCCAGGCGAACGCCGTCCAGCGTGTCGTAGGTATCCACGAGGTAGACCGTACCTTCGCCCAGCAGCGATTGCAGACGTTCATAGGCCGTCCGCTCGTGCGGAAAGGACATCACCCAGGAGTGCGCGGCGGTCCCGTACACCGGAATCCCGTAGCGGTAACCGGTGAGGGTGTTGCTGGTTCCGATGCAGCCGCCGATGTAGGCGGCGCGTCCGGCCAGGGCGCCGGCTTCCGGACCGTGGGCGCGGCGGGTTCCGAACTCCACCACGTGGCGATCTCGCGCCGCTTCGACCACTCGCGCGGCCTTCGAGGCGATCATGGATTCGAATCCAATGCAAGCCAGCAGCACGGTTTCGACCAGTTGCGCTTCGACTACCGGAGCGCGGACAAACAAAAACGGCTCTGGCGGAAAGAGGAGGGCGCCTTCCGGAACTGCATCCACGTCACCCGTGAAGCGGAAGCCGGCCAGCATGTCGAAGAACGCCGGCGAGACCCGCGAGAACTGGGGCAGGTCTCGAAGGTAGCGGATCTCCTCGGGTGCGAAACGGAGATTGAGCAGGTACTCCACCGCCGCGTGCAATCCGGTGGCGATCAGAAACTCACGGTTCGGCGGCAGCTTGCGGGCAAAGAGTTCGAAGGCTGCCCGATCCTTGCTCCTGCCGGCCTCGAAGTATCCCGCGGCCATGGTGAGCTGATAGAGATCGGTCAGCAGCGCGTTCATTTCTTGGGCGGCGGCGGCGCTTCCTTGACGTCAGCGTGAGCTTTCAGCAACTCATCCACGATTTTCCCATCCAGTTCGTAGAGCGCGGGCTCGCCGGCGCGTTGCGCGATCCACTTTCCGCCCTGCTGGCCGAGCGTCACGCGCTCCGCTCGCTTGCCGTCACCGCTGGTGACGGCGAGTTCCAGGGTGGCCGCGGGAGCGGCGCCCTCGCGGAAACCGGCCGCGGTCAGGTCCCGCAGCTTGTCGATGAAGTTGGCCACGGACGCCGTGTCCTGTTTCTTGCCGCCGGACATCCAGCCGTCCGGGCCCTTCTCGCGCACGGTCACGACGCTATCCTTGCGGACCTCGACGCGGGTCGGCTCGTTGAAGCCGAAGTCGAACAGCTTTTTGTTGCGGAAGGCCTCGAAATCGCGCGCGGCGGCCTCGCCGACGTCCTTAGCCAGCTTGTGAACGCCCTCCACCTGAGAGCTGCGAGCATAGAAGTCGTCCTTGTTCTTCCGCACCTCGAGCTTCTGGGTTCCGGCGGGACCGGTGAGCTGGATGGTGGCCACGGGAGCCCCAGCCGCGAAAAGCTTCTCGGCATCGGCTTCGCCTTCCGCGGACATCGTGGACCCGGTGATCTTGCTGACGAAGTCCGCCACCTGGAAGCTGTCGGCGCGCGCCGGACGGGGCTTCAGGATCTGCCACTCATTCTGATTGATGCGCCCGAGCTCAGTGGTCTGTCCCTTGGCCGCGATCTCCACGCGACTCAGCTTATCCGAATCCGCGGTCAGCAGACGCTTGTCGCGCAGGTCCTTCCAGCTCTTGTCGAGCGTCGACTTGGTGTAATTGGCCAGCGAGAAAACGCGAGGGTCGCCTTCCAGCTTGACGAAAAAGGCGGTGCCGGAAGGGGTCTCGTCGCCGAAGAGGAGCTTGACTGTCTTGCCATCTTTCTTCAGGATCTCGAGCTGGTAGGACGGATTGGCGAGGCCAAAAGGCGCGAGGTCCGAAGCTTGTTCCTCCACGATGCGATCCGAGGCAAGGTCCGCCAGCGCGGTGGTCACCTGCTGCAAGGTGGTGGTGTCGATCTCCAGCGGGCGAGGCTCGACGATGGTCCACTTGGCCTGCTCGACACGCTTGACCACGGTCACCTCGGGACCCCTGCGGAAGCGCAGCTCCAGGATCTGATCCTCCGGTATCTTCGCGATCAACGGCGGCGCGTCCTTGGGACGCTCATCCGCCGACGCGCCTTGCTGGCGATTGGAGTACCAGACTCCCGCGCCCAAGGCGGCCAGCAGGACTGCTGAGATCAGCAAGCCTCGAATTCGCATGGTCTACCTCCGGCGCCACCAGACGCTGACGCCGGCCAGCAGAATCATAACCGGGAAGCCGACCACGCTGGCCCAGAAGATTCCGTTCATCTGGCTGCGGGTCAGGTTCAGGCGGCGATCCTCAGGGTCCTTGGGGCGGATGGAAATCAGATCCTCGTCCGAAGAGAGCCAGTTCATCGCATTCAGGAAAAGGTCGCGATTGCCGTTGAAGCGCAGGATGTTGTTTCCGGCAAAACCGGAAGATCCGATGACTACGAATCGGCCCTCGGAGTTCTCCTTGCCGGTCTTGATAGTCCCGGCGGCGCCGATGGTCAGGGGCCCGCGCTTGTCCTTGTTGGGATCCACCATCAGTTCCGCGGAATCCAGCTTGCTGGTCGCGATACTGTTCTTGGACGTGGAGAACAGCTTCTCCGTGGTGGCTTTCCCGGCCTTCACCTCCAAGGTGCGGGCGTACGGGAAGGCCGCCGAGGCATCGCGCATCTCGCGGGTGATGGCGTGCGATTCCCAGTTGGTAACCAGGGGCACCACCTCGCTCAGGCCGAACAATTGTCCAACGCCCGAAAGGTCAACCGTGAGGTCCTTGTTCACGGTGACGCCCCAACCTTCGATCACCTGGACCAGGGCCGCATTCTCCGCGATCGCCTCGCCGATCTTCAGCGGCGGGTCCAGCAGGAACATCGCGCGGCCGCCGTTCTCGACGTGAGCCTTCAGCGCGTCCACTTCCGGCTGGCTGAGATCGAAGCGGGGACCGGCCACCACCACCGCGGTGCAGTCGCCCGGGATCGCTACGTTGCCCGCCGGAGCCTGCGGCGTTTCGGTCTTGGTGATGTCGGTCCGCGTGGGCGCCGCGGGGGCGTCCGCCCGCTCGCCGAAGCGAACCGTCCTGGTGACGTAGTTATTACGCTCCAGCGTCTCCTTCAGCCCGGAATAGCCGGTGGGCTTGGTTTCGTCGATGGATTTTTCGCCGTGTCCGGCGACGAAGCAGATCGTGCGCTGACCGCCCTTGAGCGCCCGGATCAGCGCGCCGGTGACCTCTTCCTCGGTCATCGACTTGGCTTCTTCCTTGCGGCCGTTGGCCTCGACGAAGATCGCGCCGAAGTTCTTCACGCCGGCCACCTTGGCCTGCTGCGGCTTCTTGTCCGGATCAATGTAGGCGACGTTCAACTGCGGAGAGAGGTTGTCATACCGGTCGAGCAGGTCGCGAGCCTGGGTGAAGCTGCCGGTTTTGTCCCAATAGGTAATGGTCGCCGGGGCTTTCAGGTTCTTAACAACCTTCTCGGTCTGGTCGGAAAGGCTGAAGCGTTTATTCGCCGTCGCGTCGAAACTCTTGTTGTAGCGGTTCGCCAGAAAATTGCCGAGCCCCAGCACCGCCACAATGATGACGGTGTACAGGGCGGCGTAGGCGGTGAATCGGGTCTGCCGGGAACTCATCCAGTTCTTTTGCGCCATTGCTTACGACCTCCACCGCAGGGACTCAAGCGACCTTGCGGTCAGGAACAGACCCAGGAAGATGAGTGACACGTAGAACACGACATCCTTGGTATCGATCACGCCCTTGGAGAAGGGCTCGAAGTGCGTGAGCACGGACATGTAGCCGACCACCTTGGCCCAGGCCGCGGTTTCAAACGAGGTCACCCAGTCCAGCACCCACAGCAGCAGGCAGATGGCGAAGGTGGCCACGCCGGCGACGATCTGGTTGCGAGTCGTGTTGGAGATAAAGGTGCCCAGCGCCAGCAGCGCCCCGCCTTGCAACAGCAGGCCCAGATATCCGATCAGCATCGGCTTCCAGTCGGGCGACCCGTAGGCGAACAGGATCAGCATGTTCAGCAGCGCGACGCCCAGGATCGCGGCGTACATCAACAGCGCCGCCAGCCACTTGCCCAGGATGATCTCCCAGTCCCGGATGGGGGACGTCACCAGCAATTCGATGGTGCCGGAGCGCTTCTCTTCGGCGAACAACCGCATGGTGATCATGGGGATCAGGAACAGGCCGATCACACTGATATTGGAGAGCACGGGACGGATCACCCATTCGTTCACGTCCATGGGCATGCCCCGTCCCATCATCTGGCTCTCCATGCCGCGCTGCACGAAGAAGGCGGTGGAGAACCAGAAGAAATATCCGGCGATCAGCGCGAAGAACGCCATCAGCCCGTAGGCGATCGGAGAACGGAAGTAGCTGTTGATCTCCTTGGTTGCGATCACAAGAATGTTTTTCATTGCTTCGCCTCTTTCGCGGCGTCGGCCGACGTGAGCTGCAGAAAGATCTCTTCCAGGCTGATCGCCGCGGTGTGCAGTTCGTTCAGGTTCCAACCGGACTCGACAACCGCGCGCGCGAT
This sequence comes from uncultured Solibacteraceae bacterium, assembly GCA_964406035.1. Taxonomy (GTDB): domain Bacteria; phylum Acidobacteriota; class Terriglobia; order Bryobacterales; family Bryobacteraceae; genus JAIEPW01. The sequence goes on along the minus strand of CAYOQB010000012.1, from coordinate 45,275 downwards.
CTCGGGGCGGATGACGCGGCCTTGCAGGCTCTCCACCTCGAAGGTAAGGCGCGCGTCGCGAGTTTCCTTGTGCAGCACCCGGCTGACGCCGGCCACCTGCTCCAGGCGCTGTTGCACGGCGGTGAGTTCCAGCGGCCCGTTGCGCGACTCCACTTCCACCTTGACGGTTTCCGAGCCTCGCATGCGATTGGTCAGGTTGTGCACGCTGTCGGTCGCCACCACCTGTCCGCGCGCGATGATGATTACTTTCTGGCAGATCTGCTCCACTTCCGGCAGGATGTGCGTGGAGAGAATGATGGTGTGATCGCCGGCTAGCTGCTGGATCAGCTCCCGCGTCTCGATGATCTGCTTGGGGTCCAGGCCCGAGGTCGGCTCATCCAGGATCAGCACTTCGGGATTGTGGAGGATCGCCTGGGCCAGCCCGACACGCTGGCGGTAGCCCTTGGACAGTTTGCTGATCAGCTTCTTGCGGACATCGCCGACGGCGCAGCGTTCCGAGACTTCCTCCACCCGCCGCTTCAACTCGTGTCCCGGAATGCCCTTCAGTTTGCCTACGAACTGCAGGTATTCGCTGACTTCCATTTCCGGGTAAAGGGGAGGCGTTTCGGGCAGGTAGCCGACCCGTTTCTTCACCTCCATCGGCCGCTGCACGACGTCAAAACCGGCCACTTGAGCGGAGCCGTCGCTGGGAGGCATGAAGCAGGTCAGGACGCGCATCGTCGTGGTTTTTCCAGCCCCGTTTGGGCCCAGAAAACCAACGATTTGCCCCTTCTCCACCTCGAACGAAATGTCATTGACCGCGACATTGCGAGCGTATCGCTTGGTGAGGTGTTCAACCTTGATCATAAAGAGTTCCCTTCCCGGAGAAGAGCGACAGGAATGTCGAGCTGCTTGAAAACACTATGATAGAGACGATGCCCGGCACTGTCAAACGAGGGTGCTTAGGTATGGCTTAAGCGGTTTAGACGCACCGCTGACCGCTTCGTTTCGGGCACTTACGGGCAACTGCAGGCCAACGAGGGGCGTCTATGCAGGTGAGGCGCCGGTTCAGAACCGCGGGGTTCGGCCCGGTGGGGAGGGGAACTGATGACAAGACAGCTACTTACGGGATTCACAGCGGCGCTGCTGCTGGTCGCCGCCGCGTGCACGCAAAGGGAGGCTTCCAAGTCCGCTCAGGATGCCGCGAAGGACGCGGTGGAAGCCGCCGACAAAGCGGCGATCGCGGCGAAGGAAGCGGCCGACAACGCGCGCAAGGCGCTGGATGCCGCCGCCGCCGAGAAAGCGCAGCAGGCGGAGCAACCGCCGGCCGCCGAGAGGCCCGCGCGGAATGCGGCGCGTTCCAGCGTGCGTGACGCCACCTCGGCGGTGATCCCCTCCGGCACGACTTTGGTCGTGCGCACCACTTCCACGCTGAGCACCAAGGCCGCGCGGGCGGGCGAGACGTTCGTCGCCACTCTGGAGCAGCCCGTGAGCGCCGGTGGCCGGGTGATCGCGCCTCGCGGATCGCAGGTGACGGGCCGGGTAACGGGTGTGGATCCCGGCGGCCGCGTGAAGGGCGTCGCCGCGATCAGCGTCGCGCTGGTCAGCCTGGACCTGCCGGCCGGCGGCGACCTCAAGCTCGCCACCAGCACGTATACGGCTCAGGCGAACGCCTCCAAGAAGAAGGACGCGGCGAAGATCGGCATTGGCGCGGGCGTGGGCGCCGCGATCGGAGCCATCGCCGGAGGCGGCAAGGGCGCGGCGATCGGAGCGGGAAGCGGCGCCGGCGCGGGCACCGGTGTGGTGCTGGCCACGCGCGGCGATCCGGCCGTAATTCCCGCCGAATCGGTCCTGCGCTTCCAGGTGCGGTAGGCGCCAAGCTCCGGTTCCCTGCAATCCGTGCTTTGAGGTACATTAGTCCCCACGCCCGAGGGGCCGGTTTGCCCGGCACTCGGGCTGGAGGAACCATGTCTCTCACCCAACGGGCAATCGCCGAAATGCTTGGTACATTTTGGCTTGTTTTCGGTGGATGCGGCAGCGCCGTTCTGGCCGCGGCATTCCCGAACGTCGGCATCGGACTTCTGGGAGTATCATTCGCCTTCGGGCTGACTGTGATGACCATGGCTTATGCCATCGGACACGTCTCAGGATGCCACTTGAACCCCGCGGTAAGCGTAGGGCTGGTGGTAGGGAAGCGCTTTGAAGCCAAGGAACTGCCGGCCTATATCGCGGCTCAGGTAGCGGGAGCGATCGCCGGCGCGGGCGTTCTCTACATCATCGCGAGCGGCAAGGCCGGATTCGACGTAACCGCGGGGTTCGCCTCCAACGGGTACGATCTGCACTCGCCCGGCGGCTATTCGATGATGGCGGCGCTGGTGGCTGAGGTGGTGCTGACGTTCATGTTCCTGATGATCATCCTGGGCTCGACCGATCGCCGCGCGCCCGCCGGCTTCGCGCCGATTCCGATCGGCCTCGGGTTGACGCTGATTCACCTGATCGGCATTCCGGTGACCAATCTGTCGGTGAATCCAGCCCGCTCAACCGGCCCGGCGATTTTCGCCGGCGGGTGGGCGATCGAGCAGTTGTGGCTGTTCTGGCTGGCCCCGATCGTGGGGGCGGCGATCGCCGGCGTGGTGTACCCGATGGTCGCGGGCGAGCCCCAGGCGGAGGTTAAGAAAGCAGCCGCCGCGGCGCGTTGAATCAACCAGGGGGCGGCTCAACCGAGCCGCCTTCGTCCTACTGCGCGAGCATTTCGATAGTCAGGTTGCGGATGTTCTTTTCGGCCTCCGCCTTGAAGAACGCGTGATTGCCGGGAAACTGGTGGCGCAGCATGCCGGTGCGGTCGATGAACATCAGAATCGGCACAAAGGGACGCTCCCCTGCCTTGATGTCGCCGTACTTGTAGAAGAGGTCCTCGGTCAGGTTGCCCACCGGGAATGCCGGGCGGTATCGCGACACGAAGGCATCGACGTTGGTCTCCGGCTCTTCGATGGTGGCGGCGACCACAACCAGGCCCTTCTCCGCGAACTCCCGCTGGATCCGCGTCAGCATCTGAACGGTCCCTTCACAGTGTTTGCAGGTGGTGGCGATCATGCAGAACAGGACCACCTTGCCCTTCTGCTTCGCCATCTCGAACTTGCGTCCCTTGGGCAGGGGGATGACATAGCCGTCGGCTTTACGGACGGTGGCGGCGGGCAGCAGGAGGCTCGCCAGGGCAAGCAGGAGGAGGGTGCGTCGAGTCATTTTGGAACTGCCTTTTATTTTAGCGTGGCTGCCGTGACTGAAAAATTTGCTGAGAGAAATCGGCCGTCGGGCGCACTATAAAGCAATTCAGTAGAGTTCGTCCTCCGAACCACCGGTGCAGCCTGCGCTACGGCACTGCGGACGCGCAGAGAACAGGGTGCAGGCTGCCGCCGGACTACTTGGGCTGAACTCGGGCGCCGGGCCGGATTTCGTCGGTTGCGCGGGCGACCACGACGTCCCCTTCGGCGAGCGCGCCTTGCACCTCCAGCCGGTCGCCGGCGGGTCCCACCTTGCGAACGTCCACCCATTCGGCGACCCCGCCGCGAACCCGGATAACAAACACCCGCTCCGTGGTAGTGACGACCGCGGAAGCAGGCACGGCGAAACCCGGGGCGCGGCGGCTGGGCCATTGCACTTCGGGGTACATCCCAGGAGCCAGCCTGCGATCGGCGTTGGCGATATCCAGTTCCACGGGCATGGTCCGTGTCTGCGGGTCGACCACTGCCGGGTTGCGGGCCACGACACCCTGGAAGTTCTGTCCCGGATAGGCCGGAACCGTAAAGCTCACCGCGGTCCCTAACCGCACACTGCCGGCCAGGGTTTCGGGGACGGCGACCGCGAGACGCAGCCGCTGGACGTGTTCCAGCCGCAGCAACGGCGGTTCCCCGGGGCCGGCCAGGGTTCCGGGATGTGCCATCCGGCGGGTGATTACGCCGTCAAAGGGCGCGCGGATGCTGAGGAAGGAGGCGAGTTCCTCAAGAGACTTGCGGCGCGCGCGCTCCGACTCGACGGAGCGTTGCGAGGCTCCCAACGCAGCCTTCGCGGCATCCACGGATTTCGCCGCCAGTTCGATTTCCGTGCGGGCAATCGCCCCGGGAGTAGCCGCCGCGTCGCGCAACCTTGCATGCGTCAGTTCCGCCGCTGCAAGCCTGGCTTCGGCTTCCGCTCTGCGAGCCTCCGCGGTTTCGATCTGCGATTGCGCCTGGGCCAGTTGCGCCCCCAGTTCCGGCGCGGACAACTCCACCAGAAGCTGCCCCTTGCGAACCACCGATCCGGTATCGCAATTCACCCGTTCGACGAAGCCGGTGACGCGCGCCCGCAGATCGACGGTCTCGTAGGGCGCGATCTCTCCGGGCAGCGGAGTTTTTGCGGCGGCGGCACGCGACTCCACCCGGACCACGTCCACCGCAAGCTGCGCCCAGGCGGCGCCGCAGATCGACAACAGAACAAACGTTCGGATCAAGCCTGCACTCCTTCGTAATAGCGGCTTTCGGGATCGCCGGGATCAAGCGAGGGCGATGCCGCTCGAGCGTTGCGCTGCAGCAGTGCATACAACGCCGGTAGAACTGCCAGCGTGGCGACAGTCGCCAGGCTCAAGCCGCCCAGCACCGCGCGTCCCAGCGGGGCCACCTGTTCGGTTCCCAGGGCGATGGGGAGCATGCCGGCGAGCATCGCGAATGCGGTCATCAGTACAGCACGCACCCGCCCTCGCGCGCCGTTTGCAGCCGCATCGGCCGCCGATGCCCCTTCGCGGCGCGATCGCTCAGCGAAGGAGACCAGCAGAATGGAATTCGCCACGCCGATTCCGATGGCCATGATCGCGCCCAGGAACGACTGCACATTGAGCGTAGTTCCGGTGAGCGCAAGAACCAGGGCGGACCCGGCTAGCGCCGCGGGAACCGGCGCGAGAATCAGAATCGCCAGCCGGAGAGACTGGAAATAAGCGGCCAACAGCAGCAGCATCGCGGCGGTTGAGATCAGGATGCCGGTTCGAAGCTCCGCGAGCGTCAGTTCGAGCGCCGGGACCTGACCACGGATGGCCACGGTGGAGCCTCGCGGCGGTGCGCCGGCCGCCTGGATCGCGGCGCGTACGGCGGGTACGACGTCGCCCAGCGGACTTGCGTGGACGTTCGCGGTCAGGCTCACCACCCGCTGCATGTTGTACCGCTCCACCGCGCCGGGCGCCGTGCCTTCCCGGATCTCGGCGACCTCGCCGAGCAGGGGCCGCGCGGCGCCGCTCTTCATCACCGGCAACCCGGCGACGTCGGCGGCGCTCGCCATCAGGTGCTGCGGGATCTCCACCTGAATCTGGAATCCGTTGCCGCTGCCGGGATCCCGCCAGTAATTGGGATCCAGGAAACGGCTGGATGAAGTCGCGGCCACCAGGCTTTTGGCGACCTCGGCAGAGGTCAGACCGTACTGTCCGGCGCGCTCGCGGTCGATCCGCACATCCAATGCCGGATAGTCGAGCGGCTGGCTGTATGCCAGGTCCCGAAGCTGCGGGATCTTGCGCAGTTCCCGCTCCACTTTCGCGGCATGCGCGCGATTGTTGGCCATGTTGGGACCTTGCACCGCGATTTCGATCGGCGTCGGCGAACCGAAGCTCATCACCTGGCTGATAATGTCCCCGGCTTCAAAGCTCGCCTGGACCTGAGGCAGGGCGTCGCGCAGCTTGCGGCGGAGTTCCTCCTGCAGCGCTTCCCCTCGGAGGCGCGCGCCCGGCTTCACCGCGACCAGCATCACCGCTTCCTGCGGACCGCTGGTCCAAAGATAGATGGTGTTGATGGGATAGCTGGCAGGCTGGACGCCGATAAACGCAGTGCTGATTTCCACCTGATCCTTTCCAACGGCGTTTTCGATCACCTCCAACGCCTTCAAGGCGATCAGCTCCGTGCGCTCGATGCGGGTTCCCGCCGGAGCGCGCAGGCGCAGGCGGAACTGCCCGCTGTCGCTCAAGGGGAAAAGCTCGACACCCAGGCGAGGCACCAGCAGAGCGAAGGCGATTCCGGCCACCAGAACATACAGCGCGGCTGTGGCCCAGCGCCAGCGGATCGCGGCATCCAGATAACGGCCGTACAGTCCGATCAGGCGCCCTTCGCCCCGCTTGCGCCCGTGACGCATCAGCCACACGGAGAGGACCGGCACCAGCGTGCTCGACAGGACGTAGGAGGAGATCATTGCGAACCCCACCGCGAGCGACAGTGGTACGAACAACTGCCTGGCAGCGCCGGTCATGAAGAATCCGGGAAGGAACACAGCCAGGATCGAAGTCATGGCTAGCAGGCGGGGAACGGCTGTCTTCGACGCCGCATCCAGAACGGCTCGCGCCCGGGCCACGCCTGCCGCCAGGTGGCTTTCGATATTCTCGATCTCGACCGTCGCTTCGTCCACGAGGACTCCGACGGCAAGCGCAAGCCCCCCCAGGGTCATGATGTTGATCGACTGCCCGGTTGCGTAGAGCCAGACAACGGCGGACAACAGTGAGAACGGGATGGTGAGGATCACGATCACCGCGCCGCGCCAGTCCCGCAGGAACAGGATCACCATCAAGCCGGTCAGCACGGCGCTCAATGCGGCTTCGTTCAACAGGGATCGCAGGGCTGCCGTGACGTAGCGGGACTGATCGAACGCGAGCGAGACGGTCACATCCTCGGGACAAACGGCCTGCATGGCGGGCAGGGCCTGCTTGACCCGGTTGATGACGTCCAGCGTGGATGCGTCGGAACGCTTGGTGACTTCGATGTACACCGTTCGCTTGCCGTTCACGTGCGCATAGCCGGTGACGATGTCGGTTCCGATCTCCGCCGTGGCGATGTCGCGCAGGTACACGGAAGCTCCACTGCCGGGACGGACGGGAGCCTCCAGCAATTCCGCGGGATTCGCCGAAACGGAGGCGTTCGTGGAAGCGATGCGGGTAAGGTCGCCGGTTCGCACATTTCCGGAAGGAAGCACGGCGCTGGCGCGGTTGACGGCGGCGATTGCCTCGTCGGGGGAAATCCGGTACTGGCGCAACTTGGCGGGATCCAGCCGCACCACGAGCGTGCGCTGGTTGCCGCCGAAAGGAGGCGGCGCGGAGACTCCGGGCAGAGTCGCAAACAGCGGACGCACCTGGTTCAGCGCGATGTTCTGCATCTCACCCGGGCTTCGGCCCGCCGAGGAACTGAAGATCAACTGGCCGACCGGCACGGAACCCGCGTCATAGCGGACGATGAACGGCGGAACGGCTCCGGGGGGCATGAAGGCTCGCGAGCGATTCACGTACCCCGCCACCTGAGCCATCGCCTGGTTCATGTCCGTGCCCTCGTGGAACACCAGCTTCATCAGCGACGCGCCCTGGATGCTCTTGGACTCCACGTGCTCGATCCCGGTGATATAGAGGAAGTGATACTCGTAGTAGTAGGTGATGAATCCTTCCATCTGGGATGGATCCATTCCGCCGTAGGGCTGGGCGACATAGATCGCTGGCGAGCCGAGTTGCGGGAAGATGTCGACCGGAATCCGGCGAATCGCCAGGGCCGAGGCCAGCGCCAGCGCAATCAGCGCGAGCACAACAGTCACCGGGCGGCGGAGGGATGCAAGGACCAGCCGCATTACTGGGCGCTCCGGAGAAACCCGTCCAGGCTGCCCTCAGCGGCGGCAACGGCGAGCCTTCCCCGCCACACCTGCAGCTTCGCCAGCGAGTCCTCGATCTCGGATTGGGTGAGCAGACGCTGCGCCTCGGCCACTTCCGCGAGCGTCGCCAGGCCCGCGCGGTAACGTGCCGACGCCTGCTCCAAAACGTCCCGGGCTGCCTGCGTCTGCGACGGGGTGAGGGCTGCGACTTCGAGAGAAGACGCCAGCGCATTGCGTGCCTGCTCCATCCGGGACGTGACCTCGCGACGCACGGATTCGAGGCGCGCGCTCTCGGCGCGCTCCTGTGACGCTGCCGAAGCCCGCCGGGCGCGCAATCCGGGAAGATCCATCACTGGGAACGTGACGGTCATGCCGACGCCCCAGTTTCCCACGTTGGGCGCGAGACCTGATGCGGCGCCGCCGGTCCTGCCGTCCGGCTGCACGCCGGATCCCCTGCCGAACGCAACACTTTGCAACTGAAACTTAGGGAAGTAAGCCCGGTCGAGGGCGGCAGTTCGGCTGCGGGCGATTTCGATTGCGGCATTTTGCTCCACGACCGCGGGATGCTCCACCGCGTCCGATGCCGGGGTCGCACGCGGAACGTCGAGGAGCGGTCCGGCTGCCAGTTCGCCGGGTAGTTCGCCGGTCAACTGCTTCAGGAGAATACGGGCGTTTCGGGCGCTCTGTTGCGCTTGCACCAGTTGCGCGCGAGCCTGCGCCAGTTCCGCGCGGCTGCGCGACAGATCCGCGCCGGGCTTCAATTCGGACGAGACCAGAGCCGCCACCAGCTTCTCAATGGTGAGGGCGCGATCCACGCTGGCAGTGGCTGCCGCCACCGTGCGATCCGCGGCGAGAGCGGTGAGAAACGCATCAGCGGTCTGCGCGCCGAGCTCGAATCGCGTGCGTGCCAGTCCCAGCTCTGCGTGACGCCGGCCGGCCTCTGCCTCCGCGAGGTGGGCCTTCCTTAGGCCGAAGTCGAAAGGCTCCCAACTCACCAGCGCCCCCACGGCGGTACCCCACACATTGGCGCCCGACTGCGGGAGCACCGGGCCCGAGATCGGCATGAAGACTTGCTGCGGTAGAACAATTCCAAGCGTATTGTTGAACGTTCCGCGGTTCAGTTGAGCCAGCATGTCGATTCGCGGCAGATAAGCGGTCCGGGCCAGCCGGATGCCGGATGATGCCTGCTCGATCTGGGCTTCCGATACGCGGATTGCCGGATCGCTGGTTTGTGATCGCGCGACAGCGTCCTGAATCGTGAGCGGCTGCTGGGCGGCCAGCGGTGTCGCGAGCAAGCACAATGCGGGCACAAGAGCGAGGCGGTTCATGGATTCCGTAAGTTTACTCATAATCAGTCCGCGACGCCGGTCTGCTATTGTGAAGCCTCGCTGTCACGGAGAGGAGGCCCATGGCAAAGACAGTTTTTCTGACCGGAGCGTCCACTGGAATTGGACGTGCGACCGCGACTTTGTTCCGCGATCGCGGCTGGAACGTAGCCGCGACTATGCGGAACCCCGCCGGCCATTCCGATCTTGCATCCGACGGCCTGAAGCTGATCGCGCTGGATGTCACCGATCCCAAGGCGATTCCGGCAGCCTTCCAGGAAGCTCTGGATGCGTTCGGCGGCGTGGATGTCCTGGTAAACAACGCGGGCTATGGCGCGTTCGGCCCGCTGGAGGCCGCCTCCGACGAACAGATCGAGCGGCAGTTCGCAACGAACGTCACCGGTCTGGTGCGCGTGATTCGCGAATTCCTGCCGCACTTCCGCGCGCGCGGCTCGGGCGTGATCGTGAATATCTCGTCGGTGGGCGGGCGGGTGGTGTTCCCACTGTACTCGCTGTATCACGCTACGAAGTGGGCGGTGGAAGGCTTGTCGGAATCGCTTCAATTCGAGTTGGGACGATTCGGGATCCAGGTTAAGGTGGTGGAGCCCGGTTCGATCGCGACCGATTTCGCGGGCCGATCGCTGGACCGTCTGCAAAAAGACGGGCTCACCGTTTATGACGACTACGTTGGGCAGTTGCTGGCAGGCTGGGCCAAGGTCCGGCAGCCGTCGCCACCGGAGCTGGTGGCGGAGATCATCTATCAGGCGGCGACGGATGGGACCGCGCAATTGCGTTATGCGGCGGGCGAAGATGCGAAAGCGATTCTGGCGATGCGCCCCGGCATCAGCGACGCCGATTACATCGCCATGGTGAAACAGCGGTTCGGAATCTCTTAGCGAACCTGGCTGTCTACTTCGTATAACCAATCGGGCCGCTTCAACACTTCTCTGGGGCGGGATCCGTCCGGCGGACCGATGATCCCGTCGCGCTGCATCATGTCGAGGATACGGGCGGCGCGGCCGTATCCCAACCGCAGGCGGCGCTGGAGGGTGGACGTAGAGGCCTTGCCGATCTCGCAGACCACGCGCACCGCGTCCTGATACATGGGATCTTCTTCGCCGTCGAACTCCTCGGGTTCTTCGCCGTCGTCGGCGGGCGGCGCGATCAGGAAGGTCTGATCGTATTCGGGCTGGCCCTGTTCCTTCCAGAACTCGACCACCTTGTTCGTCTCCTGCTCGGTGACGAACGCACCGTGCACTCGCATCAGGCGCGAGGAACCGGGCGGCAGGTAGAGCATGTCGCCCTTGCCGAGCAAATGCTCGGCGCCCATCACGTCCAGCACCGTGCGCGAGTCCACCCGGGTCGCCACCCGGAAGCTGATGCGCGACGGGAAGTTCGCCTTAATCAGCCCGGTGATCACGTCCACGGAGGGGCGCTGCGTCGCCAGAACCAGGTGCATGCCCACGGCGCGCGCCATCTGGGCCAGGCGGGTTACCGATTCTTCCACGCCGGCGCGCTCCAGCATCATCAGGTCCGCCAGCTCGTCGATCAGAATCAGAACGTAGGGCAGCGGCTCCAGTTGCTCGTCCTCAGTGGGCTCATCGAACAAGCTGCGCGGTTCGGCCTGCATGGCGCGGACCTTGCGGTTGAACTGATCGATGTTGCGGACCCCCTGCGACGCCAGCAGCTTCAACCGCCGTTCCATCTCGAGAACGGCGTTGCGCAGCGCGTTGGTCGCCTTCTTGGCATCCGTGATTACCGGCGTCAGCAGGTGCGGAATCCCTTCGTACAAGCCGAACTCCAGCCGCTTCGGGTCCACCATGATCATGCGGACATGCTGCGGAGTGGCCTTGTACAGGATGGACATAATGAGCGTGTTCAGCATCACGCTCTTGCCCGATCCGGTGGAGCCGGCGATGAGAAGGTGCGGCATGGTTTCCAGCGTCGCCACCTTGATGCGGCCGCTGATGTCCTTGCCCAGCGGGATGGTAAGGGGCGAAGCGGAATGCCGGAACTCGTCCGATTCCAGGATCTGGCGAAGAGAGATGACCTCGCGCTTCGAGTTGGGAACCTCAATGCCGACCGTGGGCTTGCCCGGAATCCGCTCGATCAGGATCGATTCCGCCTGCAGGCCGAGGCAGAGATCTTCGCTGAGGGTGGTGATGCGCGAGTACTTGACGCCCGCTTCGGGCTTGAACTCGAACGTCGTCACCACGGGGCCGGGGTTGATCTGCGTCACCGACCCGTGGACGTTGAATTCCTCAAACTTGGCCTTGATCCGCGCGGCGATATCCTTGAGCTCGGCGGAATCGTAGGGGTTGCGCTCCGGCGGCTCATGCAGCAGGTCCGTGGGAGGCAGGACGAAGTGCGTATAGTTCTTCTCGCCGGCTTTCTTGCGAGTGGACACGGGCTCCGGAGCGGGCGCCGGCTTGGCCGGCGGGAGCGGCGACGCGGGCTCCAGCGTCTTGATCGGGATATCGTCGATGGAGGCGGGGACCGCCGTCTCCTCGAACGGCGCGGCTTCCCCCGACTTCGATCGCGTCTTGCGCTTGGGCTCGGCCGGGGGGTCGATGCGGGGCTCAACTAGCGCGGGCGATTCCACCACCGCCTCCCCGGACTGCTGCCGCCGCGCCGCGCGGGCCTTAGCCTTTTCTTCCGCCTTGTGCACTCGAGCCTCGCGCCACGACTCCCAGCGATGCAGAATCCGATCCCATGCCGCCAGCGGACGGCGGAACCAGTGTGCGAGCATCGCCACGCGGAAGGCCGACACGAGATAAATGGAAATGATCAGGCAGGCACAGGTCGCGATCGCGGCGCCGGCGACATTCAGCTCGCCGATCAGGTACTCCGCCAGCAGCGTTCCCAACAGTCCCCCGGCGGGAATCAGGCCTCCGATCGGCCGCCAGTCCGGCAGCAGCGAAACCGCGGTGGCGGCGGAGAGGATCAGCAGCAGGCCTCCGAGAAACTTGGCCGACACTGAATGGATCGGCGCGGATCGCAACCAGCGGAGTCCCAGCAGGGCGATCAGTACCGGCAGGGCGTACGCCGCCAGACCGAAGGTTTGCAACAGGAGATCGGACAGCGTGGCGCCCACGCGCCCGGTCAGGTTTACCGGCCGGACCACTTCCGCGGCGGTGTTCCAGGAGGGATCGACCGGGTGATAAGAGACCAGGCTGAACAGCAGGAACAGGGCGGCCAGCAGAAACACGAGCGCCGCTGCCTCGTTCAATCGAGGGTAAGGAGTGGGTCCCAGTAATCTCATCTTCCGGGGTAGCGGAAGAATATGGCCAGAGCGATCACTATTATGCCAAAAATCACCCGATAGTAGACGAAGAAGGTCAAACCGCGCGTCCGCAGGTAGGAAAGGAAGAAGCGGATGACCAAGGCGCCGGTGATGCCGCTGACCACGATGCCCAGCACGAACGGGGTATACATGGAGGGCGGGATTCCGCCGCTCTTCCACAGGTCGTAAAAGTCCTTGGCGGCTGCCGCGGCGATCGCCGGCGTGGAAAGCAGAAACGAGAAACGCGCTGCGGCGTGATGGTCCAGCCCGCGCAGCAGCCCGGCGGTGATCGTGATTCCAGACCGCGAGGTCCCCGGCACCAGCGCCAGCGCCTGGGCGAACCCGATCACCAGGGAGTCCGCCAGCGTCACCTGCCCGATGTGCTTCTTGCGCTTCGCGATTCGTTCCGCGACGGCGATCACCAGTCCCACGGCGATCAGCATCGTGCCGATCAGAAACGGATTGCGCCACGTGGTCTCCGCGTAATCCTTCACGGCAAGGCCGATGACGCCGACCGGCAGGGAACCGATCGCCAGCAGCCACAACAAATGGCGGTTCTGGTGCAACTGCTCATCGGAACCGTGCCGGATGCCGAAGCCAAGCGCGATCACCTGGATCCAATCGCGGGCGAAATACAGCAGCACCGCCGCCAGCGTTCCCACGTGCAGGGCGATATCGAAGCTGAGCCCCTGGTCCGGCCAGCCGAACAGCCACGGCGCCAGCGCGAGGTGCGCGGAACTGGAGATCGGAAGGAACTCGGTGAAGCCCTGCAGAATCGCGAGAACCATCACCTGAACCAAAGACATAATGGAAGGGTACCCCACCCCTTATGCGAAACACCAAAATCGTGGCGACGCTCGGGCCGGCGAGCGCGTCACGGGACCACATCGCCGCGCTGCTGGACAGCGGCGTCGACGTATTCCGCCTGAACGCTTCGCACGGCACGAAAGAACAGCGCCAGGAGTGGATCGGATTGATCCGCTCCCTGGGACGCGCCGGCATTCTGCTGGACCTGCAGGGTCCCAAGATCCGGCTGGAGAAATTCGAAGGCGGAGGATGCAGGCTGGAAAATGGCGCGATCTTCACCATCACTACGGAATCCCTGCTGGGGAACGCGGAGCGGGCCTCCACCAGCTATTCCGAGTTCGCCCGCGACGTGCGGCCGGGCGATCCGGTGTTGATCGCCGACGGGGCCGTTCGGCTGCGCGTCCTCGAAACCGACGGAATTGCCGCCCGCTGCTTTGTCGAGGAAGGCGGTTTGGTGGGAGATCGCAAGGGGATCAACCTTCCCGGCGTTCCTCTCAGCACGCCAAGCGTGACCGCGAAGGATCTGGCGGACCTGGATCACGGCATTGCCCACGGAATTGACATGGTGGCGTTGTCCTTCGTGCGCCGGGCCGACGATGTGGCTGGATTGCGCGAGCACCTGCGGGCCAAGGGATCCGCCATCCCCATCGTCGCGAAGATCGAAAAACCGGAGGGTGTCGCCAACCTGCGGGAGATCGTTGCCGCGTCGGACGGCCTGATGGTGGCGCGCGGCGATCTGGGAGTCGAAATGCCGCTCGAGAAGGTGCCTGCCATTCAGAAGCGCATCATCGAGAGCGCGCGCCGCGCCGGCAGGTTCGTGATCACGGCCACGCAGATGCTGGAATCGATGATGGAAAGCCCGAATCCGACGCGAGCCGAGGTCAGCGATGTCGCCAACGCCATCTACGACGGCACCGACGCCGTGATGCTCTCGGGCGAGACCTCGGCCGGCCGCTTCCCGGTGCAAGCCGTGCGAACCATGGCCAGGATCGCCGCCGAAACCGACTCGGAATTGACCGCCCGGCCCTATCGCGAGCCGGAGTTGGACGGCCGGCGCGGGTTCGATGAGATCATCGCCGATGCGGCGACAGAAGCTGTATGGGGCGCCGGGTTGAACGCCATCGTCGTATTCACCACCTCTGGGTCCACCGCGCGGCTCCTCGCCCGGCAGCGGCCTCCCGTTCCCATCTACGCTTTCACGCCATCCCTCGACCTCTGTCGCCAGATGTCGGTCTTGTATGGCGTCCACCCCGTACCGGCGCCGAAACTGGACAGTGTGGATGAGATGCTGGAACAGTTGGAAAGAATCGCGGTCGCGTCCGGGCTGCTGACTTCTGGAGACGCGATCGCCTTTGTCGCGGGCGTGCCCATCGGACGCCCGGGCACCACCAACACGCTGAAGCTGCACCGGATCGGGGAAGTCCGCTGATGACGCGCGAGTTTTTGCTCGTGGGTTTGGGCGCCGCCTTGGGGGGCATGGCCCGGTTCGGCTGCGCCGGGCTGGCAGCCCGCCTGTTCGGGCTCGCCTTCCCCTGGGGAACGCTGTTCGTCAACGTCACGGGAAGCCTGCTCGCGGGGCTTATTTCCGCCTGGATCGTGACCGACCGGCGGCTGTTGGAGAGCGGGCTTCGACCGTTTCTCCTGATCGGCATATGCGGCGGCTATACGACTTTCTCGACGTTCAGCCTGGAGACGATCCAGCTTGCCCGTGACGGATTCCCCGCCCGTGCGTTCGCCAATGCGCTCGTGTCGTTAATTTTGTGCCTGGCGGCTGCGTTCGCCGGCCTTATGATGGGATCTGCATGGATGAAACGTTAGGTCGCGTTTTTCTGGAGTACTCCGCGGCAAAGCTGGAGCAACTCGCCGGCAGGATCGAAACCTGCCTGGGGCAATTGCCGCAGGAGAGCGTCTGGTATCGCGGAAATCAGAACGCCAACGCCGTGGGCAACCTGGTGCTGCACCTCTGCGGCAACGTCCGGCAATGGATCGGCACCGGAGTCGCCGGGATGCCGGAGGTGCGGGATCGCGATGCCGAGTTCGCCGCGCGGGATGGCGGTTCCGCGGAAGACCTGAGCGCCAGGTTGCGCAGCCGGACCAGCGAGGCTGCGGCTGTGCTGCGCGGTCTGGACCCCGCCCGCCTGGGCGATCGCATTGTCGTTCAGGGCTACCAGGTCAGCGTCCTGGAAGCCATTTACCACGTGGTGGAGCACTACAGCGGGCACACCGGGCAGATCATTTTCGCTGCCAAGGCACTCACGGGATCGGACCTCGGGTTTTATTCACATCTGCGCAACTCCGCACACGATCAACTCACCCCGTAGCGCCCGGCGGGGGATGCCGCCGCTGCCGCATTACGCTATGATGGCTGTAACATACTTGCAGATCAGCCCCTTGCGGGCCAAAACAAAATATAAGACCACCCTCCCAGGGTAGCGAGGTAGCGGCACGATGGAGAAGCAGGCGCAAAATATCCAAGAAGCGTTCCTAAACAACGCGCGCAAGGACAAGACCTTCCTGACGATTTACCTGATGAGCGGAGTGAAGCTTTCCGGACGCATCAAGAGCTTCGACAAGTATTCCGTAATTCTGGAAACCAACAATCAGGAGCAGTTGATTTTTAAGCACGCCATCTCCACCGTGGTCGTGTCAAAGCCGTTTCACGGTTCTCCGGGACCGCACGGGAGCGCGGTAGGCGCCGGCGCTCATGCGAACACGCTGCCGGGTGTGCCCGTGACGGAGAGCGTCGAGTAGACACGGAGATCCAGCTTTGACGGACGGCAGGGAAGTCGCTTTACTGGTGGGTCTGGAACGGACCCAGCGGGGCGGAGTTCCGGCCGGCAAGCTGCCGCCGTTTTCCGCCGAGGAGTCGCTGGAAGAACTCGCCGTGCTGGCCGACAGCGCGGGCGCCATCATCGCCGACCGCGACATCCAAACCCGTCCGCGGCCCGATCCGGCGACCCTGGTGGGGTCCGGGAAGGTTCAGGAGCTCAAGGCCAAGGTTGGGTTCCATCAGGCGGATCTCGTGGTTTTCGATCACGAGTTATCGCCGACACAGCTCCGCAACCTGGAACGCGCCCTGGACACCAAGATCCTGGACCGGACGCAGCTCATCCTGGACATCTTCGCCAAGCGCGCCCGGACCCGAGAAGGCCAGTTGCAGGTGGAACTCGCACAGTTGAACTACCTGCTGCCCCGGCTGGTGGGCCGGGGAACCCAGATGTCCCGGTTGGGCGGCGGCATCGGCACCCGCGGTCCCGGCGAAACGCAGTTGGAGACGGATCGGCGGCGTATTTACCGGCGCATCCGGACCATCGAAAAAGACCTGGAACAGGTCCGCAAGGGACGCGGCATCCAGCGCCGGCAGCGGCAAGGCGTTCCCCTGGAAACGGTGGCGCTGGTCGGCTACACCAACGCGGGCAAGTCCACGCTCTTCAACCGGCTGACCGGAGCGGAGGTCTTGGCGGACGCGAAGATGTTCGCGACCCTGGATCCGACGGTCCGGCACATCATCCTGCCCTCCAATCGCAAGGCGCTGCTGAGCGATACCGTCGGCTTTATCCGCAACCTGCCCACCACGCTGGTGAAGGCGTTTCGCGCGACTCTGGAAGAGGTCATCGAAGCCAGCCTGCTGCTGCACGTGGTGGACGCCTCCTCGCCGCACGCCGCCGAGTACACGGCGCACGTCTCCGAGGTGCTGTCCGAGATCGGCGCGTCCGAGAAGCCGCAGATTCTGGTGCTGAATAAAGTCGACGCCATCGCCGAATCCGAACGCGACGCTCCGGCCATGGCCCAGCGCATCCGCAACGAAGCCCTGCAGAATGCGAAATTTGCCGCCGTGTCCGCGCGCACCGGAGAGGGTTGCGGCCCGCTGCTGGCGATGATCGATCAGGGCCTGGTGGTGGACCCCGTCGCCGCGGCCCGCTTCCGGTTCCCGATCGGGGATGTGGGACCCTCGCATTTCCTGCACGAAAACGCCCGGGTGACGGCGGAGCGCTATACCGAGGAGTTCCTGGAGATGGAAGCCGAGACGCCGGAAAGTGTGCGCCGCAGGCTGGAGCGTTACCAGGTGGAAGCCCCGGACGGAGCCCAGCGATCCGCATGATCGGCCTTTCCTTTTCCTGATACAGCGGTATCCTTGAGATGGCCGCATGAACCTGCCGAATCTGCTGACCATTCTGCGGATCTTCTTCGTGCCGCTGCTGGTGGCCGCGCTGGTTACCGACAGCCGGGCAGTGGGTGTCGGCAGCCTGGTTGTCGACAAGGCGTTTTTCGCGCTGGCGATCTTCCTCGCCGCGGCCGCCACGGACCTTCTAGACGGTTACCTGGCGCGGCGCTGGGGCCAGGTGACCACGGTTGGCATGCTGCTGGACCCCATCGCCGACAAGCTGCTGATTTCGGCCGCGCTGGTGTCCCTGGTCCAGATCGGGCGGGTGCCGGCGTGGATGGCGGTGCTGATCATCGGCCGCGAGTTCGCGGTGAGCGGGTTGCGCTCCATCGCCGCCGCCGAAGGCTACACCATCAAAGCCAGCGATCTCGGCAAGACCAAGATGGCGCTCGAAGTGGTGGCGATCTCCCTGGTCCTGCTGGGGCTGCGCTGGCCCGCGCTGCACGAATGGGGATTGTGGTGCATGGGCGCGGTGATGGTCTTCGCGCTCGCGTCCGCGCTGGAGTACTTCGCCAAGTTCTGGAACAAAGTGGATGCGCGCGTGAAGGAGCGCAGCCGGCGGGAGCCCCTGGAGCTGGAGCGCGAGCGGGTCCTGCAATTGCGCCAGCAGCGCAAGGCGGAACGCGCCTTGCGGCGGCGGAAGGCCGCGACGGTGGGGCGCGACTCCGCCCACTGAATCACGGCCGGCTGATCACCACGCCTTCCTTCATCACAAAACGAACGCGGGTGAGGGTTTTCCAGTCGTGGAGCGGATCGCCCTCCACGGCGATCAGGTCCGCGCGGTAGCCGGCGGCCACCCGGCCGGACTTCCGTCCCTCGCCCAACATGCGCGCGGCGTCGAGCGTCGCCGAGCGAAGCGCTCGCTCCGGGGTGAGGCCGGCCTGGATGAGCGCTCCGAACTCCCGTGCGTTTTCGCCGTGCGGCAGCCCCGGCGCATCGGAGCCGAACACGATGGGAACGCCGATGGCGATCGCGGTGCGAACGGAGCGAAAAACTTCGGCGCGAAGCTGTCGCGCCGCGGCGGATCCCGCCTCCAGCCGGGCCAGCGCCGGCACCAGCGGGATTCCGCGGCGGGCCAGTTCGCGCGCGCCGCGCTCATCGATCCAGTTCCCGTGCTCCACCGAGTCGGCGCCCGCCCGCGCGGCGTTGCGGATCGCGTCCGGACCTTGCGCATGGACGGCGACGCGGCGCTTCCGCGAATGGGCAATGCGCGCGATGGAGCGGAGCTCCGCCTCGCTGAGTTCGGTCGCCATGCGATCGGAGCTCCGCGGCCACATCGCGCCTCCCGCGCAAGCGTGGATCCAGTCCACGCCGGAGTCGAGCAGGCCGCGAACCTTGACATCAAGGCGATTGAACAGGCCTTCCCCTGCGAACGGCGCATCGCATGCTCCGCCGGGCGATGCCAGGGGCGCTCCGGACGCAAGCACGCGCGGGCCGGGAATGCCGCCCTTCGCGATGCGGTCGCGCAGTTGCACGTCGCCGGCGCGCGCCGCTCCCGCGCTTCGTACTGTCGTAAACCCAGCTAGAAGAGTCGCGAGCGCCTCTGCCTGCGCCGCCCGCGGGTCCGGCGAGAAGCTCACGCGGGCGTCGATAAGTCCGGGGAGCACGGTGTAAGCGGACAGATCGATCACCCGACCGCTCGCGAACTCGCGATCCGGCCCGACGGACTCGATCCGGCCGGCTCGAACGAGGATCGCCACTCTGGAGCGGAGAACGCCCGCTTCCACATCGGCCAGGGCCCCCGCGCGAATGACGATCCGCTCCTGAGCGGACAGGCAAACCGCGCCGATCAGGAAAAGAAGACGCGCCACGTGGTCACCACCAGAGCATGAGTCACCATGGAGGCGCGAATGCTTTTGGCATCGCGAAAGGCCAGCCCGTAGAAAACGCCGGCCACGGCGGCCAGGGTGGCGAAGCGCCAGTTCGGGAAGTCGCGGTAGCTTAAGTGAACCGCGCCGAAGAGGACCGCCGCGATGCCCAGCCCCAGCCATTCGCTGCGGGTCCACTGGCCGATCCAGGTCTGCAGCAGGCCGCGAAACACGAACTCTTCACTCAGCGCCACCACCCACAGAATGCCCAGGAAGGTGCCCAGCGCGATCAGCGAGGTCTTCCACCAGACGAAATCCAGCGGACGGAATTTGGCGAAGTCCAATCCCAGGGCGATTGCCGCGCCGAGCGGAAGAAAGAAGAGATAGTAACGAAGGCCCACCAGCCAGTCCCGCCGCGACGGGACAAACCCGAAGCCTACCTTCACGCCCCGCAGCTCCAGCAGGGCGAACGCACCCACTCGAATCCAGGCGAGCTGGCCCAGAATCTCCAGCGGCAGCCGGGGATGAGGATCCGGGTAAATTTCGCGAAACACCTTGCTCAGAATCACCGCCGCGACAATCACCAGGAATGCGACATCGACTACCCCGATATGCGGCAGCAGTACGTACCAGAATGCGGCGACAGTCATCAGTCCCGCCAGGATGAAAAAAGGAGGCCAGGAGAACGCCCCGGTGGCCAGCGTGGCCGCCAGGTAAGGAATGATCGCACTCACCACCAGGGCTACGGCCAGCCCCCCTCGAGGGAGCATACGCGACACGCGCATCCGCAGGCCTTCCGTGCCTAGAATCAGATAGAACTTGGCTTCGATAAGAAACGCGGGCAGCAGAATCAGGGCGACTTCATTCGGAATCCCGCGCTGCCGAGCATAGAGGAACGCCGCCACAATGCAGATCGTCCACACTACGGCCAGAACGGGGACAAAAGGGCGGACGAGACTCATGCTCGCAGCCATCGTAGCATTGGGCGCTTACGCGGCGGACCCTCCGCCGGATCTCGCCCGGCGAGTGGCGGCGCGCGAAAGCAAGAGCCAGGACGCGCGGTCGCGTTACCTGTACCGGCAGATGGTGAAGGCCGAGGAACTGGACCGGCCCGGAGCATACTATTCGGAAACTCGCGAAGTGATCTTCTCGCCGAAGGGAGAGCGCTCGGAGCGGCTTCTGAAAGAGCCCGAGGACCGTCTGCAACGCCTGAAGCTAACCCCGGAAGACTTCCAGGATATCCGCGACATCCAGCCCATGCTGCTGACCTCCGATGTGCTGCACCTGTACGAGACCAGGTATCGCGGCCAGGAGCTGGTGGGAGATCTGGAATGCTGGGTGCTGCAGGTGCGTCCCAAGCAGATCCTGGAAGGGCAGCGGCTCTTCGATGGGCTGATCTGGATCCACCCGGAGGATTTTTCGGTGGTGCGGAGCGAGGGCCGGGCCGTTCCCCAAGTCTTCTCCCGCAAACAGGAGAACCTGTTCCCCCGGTTCGTCACCACCCGTGAACGGATGCAGGACGGCAACTGGTTCCCGGTAAAGACCGTGGCTGAGGACACCTTGCCCTTCCGCACCGGCGCGCTGCGGATGCGGCTGACGATCACGTACACGGGCTACCGCCGTTTCGGGGCGGACAGCAGCGTAAGCTTCGACCCCGTTCGCTAAAAACGCGCGACTTTGGGGCGGAATTGCCATCCGGGCGGGCGAGAGGCTTCCGCTGCCCCAACGGAAGCGGTATCCTGCGGCAGAGGTGCTACCCGATGGCAATTCGCGATTCTCTTCTCCCCGAGTTTGAACAGGAAATGGCGGGCGTCCGCAAAACTTTGGAGCGCATGCCGGAAGACAAGCTGGACTGGGCGCCGCATCCCAAGTCGATGACCGTCGCACGGCTGTGCGGACACCTGGCCGAGCTTCCCATGTGGGCCTACACAACGCTGGACACCGAGGAACTGGACGTGATGCCGGCCGGCGAACCGCCCAAGGCCACGGTGGCGGAGTCCCGCGAGCAGGTGCTGCGCCTGTTCGACGAGTACATGGCCAAGGCCCGCGAATCCCTCTCCAAGGCGACGGACGAACAGATGATGGCCAACTGGACCCTGCTGGGCGGCGGCCGCAAGTTCTTCACCATGCCGCGGATCGCGGTGCTGCGCGGGATGGTGCTGAACCACGCTATCCACCATCGCGCCCAGATGGGTGTGTATCTGCGCATGAACGATATCCCGGTGCCCTCTCTGTATGGCCCTTCCGCCGACGAAGGGGCCATGGGCGCGAGCGCGTAGTTCCCGTGGAGCCTTGTTCGCTAGAATGAGGCTTCCATGAAGACGAACTACGATGCCGCCGTGATCGGCGCCGGCGTTTTTGGCGTCTGGACGGCGTACGCACTGGCCCGGCAGGGCCGCCGCGTGGTCTTGCTGGATGCCCACGGCGCCGGCAACAGCCGCTCCAGTTCGGGCGGCGAGACCCGTATCATCCGCATGAACTACGGCGCGGATGAGCTATACACCCGCCTGTCGCAGAAATCGCTGCGGCAGTGGCTGCGCTTCTGCGCCGAAACGCATCTGCCGCTGTTTCACCGCACCGGAGCTTTGTTCACGGCGCCTAAGGGGCATCCCCACTTGAAAGCCGCCGCCGAGGTCCTGAGCTCGTGCGGCGTGCGGCACGAGGTGCTGGGCGTCCGCGACCTGAAGTCGCGCTTTCCGCAGATTCAGTTCGACACCGTCACGGCCCTGTACGAACCGCACAGTGGCGTGCTGATGGCCCGGCGAGCGGTGATGGCTCTCCTGGAGGAATGCGAACGTCTCGGCGTCCGCTACCTGACCGATGCCGCCACCTGGGACAAGGGGTTGCGAACGGCTTCCGGACGCAAGATCGCGGCCGCGCAATACGTGTTCGCATGCGGCCCCTGGCTTCCCCGGCTGTTTCCCGAGATTCTGGACGGGCGCATCCGCGCCACCCGCCAGCAGGTGTTCTTCCTGGGAGCGCCTCCCGGCGATGAGCGCTTCGCGCCGCCGTCCATGCCGGTCTGGATCGACTTCGAGGAAGGCGCTTACACCGTGCCGGACATCGAATGCCGCGGCTTCAAGATCGGCGTGGACAGGCACGGCCCGGAGATGGATCCGGAAACCTTGGAGCGCGTTCCCACGGCGGACAAGATCGCCGAGATGCGGCGCGTGGTCGCTCGCCGCTTCCCCGGCCTGCGAAACGCGCCGCTCGTCGAAGCCCGCGTCTGTCAGTACGAGAACACGTGGAACGGCGACTTCCTGGTGGACCGCCACCCGGAGTTTGCCAACGTGTGGCTGGTGGGCGGCGGATCGGGACACGGATTCAAGCACGGGCCGGCGATCGGCGCCCATGTCGCCGGTCTGCTGAATGGCGGAGATGTCCTGCCGCGCTTCTCGCTGGCTACCAAGAAAACGCGGCGCCAGCGCCAGGTTTTCTAATTCTGCTTCTCCCGCTCCAGGTAATCGAGCAGCACCGCGACCTGCGCCTTTACCCCGATGGCCAGCGCGTCTTCATCGATGTCGAAATCCTGGGTATGCTGCATCGCCGTGATCCCCTTATCGGGATTGCCCACACCGAGGAAATAGAAGAAGCCGGGAATTACCTTCTGGTAGTAGGCGAAATCCTCGCCGCCCATTTGCGGCTCCGCGGTGTTGACGTTCGATGCGCCCAGGATGCGTCGCAGCGAGGGAACGGTCTTGGAAACCAGAGCGGGATCATTGAACGTCACCGGATTCCCCGCGTCGAACCACTCGATTCGCGCGGTGGTTCCGTTCGCCTGCGCGATGCCGGACGCCATCTGCTTCATCAGCGACTTCACCTGCTCCCGCACCGCTTCATCCAGCGTCCGCAGCGTTCCCTCCATGCGCACCTGCCCGGCCAGGATGTTGTTGCGCGTGCCGCCGTGGATCTGGCCGATGGTCAGCACCACCGGCTGGGTGGCGATCACGCGGCGGCGGATGGTCTGGAACGCCTGAATCACTTCGGCCGCGATGGGCACCGGATCGATGCCGGTGTGGGGATACGCTCCGTGCGTCACCTTCCCGTCCACCACCACCGCGAACGCGTCGGTGGACGCCAATAGCGGACCCGAGGCATAGCTCACCCGGCCGACACGCTCCTGCGCGCCGACATGCAATCCGAAAATCGCCTTCGGCCGCGGATTGTCCAGCACCCCCTCCCGGATCATCAGCGACGCCCCGCCTTCTTCTCCTTGCGGAGCGCCTTCCTCGGCAGGCTGGAAAATGAATCGGATCACACCAGGGATTTCCGCGCGCATCCGGCTGAGCACTTCCGCGACGCCAAGCTGGATGGTCACGTGAGCGTCATGCCCGCAGGCGTGTTTCACGCCCGCGTTGCGGGACTTGTAGGGAACGTCGTTGTTCTCCTGGATCGGGAGGGCGTCCATGTCGGCGCGGACCGCGATGAGCGGTCCCGGTCGTCCGCCCTTCAGCGTCGCGACCACGCCGTGCCGGGCGACCCCGGTCTTGACGTCCTCGAATCCCAGGGCGCGCAGACGCTCGGCGATCACCCGTGACGTGCGCTCCTCCCGGTTCGACAACTCCGGATACATATGGAAGTCACGGCGCGTTTCGATGAGCTTGTCGCGAAGCGCGTCCACCGCCTTGGCGACCCTCTCGTCCCGGCTCTGCGCGCACAGCGCCGCCGCGCTCAGCGCAAAAACATAAAAATTCCTCATTAGAGATAGCTTCGCACCAGACCGCCGTCCACGGCGATGGACGTTCCAGTGATGTAGCCGGCGCGCTCGGAAGCGAGGAACACGACCAGGTTGGCGAACTCCTCGGGAGTACCCAAACGCCCCGCCGGGATGCGTTCCGTCCAGCGCTTTTCGATCTCCGCGATGGTGACGTCCCCGGAGCGGGCCAGGGCCGAAGAAAGCTCTCGCAGACGGTCCGTAGCGGTGTAGCCGGGGCAGAGGTTGTTCACAGTCACCCCGTGGGCCGCGTATTCGTCGCTCAGCGTCTTCAACAGCGCGGAGACGGCGGATCGCACGCTGTTGGAGAGCACCAGACTGCCGATCGGCTCCTTCACCGAAATGGATGTGATCGCCAGGAAGCGTCCCCAGCCGCGGGCCTTCATGGCGGGAAGGACGGCCCGCGCCAGGAACACGGTGCTCATCAGGTTCAGGTCAATCGCCGACCGCCAGTCCTCCGTGGTGGTCGCATCGAACAGTTTCGCCGGAGGTCCGCCCGCATTGGCGAGGCAGATGTCGATGGCGCCGAAGCGCTCCCGGACGCGAGCCGCCAGTTTGTTCACCTGATCTTCCCGGGTGACGTCGCAGACCTCCGCGAACACGCGGCCGCCGGCGTCCCGGATCTCGCGTTCGGCGGCGCGCAGCCCGTCCTGGTTGCGGGCGCAAATGGCGACGTTCGCGCCTTCCCGAGCCAAGCCCAGGGCCACTGCCTTCCCCAATCCCTGACTGGCCGCGGCCACCAGCGCCGTTTTCCCCGCGAGCCCCAGGTCCATCTATTTGCCCCGCAGGTAAGCGTCGTCGCCGGTCAGCCAGTCGTGGCGGATCGGCGAGAAGATGTCGAGATCCAATGTGTCCTCCAGGGCGATGGCGCTGTGCGGCACCTGCGACGGAATGTGCAGAACCTCGCCTTTGCTCACCACCACGGTCCGGCCTTCCAACTGAAACTCCAGCGCGCCCTCCAGGATGTAAGTGATTTGCTCACTTTCGTGGTGATGTTCCGGCACGACGGCGCCCTTCTTCAGAAACACTTGCGCCACCATGGCCTTCTCACCTGTGACAACTTTCCGCGAAATTGTCGGACTGAGCGTTTCCAGCCGAACATTCTCCCAGGACGTATGCATCATGATCCGCCCATTGTACTCAAGGCTGGAGGTTTTGCGTCGATTGTTGTGCGGAAGCTCACGTGTCGTGGCAGAATACAGAATTCCGCACTGAATCCGAGGATTTCCGACGTTCGGAAGTTCTGTGTAGGATTTCAGTGCGCACATCCAACAACATGACTCTCTCTGCTGCTTTTCCCCACTTCGGCGCCTTCGAGAGCACGAAGCTCCACGGCTCTGGAACCGACATTCTGGGCACGACCCGGCACATCGAGTTCTGCGAGAACGATTTGGGGATGCTCCTGGACGCAGGGCTGAGGGATCTCCGGTACTCGATCCCCTGGCACCGCATCGAACGCCAGGCGGGCGAATTCGACTTCACCTGGATGGACGTTCCGATGCGCTTCATGGAACGGAACGGCATGAGCCCGGTGGTGGATCCGCTGCATCATGTGTCGTTTCCGGACTGGCTGGAGGGTGGCTTCTTCCATCCCCTGTTCCCCAAGCTATACGAGCGGTTCGTCCTGGAGTTCGCGCGACGCTATCCGTGGGTCCGCCGCTTCACGGTCTTTAACGAGCCTCTGCCGACCACCATCTTCTGTTCGCTGAACGGAACCTGGTATCCGCATCGCGCCTCCGAGGAAGATTTCGTTACCGCGGCGTTAGCGGCCGCACGGTCCATCGCCATCACCACGGCCTCCCTGAAGCGCCTCGATCCCGCCAACGAGTTCGTTCACATAGACACCTGCGAATCCCACCGCAGCCTGGAGAGAAAAGCGGACACCTGGACCGCCTTCGCCATGGAGCGGCGTTTCCTGATGCACGATCTGGTGCTGGGGCGCGTCAGCAGCGGTCACCCTCTGTACGAGTTCCTGATCGAAAACGGCGCGCCCGCGGCCGAGTTGTCCTGGCTGCAGGACAACCCGGGCCTGATCGACGTCATCGGCCTGGACTACTATCTGCATTCCGAGATGGAGTGGCGCTGGCGCGGGCGGGAACAGATGGCGCGCAAGTTGAAACAGGCTCGCGGATTCGCCGCCGTGGCGCGCGACTACATCGAGCGCTACCAGTTGCCGGTGATGCTCGGCGAGACCAACATACGGGGCTCGGTGAACGACCGGATCGCCTGGCTTAAGTTCATGCAGCAGCAATGCGAGGAACTGGTGCGGGACGGGGTCGATTTCCGGGGCTTCTGCTGGTATCCCTCCATCGACAGCACCGACTGGTGCCACCTGTGCACGAAGATGACCGGGACCATCGACCCGCAGGGAATCTGGTCGCTTTGCCCGGAGCGGACCGAGCGTCGCGCCACCGAATTGAGCCACCTCTACCGCGGGCTCGCCCAAGGCGAGATCACGTGGCGCGATCTTCCATCCCGCGGATTTGACGCGCCCTGGGAGGAGCGGCTGGTCGCGTTTGAGCCGCTGTTGCAGTCGCTGAAGAAGGCGGCCTGACATGGAGTATCGCCAACTGGGGCGGACGGGCCTGCGAGTCAGCGCACTCGGATTCGGCGGCGCGGAGATCGGCTATGAAGGCGCGTCCGCCGGCGATGTGCGTGAGATCGTCCGCGCCGCTCTCGATGCCGGCGTCAACGTGTTCGACACCGCCGAGTGCTACCACGGCAGCGAAGAACTGCTGGGCGAGGCTCTCGAGGAGCATCGCGACCGCATTTTCCTGTTCACGAAGTGCGGCCATGCGCAGGGCCTGGAGGGTCGAGATTGGGATCCGGACATGCTCGCCAGGTCCATTGACCGCAGCCTGCGGCGGTTGCGCACCCCCGCGGTGGATCTGATCCAGCTCCATTCCTGCTCGCGTTCGGTTCTGGAGAACGGCGGCGTGATCGAGGCGCTGCAGCGGGCCCGCCAGGCGGGCAAGACGCGCTGGATCGGGTATAGCGGCGACTCCCACGACGCTGCCTTCGCCGTAAGCACGGGGGCGTTCGACACGCTTCAGGTTTCCGTGAACATCGCGGACCAGGAATCGATCGATCTCGGGATCCCGCTGGCCGTGGAGCGCGGCATGGGCGTGATCGCCAAGCGGCCCATCGCCAACGCGGCGTGGAAATACGATGCCCTGCCCGCCAATTCCTACCATCAGGAATATTGGCGGCGGCTCAGCGAACTTCGCTGCCCCGAGTTGCTGGAAAACGCCGTCAGCAATGCCTTGCGCTTCACTCTCGCCGTGCCCGGCGTGAGCACCGCCATCGTCGGGACCAAGAACCCGGCCCGCTGGAAACAGAACACCGCGATCCTGACGGAACCCCCTCTGCCCGCCGCCACTTTCCAGGCGTTCCGTACCGCCTGGTCGCGCCGCGCCACCGCCGCGTGGACCGGCCAGATTTAGGCGCATAATAGGGCATGGCCGCCAAGAAATCGAACGTTCTGCTTTGGGTATTGGGCGGGATCGCGGTCCTGATCTTCCTGGTGATCGCCTCCGTCGGTATCGGAGGCTACGTGATCTACAGCCGGGTCAAGAGCGCCGGCGTGGACCAGGAGTTGATGAAGAAGAATCCCGCTCTGGCCATGGCCAAACTGGCTACCGCAATGAACCCCGATGTGGAAGTCGTTTCCACCGACGAGAACGCGGGCGAGATCGTGGTACGGGAGAAGAGCACCGGTAAGGAAGTCAGGATGCGTTTCGATCGCGAGCGGCAGACCCTGGTGGTCATCGACGATCAAGGAAAAGAGACCAAGGTGAAAGTGGACCGCGGTGTCGAGGTTGCGACCCAGGAGGGCCGCACCAGCATCGGCGCCGGAACGCGACCGCCCGCCTGGGTTCCGGCCTACCCAGGCTCCGCGCCCGACGGCGCCGTGAACCAGGATGAGCGGGGGGAGATCAAGTCCGTCTTCAGCTATTCGGCCAACGCCGACGCAAAAAAGGTAACGCAGTACTACCGGGATACGCTTTCTGCGGAAGGATACCGGGAGGAGAAGACCGACTCGGGGGTTTCGCCCGGCGAGTATCTGATGATGCGGAATGATTCGAAGGATCGCAGCGTTGCGGTGACTGCATTTGGAACCGGAGGCGGGAGCCGCGTCGTGGTGACCGCGACCGAAGGACATGCGGCGCGCCGCTAGTGGGTAGCGGCGCGCACCGAAACCACGCGCTACTTCTTCTGCCGGATCAGAATGCGCCCGTTCAGAGTGGTGAAGCTGAACAGCGGCCCGCCTCCATTCATGGCGCCGAACATTGTTTTCTCAACCTTGATCTTGTACTTACCGCCCTGCCCGCGGTTGTCCTCGACGCTGCTGGCCGACCGCATATCCATCTTGATGTCAAAGTCGCTGAAGATATCGCCGTTGTCGGTCTTCAACTTCACGTTCGCTTTCGTGTCGGCGGGCAAGGTCACGTCGATGTCGCCGTTCAAAGTCGAGAACGACATCTCCTTGTTCGCGGTGATGCGATCCAGCACCACCTTCACACGGCCGTTCAGCGAATGGGCAATCACGCTGCCGCTGATGTTGGTGACGGTCACCGGACCATTGGTATTGTTGGCCTCCACCTCTCCGGTGACACCGTCGATGCTGACGATGCCGCCGTTTACCGTGGTCGCGGTAACCGAGGTGTTTACCGGAACCAGCACCGTCAGGTCCAGGTTGCGGGTGACGTCGCCGCCCACGCGCACGGTGTTGTTGTCCTCTTCGATGGTGAGATCGAAGCCGGTGGAGTCGATGCGGCGGAGCCCGTCCACCGATTCCGCCCGGGAGCGGTGCCGGGCTCCGGCACGCGTGGCCGACTCCACAACCATGTTCTTGTCGGCGTGGGTCTTCACCGTGATGCTGCCATTCAGCAGGTTCACACGCAGCTTCGCCGGACGGGCTGGATCGCGCAGCGGAACCACCGTGCGTTCCGGAGCGGGAGCCGGCGGCGCGGGCGCCTGCTGCGCGCCCGCGTAGGCTGCCGCCGCCAAAATTAGGATCGTTGTCTTCAGAGTCTTCGTTTTCATTTTATTTTTCTCTCTTGCGTATTTTGATGTCGCCGTTGAACGCATCAAAAGTCAGTACAGGTCCGCCCGCGCCGGCGCGCACCGCGGACATGCGATCCCGCTTGTACACGTAGCGTGCGCCCTCGCGGCCGCTGGAGGCAGCCGGAGTGGGAAGCGCGGTCACCTCGAAATCGGTATAAGCATTCCCGTTGAACGTCTTCAGGCGCATGTCCGCGTTCAAGCCCGGCTGGAAAGCCACTTCCACCGTGCCATTCAGGCTCTTGAACAGCGACTCGCGCTGGGGGTTGCGCGCGAAGGCCACGGTCACCGCGCCGTTCAGCGCATCCGCCGTGCCGGACCCCGACACGTCCGTCAACTGAATGGCGCCGTTGATGTTGCGGATGTCGAAGTCGCCTGCCGTGTCGCGCACCGTGATCTTGCCCTGGTTCACAGTCCGCAGGTCCAGCCGGGTATCGAACGGAACCTTCAGCTTGAACTCGTAGTGAACCGTGTAGCCATCGCGACGGTAGCCCCCGCCGCAGTTGCCGCACCAGCGGCGGCCCTCATCGCAGCAGCGCGAAGGCGAATCGACGAACAACCGCAGCCGGTCCGCGTCCTGCCGCGGCTCCATTTTCACTTCGCGATTCGCCGCCTCCATGCGGTTATCGGATTCGGCGGTTACCTTCCGCGTGTACTCCACCTCCACGGCGGCGCCTGCGTGACCCGCCACTTCCACCGAGCCATTGATATTGTCGAGAATCACCTCGCGCACGCCGGAGAACGTCTGGCGCTTGGTTTCCGAGGTCTCGGCCGCGCCCAGGAGCGTCGCGGCCAGAAGCATTGCCGTAATGGTCTTCATGTTATTGCAACCTCTGTACCGCGAATTGCGCGCGTTGTTTCACTTCCGGTGAAATTTCCGGCTGGCCTTCCAGGGAGCGGAACGCCGGCACCGCCTGCTTTACCTTAAGGTCCACCAGCGTGTCGATGATCGCCACCTGCACCAGCGGCGAATTCTGCTTGCCCAGCGCATCCACCAATCCGCGCCGCGCCGCCGGCTCGGTCGCGAAGTTCCGCAAGGCGTCCACCGCGGCCAGCCGGACGTTCACATTCGAGTCCTGGCTGATGGTCCGCAGCAGCGCGTTCAAAACCTCATCGTCGGACCGGTCCACCTGATAGGCGTAGTTGATGCCGCGCAACCGCTCGCTCGCGGATTGCTGTTGTAGCAGGCTTAGTGCCACCAACTGGCGCATTTGCGTTACCTCTCCCTTCAACTGCGAAATCTCATTCGAGGATTCGGGAACGGCCGGACGCCGCAGCTCCCATCCCGCCACCAGGCCGACCACCAGCATGGCGGCGGCTGCCGCGAACTGCTGCATCGGCTGCTTCGGCCACCAGCCGGCGATCCAATCGGCGAAGCCGCTCCGAGCGGGCCGAGCCTCCGCCATCCCCTGCTGGTACGAAGTCAGGCTTTGGTAGAAGCGGGCTCGCATTTCGCGGCTCGGCTCCAGCTTGTCGGCCGCCGGCACCAGTCCCAGGCCGATCCACAGCGCGCGCAGCGATTCGGCTTCGCGCCGGCAAGCCTCGCACTCGCCCAGGTGAACCTCCAGCCCCACGCGCGCCGCGGACCCCAGGGTCTCCGCCCAGTAATCCGGCAACAATTCTTGAATCTGATCGCAGTTCATGATGCCTTCTCCCCCGCCAGTTCATTGAAGATCTGCCCCAGCGCCCGCACCGCGCGAAACACCCGGACCTTCACCGTGCCCGCCTCGCAACCCAGAATCTCGGCGATCTGCTCGTACTTCAGACCCTGATAGCGGCTCAGAATCAGCAACTCACGCTTGTCCGCCGGAAGCCGGTCCATGGCGCGTTTCAGCAGCGCGACGTCCTGGGAATGCCGCAGGCGGTCCTCCGCCGTCAGCTCCGCCGACGCCGGCTCCGGGCGCCGCTCCAGGAAATCGTCGAAGTTCACCACCTCGCCCCGCCGCTTCGTGGCCTGATCGATGTGGGCGTTGCGCGCAATCTGGTACATCCATCCCGTGAAGCTCTGCCGCGGGTCGTAGCTCGCCCGGTAGCGCAAGATCCGGAAGAAGACGTCCTGGACCAGGTCCTCGGCCAGTTCCCGGTCCCGGGTCTGGTACACGAAAAACCGGAACAGAGCTTTGTTATGGCGCTCGAACAACACTGCCAGCTTGCCGACATCGCCGGCGCCGACCTTGGACATCAAATGGTTATCGGTGGCTTCCACGCTTCCCCGCCCGGTTTAGGACCGCTTCCGCTTCATTCGTAAAGGGATACCGCGCCCTGGGTAAAAGGTTACGCGGTCCGGGCGGGGTCGTGCGCAAGATTGCGAAAGAGAGCCTTCAGCCAAGTGATCCGGAACTGCCCGTGCGTGGACTGGCTCGCAAGATTTCTCTTCATTTGCGCAAGGTGAGGCCGGCGCGGCGTGCGGTGCGGATCGATCGGTTACCGGGTCATCTGCAGGAACCCGGTGTCACGGAACACCGCTTCCACGGTCGGTAACGTCTCGATCTTTCTCGCCACTCCGTCCGTGCAGGTAATCGGCTGCAGGAGGAACGGCGTAGGCTCGCCGAAGGAAATCACTTGGGCTTCCAGCCCCCAGTCGCGGATCGCCTCCTGGACACCGGCCAAAGCGGTACGCGCGGCTGCTTCCCTGGCGCCTAGAAAGGCCGCGCGGGAATGCGCGCTCTCTTCAGAGGGCGTTGCAAACTGGATGAGGTATTGGTGAAAGCCCGCCGGCGGAGCCGCCGGCCTGGACCCGGGCAGAACCGCGTTCGCGCCCGCCTCCGGTGCCCGCTCTCCTGTTGTCCGGCGAGACATCTACCTCTACTCTAGCACCTAGGCATATCTGGCGAGTCCCCTCCCCACGCGAGACGCAGGGTCTGTAAGGGGTATCGCCGTCGAGAGAAGCTTATCTGTAACCTCGCTTACGGTATAGTCCGGGAATTCACAACGGATCAGCGCGGCGATTCCAGACACGTACGGCGTCGCCATGCTGGTTCCGCTTAGCCGCCGGTAAATGGAATGGCCCGAGTAGTCCCGTTCCAGGGAGGAATGGACCGCCACGCCGTACCCCACGAGGTCGGGTTTGCCGAGACCGCTTCCCGAGAAGCTAGCAACGGAATGCTGGAAATCGACTGCTCCAACGCCAAGGACATTTGGGAACGCTCCCGGATATCCGTAGTTACCCGGCCCTTCGTTCCCGATCGCTATCACGGGTAGAACATTCGCCTGTCGTAAGGTGTCGATAAGACGGGCCATGGCGCTCAGGGCGGAGGTATAGTCGTCCGGCGACATGTCTGGGGGCGGACTTGGCGGAAACCCCAGCGACAGGTTGAGAATTGCCGGCCTGTTTTCGTTACCGGGCGCGCCGAAACTTCGCAACAGCCAGGAAAGCCCGTAAACGACACGAATCAGACTGGTTCGTGTTGTTTCACTTTCAATCACAGTAGCCGCGTATAGCTGACTTTCCGGTGCGACTCCCACGTGCCTGCCCGCAATTATCCCGGCAACGTGGGTGCCATGCCCGTCAGTGTCGTAACCCCGCACGTCCCGCGGCGGCCAGTAAGGAGAATCCGGGAAGAAGGAGACGTAGCGATACGGGATGGTTACTCCCTGAAACTCGTCGTGATCGGCATCCACGCCAGTATCCAGGACACCGACCAGAACACCCGCCCCGCGAACCCCTTTGTCATGCGCCTGCTTCACACCGCTCGCGTCTGGCCACTCGCGATTGGTTACGGCCGCCTTGCTTGTGGTCATCGCCGTCCCGTGACGCTCCAGGGGCGCCGACATTGCCAGCGGCACATCGGGAACGAAATCGTACCCGTCCGACAACTCGCCCTCTGCATCGTGCAGGGCTCCGTCGTCGGCGAAGTATGCGACGGTAAGGCCAAGCGAGTCAACCGAAGTGTAAAGCCCGCGTCCGGATAGCGGCCGCTTATTCGCCTGCGCCGTGCGCAAACTGTTCAGCCCGAGCCGTTGCAGTGTCTCTGCCCCAGCCTTCGATGGCGTCATGAGCGATAGCTGCCTGTAGCTCGCGGCTCTCGCCCGGGCGACCGGAGACGTTGTGAACGACTCTGTTTCCGCAATCTTGGGAAATAAAATTCGATGAAACGGATATTCCCGCCGTAACAGTGTCTGAATCGTCAGACGATCTGTCGGTGACATTACGCTCTCCGGTCGTGGTTTAGGCTGCATAACGGCCAAATTATGCGTCGAGCATGGGAGGAAGTCAAGCTGTTTCCACTGAGATATTCTGTGTGGCTGAGCCCGACCTCGCCCGAAACAAGGCTCCATTGCGGCTTCCGCGTAGGTGGCCTGGGATTGTGTCACAATCCCACCCATGGCCAAACTGATCTGGGCCCTGATCGCCCTGGCCGGCGCCAGCGCCCTCGGCGGCATCGCGCTGTCCCGCGGCGAACCCGTGAATTCCCTCTGGCTGGTGGTCGCCTCCGTGTCCGTGTACCTGCTCGGATTCCGCTTCTACGCACATTTCATCGCCGCCAAGGTGATGGTCCTCGACAACAGCCGCGCCACCCCCGCTGAGCGCTTGCGCGACGGCCATGACTTCGAGCCCACCAACAAATGGATCGTCTTCGGCCATCACTTCGCCGCCATTGCCGGACCTGGTCCGCTGGTCGGCCCGACCCTCGCCGCACAGTTCGGCTACCTGCCCGGCACGCTTTGGATCATTGTCGGCGCGGTGCTTGGCGGCGCCGTCCAGGATTTCGTGATTCTGTTCTGCTCCATGCGCCGCAACGGCAAGTCCTTGGGACAAATGGCCCGCGAAGAGATCGGCAAAGTCGGCGGATTTACCGCGCTGGTCACGGTGCTGCTGATCATGATCATCCTGCTGGCGGTGGTGGCGCTGGTGGTGGTGAACGCATTGAAAGATTCGCCCTGGGGAACCTTCACCATCGCCGCCACCATGCCCATCGCGGTATTCATGGGGTTGTACTTGCGTTTCTGGCGTCCCGGCAAGGTGCTGGAGGTTTCCGCCATCGGCTTTGTCCTGGTTCTGGCGAGCATATTCGCCGGCCAGTGGGTCGCCTCCAGCGCCTCGTGGGCGCCCTGGTTTACCTATGGTGGCGTCGCCCTGGCCCTCGCGATCATCGGCTATGGATTCCTGGCCAGCGCCCTGCCCGTCTGGCTGCTGCTCGCCCCCCGCGATTATCTTTCCACCTTCGTGAAGCTGGGCGTGGTTCTTCTTCTGGGCCTCGGCATCTTCTTCGTACGGCCGCAATTGCAAATGCCGCCGCTAACGCAGTTCATCGACGGCACCGGTCCCATTTTCGCCGGCAAGGTATTCCCCTTCTGCTTCATCACGATTGCCTGCGGAGCGATCTCCGGCTTCCACTCCCTGATCTCGTCAGGCACCACGCCGAAGCTGATCGCCAAGGAATGGCATGCTTGGCCCGTGGGCTACGGATCGATGTGCCTGGAGAGCTTCGTGGCCATCATGGCCATGATCGCCGCCTGCGCCCTGGAGCCCGGTGTGTTCTTCGCCGTGAATTCACCAGCGGGCGTGGTGGGGGCAACCGCCGAAAGCGCCGTCGCAACCATCTCCTCCTGGGGCTTCCCGGTAACCGCGCAAACCATGACCGACATGGCCGCTCGAGTCGGAGAGGAAACCCTGTTCTACCGCACCGGCGGCGCTCCATCACTCGCATTGGGCATGGCCCACATCTTCTCCCAATCCATCGGCGGACAGGCAATTCTCGGCTTCTGGTATCACTTCGCGATCATGTTCGAGGCGCTGTTCATCCTTACCGTGATCGACGCCGGCACCCGCGTGGGCCGCTTTATGCTGCAGGATCTGCTGGGGCACTTCCACGCCCCCCTCGGCCGCACCGGCTGGATGCCCGGCGTCCTGCTGACCTCGGCCATGATCGTCTGCGCCTGGGGCTACTTCCTGTACCAGGGTGTGATCGATCCGCTCGGCGGCATCAACTCACTCTGGCCCTTGTTCGGCATTGCCAACCAGCTTCTGGCCACCATCGCGCTATGCGTCGCCACCACGATTCTGATCAAAATGCATGGCGCGCGGTTCCTCTGGGTCACGCTGACGCCTATGGCCTGGCTGCTGATCGTCACCTACACCGCAGCCTGGCAGAAAATCTTCTCACCGCTGCCCCGAATCGGTTTCCTGGCCGCGGCCCAGGCCTTGGAGCAAGGACCGCAAACCTCGACCACCGCCACGCTGATATTCAACAACTATCTGAACGCCGGCGTCTGCGCGCTGTTCCTGCTGCTGGTGAGCACGATAGTCTTGGACTCCGCGCGCATCTGGATCGGCATCCTTCAGGGGACGCGCGACCGGAGGACCCAGGAAGCTCCATTTGTGCTCTCCCAGCTTCGCTCGGAGGAAGTATGAGGATTCTGCGCCTGATACGCGATTTGTTGCGCGAAATCGCCGACGAGGGCCCCTACCGCCGCTACCTGGAAGCCGAGGGTCGCGTGGCGTCGCCGGAGGCCTGGCGTGCCTTTTCCGACCAGAGAATGAAAGCGAAGTACGCCAGGGGACGCTGCTGCTGAACAGGCAGTACCTCGCAGCTCGTAGTCCTACGAGGTTACACGGAGCGAAATCTTACGATCAGTTCCATATACTGGAAGTACCAGCAGTCCTTTATGCCCTCCGGTTTCCTCAGGTTGGCGTATCTCGCCCTGACGGCGAGCTTACTCGCTTCGGCCCAGCAGCAGATGACCCTGCAGCAGGCGGCCGAACGCAAGCTGCCCGACTACGCCCCCGCCCAGGAAGGAAAGCTGGTTCGGGTCGCCGGACAGGTGGTCTCCCGGCCCATCGCAACTCCGAACAACGAGTTCCTCGTGTCGCTGCGGGATCGCGAGAACTATGGTCTGACGCTGGTAGGTCCCCCGGGGAAGTTCGACGGTTTGATCCCCGGCGACTGGCTGGAGGTGGACGGAACGATCCGCAAGCGCCACGGCGCGCCGGTGCTCGAAGCCGGACAGATGAAGCGGACCTCGAGCGAGCCGGTGCCCGCTCCCAAAACCGTTTCCCTCGGCGCGTTGAACGGATTCCGCCATCTGGGGCTGATCGTGGTCACGGAAGGCCGCGTCGCCTCCATCGGCGAGAATCAGGGTGGCGACCTGATCGCCATCACGGACGGCCGCAACTACCTCAATGTCTTCATCTACAGACAGAAGGAGCCGCCGCCGGGATGGTTGAGCGAACTGCAAGCGGGCGATCGCGTCCGCGTGCGCGGCTTGGCCAGCCAGTTCTGCAACACCCCTCCTTACAACCATTTCTTCGAACTGATCCTGCCCGAAGCGACCTCGCTTTCCGAACTCGAGGACGGTGGCGCGCTGCCGCTGTGGATGTGGCTGGTCGCGTTCGGCGGTGTGGCGGTGGTGCTCGGGGTATGGTGGCTGCGTGAGTCGCGAATGGCGCAGCAGCGGCGCAATATGCGCGCTCTGAACACCTTAAGCGAGCAAATTGTGGCCGCCAGTTCCCCCGCGGAGATCCTTGCCAAGCTCCAGGCGGTGCTGCCCAAGGTGACCAACGCCAGCGGCGTGCGCATGTACCTTTACCATCGGAAAACCAAGATGATGGAGCGGGTTACCAGCGCGGGCGACCCCGCCTCCTTCTCCTTCCCGGTGGACGATCCGCCGGCCGCCGTGGCCACCGCCGTCTCCGCGTGCTTCCGCAATCGCTCCCTGCTGAACATCCCCGACGTGAAGCGGACCCCGCTGTTGCGCAGCATGGATACAGCCGACCTGCCGCGCGCCATGATGTTCGTGCCCATGTTCGCCCAGACCGAATTGCTGGGAATTTTGCAGGTGGACCGCTCCGAGGGCCTGCGGCATTTCTCACCGGAGGCGCAAGCCGCCACGCAGCACCTGGCCAATCAGGTAGCCACGGCGCTGAAGCTGCAGGATCAGCAGACTATGCGGGAGCAGTTGTTCCGAACCGAGAAGCTGGCGGCCACCGGGCAGTTGATTTCCGGCGTCGCCACCGAGTTGCGGGCGCCGCTCGATTCCATCGTTCACCTGACCGAGCAGGCCCGGCGCCGGGGTGGCGCGGCCGGTCTCGAGGGCGAACTGAACATGCTGGAAGCTCAGGCCCGCCGCGCGTCCGCCATCGTTACCCGGCTGGTCAGTTACGCCAGCACCGACGGCGCCGCCGTCGGACCCGTGGATCTCAATGAGCTGATGCGCAGCTTGATCTCCTTCCGCGAATCCGAATGGCAGGCGCGCGAGCTGCACTTCGTCGACCGCCTCTCCCCCGAGACCATCGCGGTGGTGGGAGTTCAGAGTCAGTTGGAACAGGTGTTCCTGAACCTGCTGGTCCATGCCGAGCAATCCGCGGCGGAGGCCTCCGACAAGGCTGTCACGGTCACCAGTGGCGTGATCGCGCGGCGGGCTTTGGTCACCTTCCATTACGCCGCCGGCTCCGTGGACTCCGAGGTGGATCCGTTCGCCGACGGCGGCGCGCTGGGCCTGGGCGTGGCGCGCGGCATCATCCGCAGTCACGGCGGTGAATTGCGCTTCAAGAGCCGGGGCGGCGCGCTGATGTTCGAGATCGAGTTGCCCGCCCCGCGGGGAACGCCCGCGGAGCCGTCGCAGAACGGCGCGGGAATCCGCAAGTCGGCGCGGCCCCTGACACTGCTGGTTCTCGATCCCGAGCCGGAAACGCAACGCGCCACCGTCAGCGCGCTCAGCGCGCGCGGCCATCGCGTGGTTCCCACCGCCAATCCCGAGGAAGCAGCCGACCTCGCGCAGCGCATGCGTTTCGACGCCATGGTCTGCCCGGTGCTGCTCAAGGGACGCAGTTCCGCGCAGTTCCTCCAGGTGGTCAAGGATTACATTGGAGCCTTCGTTATCGTGGGCGAACGCTTCGACGCCGATCTGGCGCGAAGCTTCGATTCCCGTGAGTGCTATCTGCTGTCGCGTCCCTTCGACAACGGGAATCTCGACCGGCTGCTGGAGGAGTTGGAGAACCGTCCGGAGAGCACCGCGGCCCGGTCCCGGTAACCGTCCCGCCCTGGGACGCATCTCCTGGACTAAGATCGGAGTCAGATGAACCGGCGAACCTTCCTTCTGCTTACTGCCGCGGCAACCGCTGTACGGGCCCAGCGCTACACCGGGCCCGTGCCTCCCAAGCCGGACGTCCCGTTCCTGCTCCATGCCACTCGCCTGATCGAAGTGGAGTCGGGACAGGCGACCGAAGAAACACGCAAGGACGACGCCGTTTACGCGATTGCCGGGGCATCCTCGCCGGTGCGCACCCCGCTGCCCGAACCGATCTTCATCTTCGAAAGCGCCAAGGTGCTGCCCAAGATGGATTTGTACAAGATGGAAGTCAAGAACGGCCGGCGGCAGGTGACTATTTCCAGGGGGCGCCGCGGAGCCCGTCCGCTGCGCCTCACCGTGGACCGCTTGAGCGACAAGCTGTACCGTATCGAAGCCGGCGAAATTCTCGAACCAGGCGAGTACGCGCTGACGCCGCAAGGCTCCAACTCGGTCTTCTGTTTCTCCGTCTTCTAGGAGACCGCCCGGCGGGCGGTGCTACAATCCTAGAGTTAACCCATGTTCGGCGGCCTGGAACACACTGCAATCGCTTCCCCGAATCCGGAAGGGCTCGCCTCCTGGTATGTGGACACGCTCGGATTCCGGATCAACTACGAGTACGACGGCAATTATTTCGTGAAGGCGCCCAATGGCGCGATGCTGGAGATCATTCCGGCGGAGGGAGACCGCGGGTCCAACCGCATGCGCGACCCCGGACTGCGCCATCTGGCCGTAATGGTGGAGGATTTTGACGCCGCATACGAACATCTTCGATCCACGGGCGTCCAATTCCTGGGTGAGCCGTACGTGAACCAGGGGAACCGGCTGGTATTCTTCTCCGATCGCGACGGCAACATCCTCCACTTGATCCAGCGTGAAAACCCACTCCCCTGAAACTGCCGCGCTGCCCCACGCCCCCCGCCCCACCGGCAGGTTCCACCGCGTCTTCGAGGCGTTTCAGTATCGCGATTTTCGCATCATGTGGCTGGGGGCCTGCACTTCCTCCATCGGCACCTGGATGCAGCAGTTGGCCCAGAGCTGGCTGGTTTACGATCTCTCGGGTTCGCCGCTTTATCTTGGGCTGGACGCGTTCCTGGGCCAGATCCCCATTTTTCTTCTGTCCATGGTAGGCGGCGTTTTCGCCGACCGCATGGACCGCCGCCGGCTGCTGCTGTCCTCGCAAGTAGTCCAGATGAGTTGCGCCTTCACCCTGGCGATACTGTTCTTCACCGGCTACGCGCAGGTTTGGCATATCCTCTGCCTCTCCTTCATCGTCGGTCTGGCGCAGGCGTTCGGCGGACCCGCGTACATGTCCCTGATTCCGACTCTGGTGAAGCCCGAAATCCTGCCCAACGCGATCGCGCTGAACTCCATCCAGTTCAACCTCGCGCGCGTGATCGGGCCCATGCTGGGCGGAATTGCGTTGAAGCAGTTGGGCGCAACCTGGTGCTTCGCGCTGAACGGCGCGTCATTCATCGCGGTGATCGTTTCGCTGCTGATGATCCGCGTTCCCTACATACCTCCGCGAACCACGGAAACCGTGCTCAAGAGCATGCAGCAGGGCATTTCCTTCATCCGCAATCGCAACGGCCTGGAAGCCCTGATCGTCCTGGCGTTCTGCATGACCCTGTTCGGATTCCCGCTGTTCACCTTCCTGCCGGTATTCGTCAAGGAGGTCTTCCATCGCGGTTCGGACACCTATACCTGGCTGCTGGTGACCTCGGGCGCCGGCAGCGTGGCCGGCGCCTTGTTTGTCGCCGCCTTCGGCAAGACCTCGCATCAGGGACGCACCGCGCTCTTCATGCTCATCTCGCTGGGCGTCCTGATTACCGCCTTTTCGCTGTCCACCTACCTGCCGCTGAACCTGCTGTTTATTTTCCTGGGCAGCGCGGCCCTGATCTCCGTCTTCGCGCTGGTCAGTTCGATCGTGCAGACCATCATCACCGACGACATGCGCGGCCGCGTGATGAGCGTCTACAATGTCGCCTTTCGCGGGGGGATGCCCATCGGGAGCCTGGTGCTCGGCTGGCTGATCAACAGCTTCACGGTGCCGGCCACCTTGGCTGTCACCGGCGTCATCGTGTCCCTGATTGGAATTTACTTCCTGTCGGTCCACCGCCGCATCGCGCAACTGTAGCCGCTACATGCGCGGCGCGTAGTAGCCGTTGCGGGCGCGGACAATCAGATCCTTGCGGTCCTTCACCCGGATGTCCACCTTGTGAAACAGACCGTCGGTCTTCAGCGGTTCCGGCCGGTACAGGATCGAATACTGGTGCCGCAACTCGTTGGCGATATTCTCGAAACTCTGCGCCAGGTCCGTCGCCTTGAAGGGGAAGAAGCTCTGCCCGCCGGTCTCCCGCGCCAGATACTTCAGAACCTTGTCGCCATCGGTTTCCAGCCGTGTCTGGTTGGTGGAGATGGAGTAAATGACCACGTCCGACTTGTGCGCCATTTCGAGCGCCTGTTCCCGCGTGTAGCGGCTTTGATTATCGTCGCCGTCGCTCAGCAGCACCATGGCGCGGCGATACTTGTGCCGGGGCTGATCCTGCGCCAGCTTGTCCCGGCAAGCGAAGAAGATCGCGTCGTAAAGAGAAGTTCCGCCGCCGGGGCGCATGTCCCGCACCGCTTTGGCCAGATTTTCCGTATCGCCGGTCAGATCCGCCACCAGCGTGGCCGCGGTGTCGAAGCTCACGACAATCGCGCGGTCGCGATCCGGCCGGATCACGGAATTGATGAATTCGATGGCGGCTTCCTGCTGGAACTTGAACCGGTCGCGGATCGAGTTCGAGGTGTCCACCAGGATCGCCAGACGCAGCGGCAGGTCGCTTTCCGCCACGAACTCCACGATGTTTTGCGGCTTCTTGGACTCGACAACCTCGAAGTCTTCCTTGCCAAGATCGGTGACGAAGCGGCCCTTGCGATCCGAAACGGTAAACAGGAAATTGACACGCGTGACGTCCAGCGTGATGCGATCCGGATCCCGCGGTTCCACCACCGGCGCCGGCGTCGGGGCCGGCTTGGACGGCGCTTGCGCCAGGACAGGCAGGAACACAAGGGGGAAGAGCCAGGCCAGTTTCATACGTCGCTTTCAATTCAATCGTAACAGAGCCGATTCCAGATCCGGGGCCAGCGGCGCCTCCACCGTCACCGGTTCCCCAGACGCCGGGCTGAGGAACCGGATGCGCCGAGCGTGAAGAAAGAAGCGCCCCGGCGGAAGATCAACAGGCTCTTTCGCCCCGTACAGCCGGTCCCCCGCCACCGGATGCCCCATGGCCGCAAGATGCACCCGAATCTGGTGAGTCCGTCCGGTGCCGATCCGCACCTCCAGCAGCGAGAACTTCTGAAAATCGCGCAGCACTTGGTACGTGGTGCTCGCGGTTCTTCCGCGGCCAAGCCGGGCCGTCATCCGGGTGCGGTGCACCGGGTCGCGCGCGATGGGGAGATCAATGGACCCGCTGCTGCTTTCCATCCGGCCCTGAACCAGCGCCAGGTAGGTCTTCTGAATGCTCCGGCCCGCAAACTGATCGGCCAGGCTCCGGTGTGCCGCGTCCGTGCGCGCCACCAGCAGGACACCCGAAGTCTGCTTGTCCAGCCGGTGAACAATGCCGGGGCGCAGGTCGCCGCCCAGGCTCGACAGGTTGCGGAAGTGGTGAACCAGGCGGTTGGCCAGAGTCCCGGAATGACTGCCCGCGCCCGCGTGAACGGCGACTCCGGCGGGTTTGTTTAGGGCAATCACGTCGGCATCCTCGTACAGGATGTCGAGGGGCAGGTCCTCGGGCTCCGCCCGGAGCGGCGGCGGAGCCTCGGGCTCGACGGTAACCCGTTCTCCACCATGTAGTTCCAACGACGGCTTGGCTGCGATCCCATTCACCAGAACGCGGCCCGAGCGGATCCATTGCTGCAGACGGGAGCGGCTGAATTGCGGCATCCTGCCTTGCAGAAAATGGTCGAGCCGGACGCCCGCGTCCCCGGCGCTGGAGGTCAGTTCGATGTTCATGGCTCGGCGCGGATCGCCAGTTTCCAGATTATGGGAGCGGGACCACGCCCGAAATCCGGAAACTCATAACGCCTCGGCGGCATATCACTGATTCTAATGGGATCGCGGGGTGGTCCGTTGCTTGCTTAGAAGGAAAGCAACGAAGTTACCGGCTGCCTCGCAACTGTCGGCGTGTGGGAAAGGGTCAGGGTTCGTCGTTCGGTTCAGGTTTTACAACGAGGTGAGTCAGGGGTCCGAGGGCGCTTCTTAAGGGAGCGCCCTTGTTGTTTTTGCGGCTACCTCCTGACCAGCCTCGAATCCAGCGAAAGCGACATCGCGTCGAATTGCTCCGCCAGGCTGGCCGCGGAGCTGGCTTCCAGAATCGGAAACAGCGCCCACTGCACGCTCAGGCTTACCAGAGCGCTGCGGTCCTTCGCATACAGGTAGTAATCGATGCGCCGGCTGCAAAGCGTGGTGACTTCGTTGCGAACCACGTCGTAGGCAGCCTGGCGATCCAGCAGCAGCAGGTTGCTGCCCTCGTTCCATTGCAGCAGTTGATCCGGCGGCACGATGTGACTCAGCAGATGCGCGGTGTAGACATTCAGCAGCTTCTCCGCCGCCGCCGACCCGTAGCGTCGGTGAAAAGTGGGGTATTGATTCAGAATCACCAGCACCGCGAAGGAGCGGATCTGCTCCTGGACGCGCTTCTCGATCGCCTGCAACGCGTTCCGCCGCAGCAGCTCGACCCGGGTCGCCCGGCCGGCCGGAATCGCCCGGCTCTCCGGCGCGACGGATGTGACAAGGTCCGGAGTCTGGAGATCCGCCGCTGTTTCCCGATCTCCCGGATCCTGCCGCTCGGCGAAGGTGATTGCAAACGCGTTGGCGGCGCCGGAATCCTCGCGAAGCAGGCTGAGACTGCCGTTGACGCGGCGTTCCGCTCCGCCTCTCACCTGAATCAAACCCGACACGCTGAAGCTGAGCGAATCGCCGGCGGATTCGGCTCGCGCGCACAGGTCCGCCAGCGACGATCCGTCATCGGCAACGAGCGGCAAAATGCGGTGCGCGGGCTGCCCCAGGCTCTCGGCGAGCTTCCACCCGGTGAGCCTCTGCGCCTCGGCGTTCAACATCGTGACCCGCTGCCGTAAATCCATCAGCAGCACGCCCTCGTGCAGCTTCTCCAGCACGGCAAGATAAGACGCCTGGCGATCGGGGCTTCGCGGCGTGGCCCCCTGCTTTAGCCTCGCGATCTGCAGGGCGCTGCGCAGCCCGTCCGCCGTAAACGGCTTCACCACGTAACCGAACGGCTCGGTGGTCATGGCGCGCTCCACCGTTCGCGGATCCGATTCCCCGGTCAGATAGACCACCTGCTGGGAGTAACGTTCCCTCAGGAGGGTGGCGGCCTCGATCCCGTCCATCCCGCCCTCCAGCTCGATATCCATGAACACCACGTCCGGCCGCGCTTTTTCGGCTGTCTCCAGCGCCTCCGCGCCGCTGCGGACCAGCACCGGCTTGTGTCCCAACCCCGCAAGCGTGGTCTCGATCAGCGACCCGATTACGGGCTCGTCCTCCACCACCAGCACGGTCAGGGTGTTCTCTTGGGCGACCATCATGTTGGCGGCGTCACGCCTGGGAAGCCGCTTGCGTCACTCCCCAAACATCGTCAACCGCAGCAGCAAGGATGATGGAATAAGGCACGCGATAGGTGTACGGAAATTTCCGAAACGATCCTTAGCGCGGCCACGCCGCCGAGCTCGCCGCCGCAAACTCGCGATGCGTCCGGCGCTCCCCCCGCTCCATCAACATCCGCGCTTCCGCGATCGTCGCGATCCGGCCGCGCGCGCCCAGAGCGGTGCAATTCAGCGCCGCCATCGCGTTCGAGAATTCCAGCGCGCTGTCCACCGCCATTCCGGAGAGAATCGCGTAGCAGAAAGCGCCATGGAAGACG
Source organism: uncultured Solibacteraceae bacterium (assembly GCA_964406035.1). Lineage (GTDB taxonomy): Bacteria > Acidobacteriota > Terriglobia > Bryobacterales > Bryobacteraceae > JAIEPW01. Next base: position 1,565 of record CAYOQB010000012.1, on the reverse strand, counting down.
TCGCCGGCCCCGGTGGTGTCCACGCAATTGACCACGAACGCCGGCGAGTAGTGATACCGTCCGTCGCTCCGCGCCAGGGCGCCGTGCGCACCAAGCGTCATCGCGGCGACACGCAATCCGAATTCCTCCTGGATCATCGCCAGCGCCTTGATCGGATCGCGCTCGCTGGTCCACTGACCCGGAAACTCGCTGGACGCAATCAGGTAGTCGACATTCGGCAGCACCTGCTCGAAACCATGGTAGATGGTGTCCACGTCCACGGTGACCGGGATCTTGTGCTTCCGGGCGATCTCCGCCGCCTTGGCCACCGCGGGCGTGTCGTGTCCATCGATATGCAGCAGTCGCGCGCAGGCGATCTTCGCTTCAGTGATCGACTCCGGCGGCAGCCGCAGACACTCGGGACGCCGCCACAGCACGGTGCGTTCGCCGGTGGACTGGTCGATCAGGATGTAAGCGCTCTGGTTCGCGCAGTTCTTGCGGATCTCGACGTCGGAGATGTCGACGCCACTCGCCTTGAGGCTATCGAGCTGGATCTCGCCGCGATGGTCGTCTCCCACCGTGCCGATGTACTTGGCCCGCAAACCAAGCCGCGCCCCGGTGATTACCGCGCTAGCCACCTGGCCGCCGGGGCTCAGGATCTCCTCCACGAAGGGAACCTTGCCGGCGTAGGCGGGGAACTTTTCCAGAATGAGCAGCGTGTCGGTCGCGTTCAGGCCGACGCCAACCATGTCGAACAACGGCATTGTTACAGGATAAACACCGTCACAAGGAATCCGCGAACTCGCGCGCCACCTGCGCCGGGTCGCGATGCTTGCCGTCGACTTCCAGGTTCAGCCGCCGCATCGTTTCGTTCGACAGCTTGCCGGATAAAGCTGACAGCGCGTCCCGCAAGCCCGGAAACGCCGCCATCGCGTCCTGCCGCACCGCGACGCAAGCTTCGTAGGCGGGAAACACACGGCGATCGTCTTCCAATACTACGAAATCGCGCGCGGCCAGCAGCCCGTCCGTGGCGCTACCCGCGGCGATATTCACCTGCTGCTGTTCCAGCGCGGTGTAGAGCAGCCCCAGATCCATGGTCCGCACCGGCGAGGCCCAGGCAATGGCGTAGGGGGCCAGCGCCGGCAGGCCGTCGCGCCGCTCCTGGAACTCATAGCCGGCGCCCAGCTTCCAGAAATTCTTCACCCCCGCCGCGTCGCTCAGCGTTTGCAACCCGAGCTTCCGCGCGTCCTCGCCGCGCACCACCATGGCGAAGGTGTTGTCGATCCCCAGCGGGTCCAGCCACTCGACCGCGTACTGCTCGCGATACGCCTTACGCACCCGGGCGAGGATCGCAGGGGCATCGCCCGTAAGATCTTGCTTCAGCACGGCCGCCAGCGCCGTTCCGGTGTACTCCGGATAGAGGTCGAGGGAGCCGGACTGCAGCGCCTGGGTGGCCACCAGCGTTCCGCCCAGGTTCAACCGCCGCGCGGCTTCCCGGCCGGTTTTGCGCTCCACCTGCAGTGCCAGCAGTTCCCCCAGGATCAACTGCTCCGTGAAGTTCTTCGACCCCACGCGGACCCGCTGTC